>JAAUPI010000045.1 GCA_012035135.1 Microcoleus sp. CSU_2_2
GTGATGGAATGGATGGTGAAGTGATGGATGGGATGGGATGGGGAATGGGAATAGGAGTTTTTTTATTTGCGATCGATATCTGATATTTCATCAATCATTTTTTCTGGCTTACCTCCTATTGAGTTTAAATAAGCATTTAACTTTGGCGACAAGTCATCAATTATTGGTTGGAATTTGTTTACCTGTTCTATTCCCAGCAATTTTCTAGCATATGCCAGTCTCAACAAACTGATTGTTTCATACAAAGAGCCTCTGGCAATCTTCACAAAACGCCGATTGTCTTGATAATTATACCTGCCCCGTCCTTCTGCAATATTAGCACAAACACTATCGGCTGCACGTACAAGTTGTTTACCCATAGTATCTTTCGTAAAAAAATCCCACTCTTTGACAATAAACCAAACCTGATTTGCCAGTTTTTCAGCTAACTTGTAAACATCCAAATCTTCAAAATCCGGTCTACTCATCTCCAAACCCTCTATTACCATTACCTATTACCCATTACCTATTACCTATTCCCTATTCCCCATGATTAAGTATTCGATGCTTCTTGTTGTTGGAAGAGACAATAGTAACGTCCTTTAAGACCCATTAATTCTTTATGAGTTCCCTGCTCAACGACAGAACCTTGATCCATCATAATAATTACGTCAGCATTTTGGATGGTAGTCAGGCGGTGAGTAATGAAAAATACCGTGCGACCGGCAAAAGCTTCGGCTAAGTTATTGCAAACTTGGCGTTCTGAATGATAGTCTAGCGCACTCGTAGCTTCGTCTAAAATCAGCAGTTTCGGGTTTTGCAAAATTGTCCGGGCGATCGCCAAACGTTGTCTTTGGCCCCCAGAAAGCGACGATCCGCGTTCTCCTACTATTGTATTGTAGCCGGCAGGCAAGCCCATAATAAAATCGTGAGCTACAGCTAATTTCGCCGCTCGCACAATCTCATCCGTGCTCGCATCGGGATTGCTCAGAGCAATATTTTCCTGGACTGAGCAGTTAAATAGCAAAGTATCTTGTAGCACCACCCCAAGTTGGCTGCGCAACGAATACAGTTCAACTTTGGCAATGTCGTACCCATCAATAAAAATTCGGCCAGAAAGCGGGGGATAAAGACGCTGCAACAACTTCATTGCCGTACTCTTACCGGAACCGCTTCCCCCCACAATTCCCACAAAACTACCTGCGGGAAATTCCAAATTCACATTAGCCAGTTGGAGAGGGCCACTCTCCAAAAATCGGAATGAAACCTCTTCATAACTCACACTCCCTTGAATTCCTGGCATCGGGATATTGCTCCGGTCTTCCTCACTCGTTTCCGTGGGCGTATCAATAATATCCTTGAGCATATCGATCGACATTGAAACTTCTTGGAAACTCTGCCAGACGCTGACAAATCGCAGCAGCGAACCTGTCACGTTCCCCGAAATAATTCGGAAAGCGATTAACTGACCCAAAGTAATCTCATTCCCCAGTACCAAATAAGCTCCCACCCACAACTGAGCTAGGTTTCCTACTTGGTTTAAAAAGCCGCTAATTGTACCGGCCGTAGTCCCCGTTAGAATAGTTTTGAAACTCGCTGTAATGTATTTAGCATAGCGGCCAGACCACTCCCAGCGGGATTTCAATTCAATATTTTGGGCTTTAACCGTTTGAATTCCGGTAACTACTTCCACCAAATAAGATTGAGCGTCAGAAAAACGCATATTTCTTTGTTTGATCAAGCGTAGCACCAGCGGATTGATCAGCACGATCATCAGGGCGAGTATTGGTACAACTGCCAAAGATACGAAGGTGAGCTGGATGCTGTAAGAGATCATCACGGCGACGTAAACCACCGAAAATACCGCATCGAGAACTACTGTCAGGGCCGTACCGGTCATGAATTCCCGAATCTGGCCCATCATGCTGAATTTGTAAACCAAATCTCCGACGCGCCGGCTGTCAAAATAGTTCTGAGGCAAGCGCAGCAAGTGGTCGATGACCTCGGCGCTCAATTTGACATCGATGCGGTTTGAGGTATCTACAAACAAGAAGGTACGCAAGCCGTTGAGCAGTCCTTCAAACAGGGCAACACCTAACAGAAACACCCCCAAAATATCTAGGGTGTCGATGCTACGCTGACCCAATACTTTATCGATAATTACTTGGCTGATTAACGGGTTGGCTAGACCGAATAGTTGTACGAAAAACGAGGAAAGCAGCACCTCAATAAACACTGTTTTGTGTTCCATCAGCGCCGGTACGAACCACCAGAAGCTGAACTGCTCTTTTTGTCCGAGTTCTTGTGGGGCTTGCAGCAGCAGGACTTCTCCGGCTTCTCCCCAAAATTCTTTAAACTGAGGCGGCCGCAGCCGCATCAGCCCCTTTTCTGGGGTTGCCATCACCAATTCTTGCTCGGTGATGCTGTAGAGAATGGCAAAGGTATCTTGCCATTTAATCATTGCTGGGGCTTTGATACGGTTGATGGCATCTGCGGGAACTTGCGCTAATTGGGGGGTTAGACCCATACTTTGGGCGATCGCCCGCAGGCTTGCATACTGATAGAACCAGCCGTTTTTAACTGATTTTCTAGAACTTTGCGGATGATTTCCCGGCGAAATTTTATGCCGAAATACTTGCTCAACATTTGGAAGCAAGCTAGGGGGCTGTCTATTGGGCCTCTACCCCGGAAAATAGGGTATCTTGCGTCTTTGGGGTCGGCTGGCGCAACTGGGACAACCGGGGGGGCGTCCTCGACTATCTTGCCAGGAGGAGTTATCGGTGGCTTTGTCCCTGGTGGGTCTTCAGTCCCTGTCAGGACATCTGGTATGACTGCATCCGGTTCAGGTTCTGGGGGTTCCCGGAAGCCTACTAAGCGGGCGCCTCTGGGGCCTTCTACTTTTAAGGATTTGGCTGCGTTTTGGGTCGAGAAGCGGCTGCCTGTGGGAAAATCGCCTAAGACACCGCTGCTGACTAGCCAAATTCGATCGCCCTCTAGCTGTTTTGCCAGCTCTGGAGTTTTTTTGTTGCCATTTGGTACGTTGACAACCGTGGCGTCTTGCCAAGCTTGCACAGTTAATTCCTTGAGGTTAGAAGTACCGTCGGCCCGGCGCTGCAATTCCAGGCTCAATAGTTCAAATACTTCGCTCAAGGAACAATGATCGCGAAATGCTTCTCCAAATGTCGGCTGTTTTTCTAGTACACTGAGGAAATCTTCGGCAGATAGGACGATCGCAATGACATCTGTAGACGCGATCGCCGTTTCGCAGGGAACTCCCCTGAGCAATCCAGCCCAGCCGAGAATTTCCCGCGACTGCACCAAGCGCAAACTGACGTGACGCTGCGACCTCTGGTCAAAGCCTAGCAGCCGGGCCTGACCTTGATAGATAATTGCCACCTGAGTCGGCATTTTTTCGCGTTCAAACAGAGGTTGCCCTGTCCGATAGCCGAGGAGTTGGCATTTAGCAACCAACTCTGCAAGGGCCGTCTCTGAGAGTCGGTCAAAAGGGGGAGTTTGAGCCAGGAAATCCTGAATCTGTGTGAGGGAAACAGCGGAAGAAGTCATCTAATTTTAGATTTTAGATTTTAGATTTTAGATTGAACCTGGGAAGACATCCGCAGGTATCTGACCAAATTGTTTTAGGTCAAGATATTGAAGAGACAGAGGAGAGGGGCTGTAGCGGGCCAACTTGCGATATTTGTTCGGCCAGCCACGTTTCAAAGAGTTCGTCAATCAAGTGCTTGCGCATTGAGTCATCGAGCTGAGCTGGCATGAACTTTTCTAGTCGAATAATTACCATCCATTCTGCCAGAGCACGCGGCGTCCAGAGTTGATTTGGCTGGCTGACTGACAAAAGTTTACTAATTGCCGGGTGAGGCTGGCTGAGGGGTACGGGCCCCAATAACCCACCGGACTTGGACTCTGGGCCTTCGGAAAATTCTCTGGCTACTTCGGCGAAAGTTTGTTCGCCTTCGAGGATGCGAAAGTAAAGTTCGTTTGCCAAGGCTGGATTTTTAGTGCGAACTAGCGAATAGACTACGTGGTCTAGGCTGCTCTTGCGGGTTAAAAAATAGTTATCTACTTTATTTCTCCAAGTGGCTTGCTTAAATTTTTCGATCAGCAAGGGCCTGACGGCCATCTCTTGAAGTTCTTCTGCCGTCATGTTTTGGCTGCGCAGCCAAGCTTCTTTGGCTTCGGGGGCTGTCAGTTGGTGCTGGGCGAGAAAATTCTCGACGGCGGATTGGCGTTCTTCGTCGTCGCAACTAAAGGATGCGATCGCTTGGTCTACAATTACACCCCGCAAAAATTGTGGCATCAACTGATACCGCTTCAGTAGCGATGGCATATCCTGAGCTTGAAGTAATTTATCGCCTATTTGAAAAAGTCCTGTCATTTTTTTATCTCCAACTGACTTGCACTTCCCCTTCTAATTTAGCTGTGGCAGGAAAAGAGCGACAACCTCTAACACCTAGATTTTCCGATGATAGCAGACCCTAAGTGGGTTAGCGCTGTTGCTACTTGATTTCCTGACGGTTTGCCTCCCGACGGGTTCCCCTGGTGTTTGAATGGGGATCAAAATAGTTTTGAGTTTTGAGGGAGTATTTCTAGTGATTCCGATCGCCAGTTTTGCATAAAACTGAATCATGGATAACTCATAATCGATCGCTCCTTTTATCTTTTTCATTTTCCGTTGTGGAATATCTGTTTAAACACTATTCCGAGTTGGGCGGAGTAAGCTCTACTGTCGAGAAATTTGGGGTTTGTCGCCATTGTTTGCTGAAGTCGCGTGCGGTAGTGCTGACGCAATTCTGGGTTGTTTCCCAGTGCTGCGCTTAGCTCTATATAAGAGTTCTCGCTGTCTGCTACGAGTTCCGGAAGTTGCAGTTCTCTTAGCAGTGCGGCCCCTATGCGCGATCGACTTGTTTGCCCTTCTCTGGCCACTACAGGCAATCCTACCAGCAGCGGTTCTGCTAAGGAACTGCCACCGCTGTCAGGATATGAGTCTAAATATATATCAGCTAGTTCCAGACATTTTATGCAATCTGCACGAGTTGGTAGCGCTCTTATCATAACTAAGCGATTTTTGTCAATCCCAGATTTCTCGAAAGTCGATCGAATTTGGTTGAAAAAAGGCATTGTCGGATAGTTTTCTTGCTCGTAACCAAAGGGACATAAAACTAAAATAGAATTTGGTACGGAGGCAATAATTTTCGCCCAAGTTTCTCTCAATTCTGGGATAATTTTAAAAGCTGCTACACCTGATATGAAGACTACTGATTTGTCGGTTGCTCCCCAACTTTTGCGAGTCGGTTGTACTGTAGGAGATGTTGATGCGATCGGATAGCTGAAACAAATTCCAGAGCCTGGTAAAGTAATTAATTTTTTGCGATATTCTGTTGGTGTATCTGGGGGCAATGTGAATTCTCCGACAATGATGCGATCGATACTTCTGGTGTTGATGGTAACTGAAGTTGATGTAGCGGTAGCTATTTGCACTTTTGCTAGTCTGTGCAGGGATAGCAACGCGCTGGGTTTGGCAGTGTCGGTTGTATTGGTGGTAATTAGCAGGATGTCTAAATCGTGCGATCGAATTTCTTGTACTTGATTTGGCAAGCTTTCTGGCAGTTGTACTAGCTTGTCGGCGCGACTTTGACAGTATTTACCTAATTCCTCGGCATCGTTCTGGAAATAATATACAATAATTTCAAATTTGTTTCGGTCTAAATATTCAAAGGCAGGGATTGCAGCAAAAGTGTCTGATTCATAACCAATTTTTTCCACCAAAACTCCCAAGGTAATTTTAGTGTGCAATGCTGGAAAATTGGCAAAAATATCATCTACTTGACCACCTATATTTACAAGATAAAATTGAATAATCTCAGATTGTTGACTCCAAACATTTACCAGATTGGTTTCACTTAAATACAAAGCTTGGTAGCTAACATTTTTGACAAAAAATGCTGACAGATAGCGCCAAACTTGCGCATCGGGAAAGCTGGCTATATTCGCAGCGACATAACTAATTAGTTGCTGGAAATACTCAGAGTATTTTTCTACTTCCCCGGTTTCTTTAAAATAAATCGGAGTATAAAATAAGAATTGCAAAAAGTCATCAAAAAACCACTGGGGAATCGCTGCATTTCTATACTTCAAGGGCAACTGATAAGCCTCACAGTATAGCATCGCAGCCAAGAGATATTGCAGATTATTAGCAATTTCGCCTCGCTCCAATTTGGTGACTAGAGTCTGGAGAAAACTTGTTTCTGATTCAGTCAAGTTTTCATGTTTGATGCCACTATCTAAAAGTAAATTATAAGCTTTGCCAGTTTCTGCTAGGTAAGAACTTTCTAATTTTTCTGGTGGCAAATTCAGCCAATGTTCAGCTATTTGTTGGCGGTATTGGCGCAGGTTTGCGAGAATAGACTGATTTGATGGCGATTTTTTGTACTGTTGAAAGAGATTTGACAAGTCAGATAAAATCGGCTGGGTTTTCAATTCCAATTTGTGCCTAATTTTCTGTTTGATTTCGGGATGTAGTAAACTGTATGCAGGAGTGTTTAGGATTTTTTTATAAAATCTGATAACGTCTTTATTGTTTTCGCCAGCCGCAAAGTTTTTCCAAGTTTGCTGTTCGGGATGAATCCGCAGGGACGAGAGTTTTTCGTCTACAAATCCGATTTGATAATTTACCATAATTCGCCACCACATATCTAAGTCTACATACTGAGATAATCCCGAATCAAATAGTCCTATTTCTGCAAAGACGCGGGCTGGAATTAAGACGGTACTCGGTTCACCAATTTTGTTGATCGGGTTTTTGAGACAGTTAGCATCGGCAAGTAATTCTTTTCCCGGCTGGATCGATCTTAAATTCGACCAACTTTTATGCAAGTCTTTAATCGATTGGGAAGCTTTGAGCAAAATTGGGTGAGATTCTGTTTCAGAAATGACTATGCCACGGGGGGAAAAAACTAAGCCTATTTCTGGGTTTTGTTGAGCCAAAGCTACCATTTTTTCAATACATTCTGGTTCAAGTAAATCGTCTTGAAACAGAAATTTAATGTATTCACCTTTCGCTTGCCAGATGCAGAAGTTCCAGTTTTGCGATAAGCCGTAGTTGCGGTGGAGGATGATGCGGAAATCGGCGGCTGTTTGTGATTGGAAAGATTGGGCGATCGCAATTGTTTGGTCTGTGGAACCGTCGTCGGATATAATTATTTCGATGTTGGGATAAGTCTGGGCGATCGCGCTTTGAATTGCTTCGCCAATAAATTCGGCTCCGTTGTATGTTGGAATACAAATACTAACTAAAGGTAGTTCATTTTTCAGCTCAATTGTGGATGGATTTTTTGCGTTTAATGGTTGCAAGTTAGCACGAATTTTGGGAGACTGTATTTTGGCAGTTCCTGGCAAAGGGAAACTTTGAAAGTTATCTGTAATCTCGGCAATATATTCGATGCGTTTTTTGATTTTACTGCCGACAACTTGCGGATTGAGTAAACCCTTAATTTCTTCAGCAGCTATTGCTCCAACTTGCTGAGCTTCGTGGTAATTATTGAAGACATGACGCATTAAATAAGCAGCGTGTTCTCGATCTGGTTCTGCCCACATATTACCTTTTTTGTAAGGGCCGCAATCTGCTGCAAGTGGCACTAACTTATATTTTACCAAAAAGCTATTGCCGACATTCATGAATTCTGTATTGGATGAATAACCAGTAGCAATTACAGGCTTGCCATAAAACATGGCTTCAGCCATTGTTAAGCCAAATCCTTCGCACCGATGCAGGGATAGGTAACAGTCGCAATTGTAGAGCAAGGCATTAATTTGATCTTTGGACAAATACCCATCTAGATGTTGGATATTTGCTGAATTTGCCAGGGCGGAATTTAATAATGCTAAATCTTTAACATTTTTTTCGGAGTTGGAAGATTTGAGAATCAATAATACGCGATCGTCGTTGCCAAAAGCTTGTTTAAATGCTTCAATTGCAGCTAAAGGGTTTTTGCGTTCGATGTGGCTGAAAAAGTCGAAGATAAACAGGAAAATAAATTTATCTTTAGGTAAATCTAGTGCTTTTTTGTCAAGGGAAGGTTGCAGCAGAGAAATACTGGGCATGATTTTGAGTACGGGAATTGGCGACACTAGGGAAATTGCTTCTGCGCAAGCATTACTGTAAGTCCAGATTTCATGAAATTTATTAAAAGCTGGTTGCCATTCCGACGGAAATTCCGGCATTTCCCATGCCCAAAAGCCGATATTGTATTTCTTTTCAAAATAGCTAGAACCTGTATATTTGAAAAAAGTTGAGACTTGATCGGCGTTGACTTGAATTAAGTTTATTGGATAAGGATTGTCTGGGCTAAAATCTTGATAAGTGGTGTCTTGCTTGCGGTGGAGACAGCGAGTAAAATTGTTAATAACGAAGGGAATGCTGGCAGCTTCTGCGGCTCTGATATTTGCTCGGACGCCTTCTCCAATTCCGAATTCGCCATTGATGTAGCCGACGATATTAATACCGATGTTTTGGTTGGGATTTTTTGCGAGGATATTGTGAGATCGATCGATCGATTCTTTGTGGGATAGCTTCGCTTCATGCGTTTCATCCACCGCAGCGCTTGACGACAGCATCGGATAACTTTCAGGGGATAATTGTCGATCGGGTACAATTGTTTTTTCGACAAATGATCTCAAATATTCATCTGATAAAAATTGTTTTTTAGGCATATAATTTTCCATAATCATCGATAGCCCGGTAAGTTCTCTCAAGCACAAAGTGTCAACAATTGGTAATTGCTCGCCCGTAAACCTCACTTCAAAAGAAAACAGGTAGAGCGTTTAAGCAAGACGAGTGAAGTACATACCAATACATTCCCGATTCCCGATTTCCCATTCCCATTCCCAATCTTACCTCATTTTACCGATCGCTGCTATATTTAATTTTGGGATTCTTGGCTGCATATTCCTGACAAAGTTCTGGCGTATAATCTGTAGAGGCATGGTCGGAAATCAGCCACTCAAAATTGCGATCATCTGGGGATGATCGGGAATCCAGTGCTTGACAAATGTAGCGATCGCCATTGTATACTGGCATCGCAATGCTAACTAAAGGCTGGCTGTATGTCGGCATGAGTTGCTCTGTTTTATTTTATTACAAACTAATCAGGAAATTTGTATAAAGTGAGCGATCGCGTCAACCACGAACTCTTGAAACTGCTACCCCCGGATGCCAAAGTCATTGTCGAAATTGGCTGCGGTACGGGTTCTACAGGAGCGCACTACAAACAGATCAATCCCCACTGTCAATATATTGGCATTGAATGCGATCGAGAAAAAGCTAAAATAGCAGCCGATCGGCTAAGTTGGGTAGTCATCGCCGATCTTCAGGAAACAGACATTGAAAATCTCGACATCGCCCCAGGAACAGTCGATTGTTTAGTTTGTGGTAACTTGCTACCCTATCTCAAAAATCCTTGGGAGGTACTCAAACAGTATAGTGCTTTGTTGCATCCAGATGGGCAAGTTTTAGCGATCGTTCCTAACGTTCAATACTGGCGGCGAATTGTCAATCTGCTGCGAGGGCACTGGGAAAATGCCGACAGCAAGATGCAGTATTGGTTTACTCTAGAAAGTATTAAATCACTATTTGCTCAAGCCGGATTGCAGGTTTACGAATTTCAAGGGAAAGGACAACAAACTGACAATTTTGTCCACTTCCAGCAATTGCTGCATCCAATGATCAAGGCATTAGAGCTGACATCGAGTAATTTTGCTACAGAAACCGGTGCTGAATATTATGTCGTTCGAGCGGCCAAATCACCCATACCGCCGCGTAGGTTGCTGATTCAAACAATTATTATGGCTCCCACAGGGTGCGATCGAGTGCGAGTTTTAGAACCGGACAAATTTAGCGCTACAATTCCCGGAGTCCGCACTATATCTGGAGTAAAATCAGCAGAATTAATTCCCCCGCTGCCAGGGGAAGAAAAGGTATTTATTTGGCAGCGGACAATCATGCAATATCCTGCCTACATTCCCCGACTCAAAGAATTGCTGCAACAAGACTATTTAATAGTAGCTGAAATTGACGACAATCCCATCCGGCGCCGGGAATATGCAGACAACAATTACCTCAGCTACCGGGGCTGTCACTGCGTTCAAACTACTACAGAACCCCTGGCAAAAGTTTTGCGACAATACAATCATAATGTTGCCGTGTTTCCCAATCAATTAGCTTATTTGCCTGCGCCACGAATCTATTCATCAGAAGACACGGTAACAATATTTTTTGGTGCGCTCAATCGCGAAAAAGATTGGCAGCCGATTATGACGGCACTCAATCGAGTTTTAGTCGCTCATCAACACCGCGTGAGAGTGAAAGTAATTCACGATCGGCGATTTTTTGAAGCCTTGGAAATAGAGCAAAAAGAATTTGAGCCATTTTGCAGTTACGAACGGTATCAAGAAATTATGTATAGTTGCGATATCGCTTTGCTGCCACTAGTTTCCAACCCAATTAACGAAATGAAATCTGACTTAAAATTTATTGAATGTGCGGCAAGAGAAGTAGCGGTGTTGGCAAGTCCAACGGTGTACGAACACTCGATTAAGGAAGGTGAAACCGGGTTGATTTATCGATATGTAAAAGAGTTTGAAATTAAGCTGAATGAACTGATTGCTGATGCTCAGATGAGGCGGCAGTTAGCCGCGAATGCCTACGAATGGGTACGCGATAACCGCTTGCTGTGCGGACACTACCGACAGCGCCGAGACTGGTATTTGCAAATGCGCGACGAGTTGCCACGCTTAAATGCTGAGTTGCGCGATCGCCTGCCTGAATTATTTAGCGACTGAATGCGGTAAAATTTATAATGACTTATGCGAAAACTTGTTTGGGTACTGCCGAATATAATTCCTATGCTCCGCATACGAAGGGCCCCGCCGAATAGAATTCCGATGCTCCACATACAAAGTCCGCCTACGCCGACTCAAATAGCATGGCCACTCTGTTTTATTGTTTAATTTTTAATTGTTAATCCACACCAATGCGCATTCTATTCACCATTGCTCACTTTTATAATCCTAGCGGCGACGGAAAACACGCTTCCCAGCGAAACGATCCGCAGCCACGACTAAATGCTTTAACCGCTTGCGTGACATCCCTGCAAGCTTTGTACGGCAAATCTCAGTGCATGATTCATATTGGCGAATGTGCAACTATGCCAGTAAACCAAGGTCAAAAACACGAAATCGACATTGTTATTTGTACTACTCAAGGCTATCACTTGTTGCCTCAATTGCCGGTGCAGCCAAAATCTTTTATGCACCATGCTACGAAATGCGAACCGCTACTATTGGGGTTTGAATGTCAGGCAGTTTTGCGAGCGTGTCTTGAGAAATACGATTATTTTTGTTACTTGGAAGATGATTTGATTTTACACGATCCGTGGTTTTTTAGCAAGTTAAAGTGGTTTACGCATCACGGTGGAAATGGCAATTTGTTGCAACCAAATCGTTATGAGGTATCGGCTCAAGGGCCTGTTTTCAAAGCATATATCGATGGGAATTTAGCGACGAATGCTACGGCGAAATTTCAAAATGTGGAGGAACATCGCCAGTTATTGGGCAAAATCATGGAACAGTCGATCGCATTCGAGCGGAGTTTAAATCCTCATTCTGGCTGTTATTTTTTGAATGCGGAACAAATGGCACACTGGGCAAATCAGTCGGATTTTCTGGATAGGGATACTAGCTTTATTGGACCGCTGGAAAGTGCTGCAACTTTAGGAATTATGCGAAATTTTAGAGTTTACAAGCCTTCTCCTTCTTATGCTAATTTTTTGGAAATTCAACACTTTGGATCGAGTTTTCTGAAGTTGATTGGTAATAAGGTGAGGATATCGGAAGATCGATAAAAAATAGACATCTGGCAAAAAGCCACTTAAGGGCAGGAACTTTCCCTCCCTCCCCCACTCAATCGCAAATTTTGGTCGATCGACCGGAGATGAACCATACTGATAACCGTGAGCCTATCACCCGCAGATTCGCTAAAAAACCCGGTTTCTGACCACCCACGCGTAAGTCTTGAGTAAAATAGCTAAAAATATTGATTTTATGAAGAAGACACTCATTGTTCAGAAATACGGTGGCACCTCGGTTGGTACAGTCGATCGAATTCAAGAAGTAGCCCGACGAGTTGTCAAAACTTCACAGCTTGGCAACTCCATAGTTGTAGTAGTTTCGGCCATGGGCAAAACTACCGATGGTTTAGTGAAACTCGCCAAGGAAATTTCCGCAAATCCCAGCAAGCGGGAAATGGATATGTTGCTCTCCACTGGGGAACAAGTCACGATCGCCCTTTTAAGCATGGCATTGCAGGAATTGGGACAGCCCGCAATTTCCCTGACAGGCGCTCAAGTTGGCATCGTCACCGAAGCCGCCCACACCCGCGCCCGGATTTTGCGGATCGATCCTTCCCGGCTCGAAAGCCAGTTAAACAGCGGTAAAGTCGTTGTCGTGGCCGGTTTCCAAGGCATCGCTGATGCCGGAGAATTGGAAATTACGACTCTGGGGCGTGGCGGTTCCGACACTTCAGCAGTAGCGCTGGCGGCAGCACTGCGGGCCGACAGGTGCGAAATTTATACTGACGTTCCCGGAATTCTAACTACAGATCCGCGCCTGGTTGCCGACGCCCAGTTGATGGACGAGATCACTTGCGATGAAATGCTGGAATTGGCGAGTTTGGGCGCAAAAGTCCTGCATCCGAGGGCGGTAGAAATTGCTAAGAATTACGGAGTGCCGCTGCTAGTGCTTTCTAGCTGGAGTGACGCGCCCGGTACGTTGGTAGTGTCCCCCCCCCCGCAACCGCGTCCTTTGGAGGGCTTGGAACTCGCAAAAGCGGTGGATGCGGTGGAATTTGACTTAGATCAGGCAGGGGTGTCGCTGCTGCGTTTGCCCGATCGCCCCGGAGTAGCAGCGCGGTTATTTGGTGCGATCGCCCAGCAAAATCTCGATGTAGACTTAATTATCCAGTCAATTCATGAAGGAAATACTAACGATATCGCCTTCACGGTAAGGCGAAATTCTCTCAAACAAGCCACCGCAGTTGCAGATGCGATCGTACCTTCCCTCGGCAAGAATTCTCGTCCAGAATTGGGAGAACCGGAAGTGAAAGCAGAAGAGCGGCCAATAGCTAAAGTTAGCATTGCAGGCGCGGGAATGATCGGGCGTCCGAGAGTAGCAGCCGAGATGTTTAAGACTTTAGCGGATGCGGGAATTAATATTCAAATGATTTCCACATCCGAAGTGAAAGTTAGCTGTACGATCGATGCCGAAGATTGCGATCGGGCAGTTGCCGAACTCTGCAAAGCATTTGATGTTGCTAATTCCCCGATCGGGCTGCATTCACCATCACAAAAACCACCAGCAGTGCGGGCAGTTGCACTCGATCTAAATCAAGCGCGTTTAGCAATTCGTCACTTGCCCGATCGACCCGGAGTCGCAGCAAAACTGTTCGGACTTTTAGCCGAAGAAAATATCAGCGTTGATACGATCATTCAATCGCAGCGCTGTCGCAATATTGACGGCATATTGACTCGCGACATTGCATTTACCGTAGCACAAATTGACGCCGAAGCTGCTAAAAATGCCCTCGAAAAAGTCGCTCCAGAATTCGGATGGGGCGAAGTCGCAGTCGATACCCAAATTGCCAAAGTTAGCGTTGTCGGTTCTGCGATGGTAGCGCATCCGGGGGTAGCTGCAAAGATGTTTGAAGCGCTATCTCAGCACCAAATCAACATTCAAATGATTGCTACTTCTGAGATTAAAATTAGCTGCGTTGTGGATGAGGAACAAGGAGTAACTGCTTTGAAGGCTATTCACGCAGCCTTTGAACTTGCCGGCACCGAAAAAATCCAAATTCCCGCCTAATCAATTCACCAAATAGGACACGGCAATGCCGTTTCCCTACCCCGCAAATAATCGATTTTGCGATCGAGGAGGACACGGCATTGCCGTTTCCCTACTCACAAATAATCGATTTTGCGATCGAGGAGGACACGGCATTGCCGTTTTCAGGTTTAATGAAGCATGAAAGATAAATATTCTCGGAGTCTGTCAGATTGCAATTCTGTCATTTTATCAGACAATAAATTTTGACTTAATATTTCTTTGGCGATCACTTCCACCACCGGCACGCAAACAGAATTCCCAATTTGCTTATAACTTTCCCCCACATTGGGATAACTTTTAAAATCTTCAGGAAAGCCCATCAGTCGATAACATTCCTTCAGCGTCAACTTTCTCACCAGATCTCGATCGGGAATATAGATAAAAAACCTGCCCGACGTTTCTTGTGAAGGTATTGTCGGATGTACTCCATCTACCGAATAAATGCGATTAGGTTGTCTGTGAACCCTGGATAAATGTTCTGTATTTGGCCTGACGCCAGTTTTCCAAGTACCTTTATTTCTGTAACCTACAAATAAAAGTCCCGAATCTTGCTTTCTTGGATACTCAATTAAAGTATACTCAGATTTATCCAATATTTCAAAATCCCCTGTCTCGTCTAGAAACTCCCTGAGTTTTGGAGTAAACTTGGTTTTGAGCCGAGAAAAATTGAATTCTTTACCCTTAGTTGCAATAATGAATATTCTTTCACGATGTTGAGCAATGCCAAAGTCTTTAGCATTCAGCATTTTGTAATTCACGCTGTATCCCAAATCTTCAAGGCTGGCAATAATTACTTTTAAGGTATTTCCCTTGTCGTGATGGATTAAGTGCTTGACATTTTCGAGAACAACTACTTGAGGTTGTTTGATTTTGATGATTTTACAAATATCAAAAAATAGCGTACCTCTAGTATCCTCAAAACCCAGCTTTTTGCCACAGATGCTAAAAGGTTGGCAGGGAAACCCGGCTACTAAAACATCAAAGTCTGCTAAATCGACGGGATTAATTTTACTGATGTCTACAAAAGGAACTTCGCCAAAATTATCGGCGTATACTTCTCGGCATTTGCTATTAATTTCGCAGGAAAAAATGCATTCAAAACCAATTTTTTCAAAACCTTGTCTAAAACCTCCTATTCCAGCAAATAAATCTATAAATTTCATCTATAATTCAAGACAAACTGTTGCTCAACCCAATTATAACAGATTTTGTTTCTCTATCTTCTCTAACTCTGCGTTCTCTGCGTTATCTGCGGTTAGTTGCTCAACTTTATACCGATCGCCAAAAGTGGCAAAGTCCTGCATCGGACACGGTAATGCCGTTTCCCTACCGATGTTGCGCAGAATGTCGATCGCCCAAAAAACTCCCAAACTTGCGTCGCAGCCGACTAAACTAGAAATAGCAGAAAAAACTACAGCTATTGTCTACTTCCTTTCACCAACCATGAGTCAAACCTTGGAAAACCTCACTGCGATCGATGACAAGCTATCCAAACGCCACCTCGATCTCGATCCGGGCGGCTACTTCATCATCTATGTCGATCGCTCCACCAGCTTAATTTGCGCCAAACACTTCACCAACATCATCGACGATCGAGGTCTCGCCGTCGATCCAGAAACTGGCAAACCCATCCCCGCCCGTGGCAAAGTAGAACGCACTCAGTCCACACTTTTTACAGGCAGAACCGCCAAAGAACTCTGCGTCAAAATATTAGAAGAAACCCGCCCCATTCCGGTGACCATGTTGGATCACGCGGCTTATTTGGGACGGGAATTTGTGCGGGCAGAAATCGCATTATTGAACGATCGAGAATACATTCAAGATTAGTCGAAGCGTCAACGGTTTAAAAACCTCGCTGTCAACTGTCAACTGCCAACTGTTTAAGAAAAACCTTGATACCAGAAATAAGTCACCATCGGAATAACTGTCGCTAACACCAACAGCACAACCACAACAACTGTGGCATTGCCTTGGTCTGTTTCTTCAGCTTTTTTAAATGTGCCTTCAACTTGAATGTTGTCAACAACTTTAGGAGCACCCGGATCGGGTTCGCCCGACAAAACTGTCGCAATGCGCGAACCCGCTGCTGTAAATGCCTCGTTATATTTGTTACCTTCTCGCAGAGGCACTTGCACGGTTTCCCCAGCCACACTCTGGGCAATTTCATCGGTTAGCAATGACTTCACCCCTTCGCCCGTCCGAATTGCCGCACTGTTGGTAACAGTGTCGAGAACGAGTAAAATTCGATCGGTCTGGTCTTCTTTTGTGGGAAACCACTGTTCAAACAGTTGGTTCGTAAAGCTGGTAGCTGTTTCGCCGTAGTCTAAGCGGTGGATGGTGACAAACCGAACTTCTTTCCCTGTTTGCTTTTCCAGGGTGTCGAGCACGCTGCTGATATTACTTTCGCTGGTGCGACTGAGCACATCGCCTTTGTCTAACACCCAAGTACGATCGCCCGCCGACAACATCGGTATTTCGTACACGCCAGTTGCGAATGCCGGCAATACAGCAATCTGGGAGGCGATGAGGGCAATCGCGATTGCGATCGCCCAAGATTGGAGATATTTGATCGAACTAAAGACTTGATGGAGTAGTCTTGCCATGAGGTTGACCGTAAAACTAACTTTTTCCCACAAACATTATACAAACCCCCCGCAGCTAATTTCGAGTACCGAATATAGCGAGAGCTGCATCGCGGTTGAAGGTAAAATTCATTTTATGTAGGGCAATAATTAAAATTAGCTCATCACTCGAATTCCCCGCCAGATTCTTTTAGGATTATCACTATGGAACCCGCAGACACTTATAAAGGTTGGATTATGCAGTCCCAGAAAGTATTCTACGTCGAAGTTTGGGATGCCCGCGGCAACCGTCACGTCGCCGTCCAAAATGCCAAGACTGAGGAAGAAGCTTTGGAATTGGCAAAAAAATGGATTGACAAATACGAGTCAAAACCAGGAAGGATGCCGATGGACGAACCCTATCCTTTCGGAGAGGCGATCGATATGCCATTTTGAAGTCAGTTGATAGTTGACAGTTGACAGTTGACATTGTTTATGAAGTACACCTGTCAAGCCCTCTATCTCTGTAGGAAAACGGCACTGCCGTGTCCTCTATCTCTGCTTACTAACAACTAACAACAAACAATTGACTACTGACGAAAGCCAGCATTATACTACTAAACTCCTCGCAATTTCTGCGTATTGTCTACCAAACTTTGAGCAAATCCATCGAACCTTTCAGATAGCTTTTTATCCAACAATTTACCCTCAGGACTAAAAGCTTTCCAAGCTTGTCCGATCGCAATTTGTTCGGGAATTACCCAAGCGTGCACCCATCTCAAAATTACCCGCAAATCATTCAGCGCGTTGCTATTAACTTGCCCTCCCAAAACGCTGATCGAACCGACTACTTTCCCGTCCAAATGCTCGAAACTCATTAAATCGAGGGCATTCTTGATTACACCGCTGACGCTACCGTGGTACTCCGGGGTTGCCAAAATCAAACCGTCTGCTTCCTTAACTGTATTTTGCAGCTTTTCCACGTCCGGGTACTGATGATAATCATTATCACCAGTGCAGAACGGCAGATGGAGCGATCGCAAATCCAACACCTCAACCTCCGCGCCCAAGGCTGCCGCCCTCTGTGATGCTATATTCAGTGCCATCTGGCTGTATGAACCAGCCCGCAAACTTCCGCCAATACCAACAATCTTTACCATAGGTTTTGAAAACAGTAACAGCTAAAACGTACTCATTACGACTATGATTATTTTAGCGAGTTCGATCGGCGACTGTCAAGAGAAGGAAGAGGAAAAGGTGCGTCGCCATCGACAATCTGCAACGCCCGATCGAACATCTGGCAGCGACACACCTTGCAACGGGCGGGGAAAGCTAATAACCTTTGCATAAATATAGATAAACCTATCCAAAACCCTCCCTCTTGTTAAAATAAATGAACGTAGCAAATTAAAAGCGGTCAATCTTAGCAGTCTTCAACTTTGGGCAAAGCAATATGAAAAATTCTTGGAAACACGCATGGCTGGGGCATCTAGCCGCCAAAAAAGACAAGTCGAGGCCGAGTCCTAAAAAATCAATTCCCGGACGGCATCTTTGGCGCATCCTGGGCAGTTTGGTGATTTCTCAAGGAATATTGCTCTCGACGCCGGTGTTTGCTGAAAACGCACCAAACACCATGAGTTACAGTCAACTGATCGACAAAATCGAAAAAGGAGAAGTCAGCAAAATAGAAGTAGACGAAGTCCAAAAAACTGCCAGAGTTAGGCTAGAAGGTCAAAAATCTACCGATCCGACCCAAATTGTGACACTGTTCGACTACAACAACCGAGAACTCTACTCGCAAATTCGTGCCAAAAAAATCGATTTTGAAGTCAAACAAAGCGCCGACAACAGCGCAGCAGTTAGTTTAGTAATAAATTTGCTGGTAATTTTCGCAGTATTGGCAGTATTAATGGCGATTTTGCGCCGATCGACTCAATCTCAGGGAAATGCCATGAACTTCGGCAAATCCAGAGCCCGTTTTCAAATGGAAGCCAAAACCGGCGTCATGTTCGACGACGTAGCTGGCATCGAAGAAGCTAAAGAAGAACTTCAAGAAGTCGTAACCTTCCTCAAAAAACCCGAACGCTTCAACGCCATCGGTGCCAAAATTCCCAGAGGAGTCTTGTTGATCGGGCCTCCCGGAACAGGCAAAACGATGTTGGCAAAAGCGATAGCAGGCGAAGCAGGCGTTCCTTTCTTCTCAATTTCCGGTTCGGAATTTGTTGAAATGTTCGTTGGCGTCGGTGCCTCCCGCGTTCGAGACTTGTTCCGCAAAGCTAAAGAAAATTCCCCTTGCATCGTCTTCATCGACGAAATAGACGCCGTGGGAAGGCAGCGTGGGGCAGGGATAGGTGGCGGTAATGACGAACGCGAACAAACTCTCAATCAGTTGCTGACAGAAATGGACGGGTTTGAGGGAAATAGCGGCGTGATTATCATTGCAGCTACCAACCGCCCCGATGTTCTCGATACTGCCCTGTTGCGGCCCGGCAGGTTCGATCGCCAAGTAACGGTAGATTTGCCCAGTTACAAAGGGCGTTTGGGGATTTTGCAAGTTCACGCCCGCAACAAAAAACTCGACCCAGAAGTTGCCCTAGAGACGATCGCCCGTCGCACTCCCGGCTTTTCTGGCGCTGACTTGGCGAATTTACTCAACGAAGCAGCAATTCTCACAGCCAGACGGCGCAAAGAAACGATTAGTAACTTAGAAGTTAACGACGCGATCGACCGGATTACGATCGGTCTCACCCTCAATCCCCTAATGGACAGCAAGAAAAAGTGGATGACAGCATACCACGAAATCGGACACGCCCTTGTCGCGACCATGCTCAAAAATGCTGACCCTGTAGAAAAAGTGACGATTATTCCCCGTTCCGGCGGCATCGAAGGCTTTACTAGCTTTACCCTAGATGATGAAATGATCGACAGCGAAGGTTTGAGGAGTCGGGCTTTGCTGATGAACCGAATTACAGTAGCTTTGGGGGGAAGGGCCGCAGAGGCAGAAATTTACGGCGAAGATGAAATCGACACCGGTGCCGGCAGCGATATCAAAAGAGTTAGCAGTCTCGCTAGAGAGATGGTAACGCTTTACGGAATGTCGGATTTGGGGCCAGTGGCTTTGGAAAGTCCGAACAACGAGGTGTTTTTGGGCCGGGACTGGGGTTCGCGAAGTGAGTATTCTGAAGAAATGGCAACTAAAATCGATCGCAAAGTCAGAGAAATCGCCTTTGAGTGTTACGCAGAAGCCCGCCGGATTATCCGCGAAAATCGTGCTTTGACAGACAAACTTGTCGAAGCACTTTTGGATCTAGAAACGATGGACGGTGACGAATTCCGCCAAATTGTCGATCGATACACCGAGGCGCCGAAACAACAATTAGCACTCCCGGTAAAGAGTCAGTAGTCATTACATTGGTTATTTACTCGTTACCAGGCTCTGCCTGGTAACACAGATCCGGAGGCTCTGCCTCCAAATTTCTAGATTGCAAGGGAGGCAGAGCCTCTAGACATCGGTTAAGAGGCTCTGCCTCTTAACCAGTCAAACAACTAACAACTGTCAACTGTTCACGACTGTTGCGCGTACATTTCCCGGAGTACCAAAGCCGGATCTACCCAACGACCACTATACTTCAATCCCCAGTGCAAGTGAGGGCCAGACGTGCGACCAGTCATGCCCACTCTGGCAATTCTCGCACCGGCCGGCACTGTTTGACCTTGCCAAATTTGTAAGCCTTCGCGATCGGTATAATAACGCCCGCCACTAGCCTTTTCTACTCGGCCTCTAAGATGACAGTAGATATGTTCCCAATTTCCCGATCGCACGATCATCCCAGTACCGCATCTACCATCTTCCCAAACTTCGACAATTTGCCCACCCCACCAATTGCGGATGTAGCTACCTTCTGCGGCTGCCATGTCCAATCCATAATGAAAATCCCCACCGCGAGGGCCGAAGGGGGAAGTGTAGGCTTCAAAATTTTCGACGGGGAAAGAAGCTTCTTGCCACAAATTACCAGTGGCTAATTGACTTGGCAAAGCTGACTGAGCTTTGACAAACTGCTGTTGCAAATAAGGGCTGATTAAAACAATGCCGATCGAAAGTACCAGCAGCAGAATTTGTTTGGGACGAAAAAAGCGTTTTACCGTCAGCGGGCCAGTAGAGTCTTGCAGGATTTTTTTCACGGCTGAAAGTTGAATGTGTGTGCGAGTGTGCGTTGTCCGACCAATTCGCTGCAAGATTGCCTCTGAGCTCTACCCGCAGGCGAATCAGTTGACCAACGTGTATCTTACCCCATGCACAAATCATGTCAAGGCTTCCGGGTGAATGCCAGGGACTGGGCTAAAAAAACTTGTTCGCAGAATTTCGGCTGCGGTTGAATTCGATCGAGACTTTGTTCGACACTATAGTTAGTCCGGGGATTTTGGGTTTTACCTAAAATTTCAAATTTAAAACAGACACCCAGCAATGCTTACTGAAATTTTTCCCTTTAGTTTTGCCATAGACGCAACTGCGATCGCCGGTGCGTCTTTATGGTCTTTGGCCCTGTATTGGGGCTTATCGCCCGTTACTGAATGGGTGATCCTGCAACTCAACCGTTGGATGAATTTTGCCGAAAGATCCCTCTACACCTCAGAAACGGAGTTTGAGAAGACTCGCCAAACCAGAGAAGCTCAAAATGCCTTTTACGCTTCGTTGTTGAGCATTGTCCCTTTTTTAATTGCGGGAGGATTTTGCAATTGGGGCGTAGAATTGTCTCTAGGTACTAGTTGGGCCGTATCTATGGGGACTATCGCCTGTATTGGCGGTGGCGTTTACGAACTTGGTCGCCGAGACGGTGAGTCTTAGGCGATTTTAGATTTTAGATTTTGGATTTTGGATTGGGATTTTTCCACAGCTTCAGAGATTTGGTCACCTCTAGAGTCGATCGTCCTCTCAACTCCAAAACTCCAAATCTAAAATAAATATGACATTTTCAGTCGATCGGTCGATCGGGATTTAGCAAATTTATCCTCATTTTTTATTAAAAATTTTGATGGCGATATCGCTGATCGTGTCCGGTCAATTAACCTTATACCAAATCCGGGTTTGTTACCCCCTTTATAATGAGCAGGAGCGTAGGGTGCGTCGCCACGAATAATTCTCGCGCTTAAACCGAGATTAAACCAGCGACGCACCATACAATTTATAACGGGGATGAATCAGCCGGATTTGGTATTAGTTAAGGATTGAGTGGAGTCGGGGGAGAGGGGGAGAGAGGAGAGGTAAAGTTAATTATGGGTATGGGTGAGTAAACAGGATTTAGTATTAGACACCGACGAAAGGCGTTTCATCCCTCAGAATACGGCCCATTTTTCAAAACCTCAGCCAAAGCATTCCCATTATCTCGCAAACCTTCGTAAAAAAACAACACTTCTCCTTGAATGCCACGAGAACGGTTGTAAGCAATTATTTGCAGCAATAATTCGGAATTTATACTATAAGAACTCCCTCGATTCGCCAACAAAATACCGGGCGAAATGCACTGTAATTGTTCGCAGCTAAATTGTTCTCCAACGAGTCGATCGACCAATTGTTTGTAACTATTAAAATCCCGCCTGTAAAACTGCGGGTGAATCATATCTACGAGCTTTTTATCAACCCAAGTTTGAGAATCTTGCAAATATTCCATCAATCCCCATTCGTAAGGACTAGGAGACATTGACAGCAGCAAATCGGGATTAATTGCTTTCAATTCTCGATGCAATCGAGCTACAAATTCAGTGATAATATTAGCGCGCCACCGCAGCCAATGTTGGTCTCTACAATTCTTCGGTGCTTCTTTCCCGCACTCTTCTCGGTAGCGTTTAACAGTTTTTTCATCATAGCCACCTTCAGAAGGAAGTGCAATGCGATCGTCCCCTTGAACGCCTTGTACTGGATAATTTTTCGCAACTTCCAACATTAAACCCAGCAAAAAGTCTTGTACTTGGGGGTCGAGAGAATTCATCCATTCAAATTTGTTTTTATGAAGTAAATTTCCCGTGCGATCGTGCGCCGCCCATTCCGGTTTTTTTGCCAGCAAATGACCGCCATTGAGATTATAAGAACTCACAAAACCGTATTCAAACCAAGGAATAACTTTAAGATTGACTTTGTTTGCCTCAACAACTAATTCTGCTAAAGGATCTCTGCCTGCATATCGCGGATCGATTTCTACTCCAAATTGTTCGCGCATAATTTGAGAAGGATAAGCCGTAAAACCCCGATTCCAGACAACAGGAAAAACAGTATTAAATCCCGTATCGGCAAGAAAGTCCATTGCCTCAGCAATCCGCTGTTTTGAAGTGAGCACTTTGCAGTCAGTGCTGGGTATCCAAACACCGCGCATTCCCCGATTATTAAGGACGATATCCATCAGCATCCCAGGCTGAATTTTCGCGATAGTTGCAGGCGCAAACCGCTGTTTTAGTGAAGATGCAAAACTGCGAATTCCTGACTGAAAAGAGTTGAAAAATGGCATTATAATACCAAATCCGGGTTACTTACCCCTTTTATAATAAGCGCGAACGTAGGGTGCGTCGCTACGTACAACTCTCGCTACAGACCGAGATTAAACGAGCGACGCACCATTCGATTTTGCACCCCCAAAGCGGTTTCAACCGCCGAGTAATTTTAAGTCCGCAGGGGTGAGCTTTGCTCTAACTGTTGGCCAAAAAAACAGAAAAATCATGTAATTATTAATAAATAGGGCGCGCAGTACGCGCCCCAAAATGGCACTATCCAGCTACCCCTGATAACTTTTGGCTCAAAGCTGCTTTCAACAGCGCTACCTTATCAGTTTGCTCCCAAGGTAGTTCTAAATCTGTGCGTCCAAAGTGACCGTAAGCCGCCACATCTTGATAGAAACGGCCGCCTCTTTCAGCAGGCAAATTTTGCAAATTAAATGTCTGAATAATCCCCGCTGGACGCAGTTCAAAAAGCTGCTTCACAACTTCTAACAAACGCTCGTCATCAACTTTCCCAGTACCAAAAGTTTCAATCATCATGCTAACCGGTCGCGCCACGCCGATCGCATAACTCAACTGCACCTCACACTTTTGGGCCAAACCCGCAGCCACAATATTTTTAGCCACGTAGCGACAAGCGTAAGCTGCACTGCGGTCTACCTTAGTGGGGTCTTTCCCAGAAAAAGCACCGCCCCCGTGACGGGAATATCCGCCGTAGGTATCCACAATAATTTTGCGGCCCGTCAAACCCGAATCCCCTTGAGGCCCGCCAACAACAAATTTGCCAGTGGGGTTGACAAGAAAGCGAGTTTGTGAATCAGGCTGCACGTCAATATCGGCAAACACGGGTTCGACGACAGCAGCCCAAAGGTCTTCCTTAATCTTGGCTTGAACCGCAGCCGTTTCAGTGATGTTGCCGATCGTCTCTGTATGCTGCGTAGAAATTAAGATGGTATCTATGCCAACAGGTTTGCCGTCCTCGTAAATCACCGTAACTTGGCTTTTGCCGTCGGGACGCAAATAAGGCAACTGACCGGTTTTTCGGACTACGGCCAGTTGACGGCAAATCCGGTGCGCTAAACTAATCGGCAGTGGCATCAATTCCGGCGTTTCGTTGCAAGCAAAGCCGAACATCAAACCTTGGTCGCCGGCTCCAATAGCGTCCAATTCTTCTTCACTAGATTGTTCCCGACTTTCGTGGGCTGTATTCACCCCTTGAGCAATATCGGGAGACTGAGCGTCAAGAGCCACCAACACCGAGCAGCTATTGGCAGAAAAGCCATTATCAGCGTGGATGTAGCCGATGTCGGCTATTTTGTTCCGCGCTAGTTCTATGTAATTTACCTGAGCTTTAGTGGTAATTTCTCCTGTCAGCAGCATCAAGCCCGTGTTGACGACAACTTCGGCAGCGACGCGACTTTTAGGGTCTTCGGTCAGTAAGGCATCTAAGATAGTGTCTGAAATTTGATCGCAGATTTTATCGGGATGGCCTTCGGTAACAGATTCAGAGGTGAACAGGTAGCGGCGTGACAATGATTATTCCTCCTGTGATGGGGCTCTCGCCTGCACGACATCGGCAACCGACGACTGAATTTTCGGGTAGAGACCCAGAATCATCGCGTCTCGGTCTCTTGAAAATACGTGTCAGTCTGTCTAGTTGAAGCAGGGTTTGAGTATGGGTAAAGTGAGACTACTATAGCAAACACAGTTGTGGGACGTTCCAAAAAAATCAGATCTCGTAAGATTCTCAATAAATCGGGACTTACGCACCAAGCTCAAAGAAACCGGGTTTTTTAGCTAATCTGCGGGCTTCAGCGAATAATATTCGTAAAAAAACCCGGTTTCTAGCCACCCTAGAAAAGTAAGATACAGTCAGGGTATCGCCTCACAGAAGGACTATGGCCGGAATCCCACATTCACAAAACTCGATCGAAACAGTTGCTGACCTAGAATTTCCCGGCGGCCCAATACCGCTTGACTCTCCATTTTATATCGATCGCTCTGGTGCCGAAGCCCGGGCCTGTGCAGAAATTAGCAAACCCGGAGGTCTCGTTCGCATTAAAGCTCCCAGAAAAATGGGCAAAAGTTCTCTGATGCTGCGGATAATTCACGGGGCGGCAGCGCGGGGATACCGTATTGTCACTGTAGATTTTCAGCAGGCCGATGAAGCAATTTTTACCGGTTTAGATAAATTTTTGCGCTGGCTTTGTGTCAATGCTGCCAGACAACTCAAACTCGAACCACATCTCGATGATTTTTGGGATGAAGATATGGGCAGCAAGGTAAGCTGCACTATTTATTTTGAGAACTATTTGCTCGCACAAATTGATAGTCCTGTTCTGTTGGTACTCAATGAAGTAAATCGAGTATTTGAACACGCCAATATTGCTCAAGAATTCCTGCCACTGCTGCGTTTTTGGTACGAACAATCTCGACAAATTGAAACTTGGGAAAAACTCCGCATAGCAGTAATTCACTCGACAGAAATTTATATTGCTTTGAGTCTAAATCAATCTCCTTTCAATGTAGGACTGCCAATTAAACTGTCAGAGTTTACTGCTGAACAAGTACAAGATTTGGCGAGGCGACACGGGCTGGAATGGAGCGATAACAATCTCATTCAGAAATTAATTAAAATGGTAGGTGGACATCCTTATTTAGTACATTTAGCACTTTATCACCTAGCAAAATCGCTACAAAATCACCTGCTAGAAAGGGAAAATCAAGAAGCTAAGGATTTGATGCAATCGGAGTTGGAACAACTGTTAAAAGCCGCTCCTACTCAAAGCGGAATCTATAGCGACTACCTGCGAAATCACTCGATCGCGATTCAACAGCAGCCCGAACTCGCCGCAGCTTTCCAACAGGTTGTGGATGCTGAAAATAGCGTTCGACTAGAACCTTTAATTGCCTATCAGTTAGACAGTATGGGAATAGTGAAAATAGAGGGTAATAACTGTAGCGTATCTTGTGAATTATATCGCTTGTATTTTCAAGGGCAAAATTTGTGCGATGACAACTTACCGGTGGTTGTTTTTGAGAAGTTGCAGCAAGAAAATCAAAGGCTGCTAGCTTTGGTAAATGTGGATGAACTTACTCAAATTGGCAATAGACGGCACTTCGATAGTTGTCTGCGAGCTGAATGGAAGCACATGGAGCGCAGCCGTTCTCCGATATCTTTAATTTTGTGCGATATTGATTATTTCAAAGTTTACAATGATACTTACGGACATCAAGCGGGAGATGATTGTTTGCGATCGGTAGCTCAGGCAATTAGTCGATCGATCGAGCGTCCTGCTGATGTAGCTGCTCGCTACGGGGGCGAGGAGTTTGCTGTAATTTTACCTGAAACTGATGCATCGGCTGCTCTGGTTGTGGCTGAAAAAATTAGAGCGGAAACTAAAGCTTTGAATATTGTTTTTAATCCTTCGATGGTTGAGTGTTTGCCTAATTCTAATATAACGCTTAGTTTGGGAATTTCCAGCGTGATTCCAGGGGCAGAAAATGACGTTGCAACGCTGGTACTGGCGGCTGATGAGGCTCTTTATGACTCGAAAAGGTATGGGCGCGATCGGGCGACTATGAGTACGCTTTTAAATTTTAGATTTGCTACTGTTAATAACGGGGGATAGTTCGATCGACCAACATGGAGTAAGCATCGATGCCACCAACGATATTTTTGACATTGGTAAAACCTTCACCGAGCAACCAATGGCACATTTGAGCCGATCGCACTCCATGATGACACAAAACAAGGGTTTCTGTCTCGCGATCGAGGCGATCGGCTATTTTGTCCGACCATTCGGCAAACTCGCTGAGCGGAAAAACTTCAAATCCTGGGAGGGCGGCGAGTTCAATTTCGTGAGGTTCCCGCACGTCCACAAGCTGTAATCGATCGGCAGTTGATTCTGCTAAGCGGCGACCTAATTCTTCGACAGTGATTTGAGCAAAAATATCTGACATTTTATTAGCAGAAAAAAGTAATTAGTCATCGTAGTCGGTAATGGGAAATCGGTAATTGGTAATTGGTAATTGGCAATAGTTAGTAGTTAGTAGTTATATCAAGTCCGGTAGCATCGGAATGATCAGCGTGCGAGCGTCCCCGCTCGCTACGTTTGGTCGCGAGCGGGGATG
This sequence comes from Microcoleus sp. CSU_2_2, assembly GCA_012035135.1. Lineage (GTDB taxonomy): Bacteria > Cyanobacteriota > Cyanobacteriia > Cyanobacteriales > Microcoleaceae > Microcoleus. Next base: position 27,111 of record JAAUPI010000045.1, read on the forward strand.
CTCGCACTACATAATATCGATGCTACCAGCTTCGATATTAGTAGTTTTTCTAATAACAAATAACTCATCCCATTTCCCATTCCCCATTATTAGTTATTAATTAATTGAGCCGCGAAGGGGGCGTAATTAGCTCCGCAGGAGGTGTCGGCGCTGGACGCCCATCCAAAGTCACTTTGTCCCTAGAATCGAGACAAGTAGACATGAGCCTATCGGTGGGAAAGTCGAGCTGACGGCTTAACCCAACTACACATTCAGAAAACTGTTGTGGTAATAAACTACGACGACATTGATCGAGTACCAACAGCGGAGCGGCAGGTTGAGTTCGAGATTTGCCGTTAATGTCTACGACACAAGTAGCTAACTCGTTGGGACGCCGCACCCGCTGACAGCTAGACAGAGCATCCGCTGCCGCAATCTTGGTTTTACGGTTGATTTGAACCACGCACTTAGATATGTCGCGGGGATGCAGCGCGCCGGCACAAGCGCCTGCGGCCGCATCCGGTGTAACTCCCGATCCGATTAGTTCCTTGGTGCAGACGCGATAGTGATTGCGATTTCGAGGAAATCTAATCGTGATGGCTGATGTTGACTCCGTGGGAACTGCTGCGACCAACAAACCTAGGGTTACTAGCTGTGTGCCAAGAGCCAATATCCAACGCCTAGTAGCTTGGGAGCCTTTGGGTGCGGTTCGATTGTCGATATCAGTGCGGTCAAAATTGCGGTTGTGCATGGCAAATAGATTTGTGAGTTTTTTTAATAGACGAAGACGATCGGCTTTTCCTTCTGAATTTACAACACATAATGTATCGCTCCGCAGTCGATCGGTTTTTTGAGATAGCTATTGGAATTTTGACCGTTACCACCTATAATATAGAGTCTGCATAAAATTGCATACGAGATTAGAGAGGAAAATAAATGTCTCGATATCGGGGCCCCCGATTAAGAATCGTCCGTCGCCTGAAAGATTTGCCCGGTCTAACCCGCAAAACCCCCAGACGGGATTATCCACCCGGACAACACGGTCAAAACCGCAAAAAGCTCTCCGAGTACGCGGTTCGCTTGCAGGAGAAGCAAAAACTCCGTTTCAATTACGGTGTGACGGAACGCCAACTGCTCCGTTACGTTCGCAAAGCCCGTCGAGTTACCGGGTCCACAGGTCAAGTGTTGCTGCAATTTTTGGAAATGCGCTTGGATAACACTGTGTTTCGGATGGGAATGGCTCCTACCATTCCGTCCGCTAGACAACTCGTCAATCACGGTCACGTGACAGTGAACGATCGTGAAGTCAACATCGCTAGCTACCAGTGCAAACCTGGAGATGTGGTGGCGGTGAAAAATAGAGAGAGATCTCGCCAAATGGTGGAAGCTAATCTCAAAGATCCTGGCTTGGCTCACTTGCCTAGTCACTTGGAATTTGATAAGCAAAAGCTCGTTGGCAAAGTTAATGGCATTGTTGAACGGGAGTGGATTGCGCTTCAGATTAACGAACTGCTAGTGGTTGAATACTACTCGCGCCAAGCTTAAGTTATTAGTCATCGGTCATTGGTCATTAGTCATCAGTTGGTTGAAGGTGGAATTATTAATAATTGGGGATTAATCCAGTTATTTGTTAGTTGTTACTGAGACAAAACTGGCGACTGAGGACTGAGGGCGAAAAATTAATAATTTTCAACACTCCCAGCCCCCTAAAAAGGGATGGGATTTTTTCAAGGTTTCACTTCAAATAGAGGCGAAGGAAGTTCGGCAACGGATTTTGTAACGGATGTAACGGATGTAATAGATGTAATAGATGTGGAAATTCAATAGACATCTCCAAAAAAGAAATTAGGCATGAGGATTCGATCGCATTCTGTGGGGCCCTAGTGAAGCATTTGGACATAAACTAATACCAAATCCGGGTTTCCCATCCCCGTTATAATTGGTATGGTGCGTCGCTATGAGATCTGCCAATAGCAACGAGAGTTGTTCGTAGCGACGCACCCTACATTTACTACATTTACGAGATTATAAAA
>JAAUPI010000046.1 GCA_012035135.1 Microcoleus sp. CSU_2_2
TGAAATTAGATGTCAATAAAGCATTGTCGATCGACCTGGGTACATCCGCAAATTTAATGGCTGGTGTCGATACTAACGGTGACTCATTTCTCGTTGATTCCCGGCAGGCTAAATCCATGAATCAACTCTATAACAAACGAGTCGCCGCTCGCAAAAAGGTAAACCGCAAGCTTATTGGGATAGTTTCTTGTCCAAGATAACTCGCAAACGCAATCACCAAATGCGAGACATGGTTAACAAAGCTGCGAGAATTGCGATTAACCATTGTTTAGCTCGCGGGATTGGTACGATTGTGGTTGGAAAGAATCCCCGTGCATTTATGCCGGGGAGTTAGTCAAAGCCAATCTTCTTGGTCATTTTTTTGTCGCCTGTAAACTTGAGCATCGGCATGAATTTTGCGGGTTTGTTCGTAAAGAGTTTCTTCTGTATGATTCAATTTTTGCATGACTTTTTCTAAGTCTGCTTGGATATCTCTAGCGCCGGGAAATCCACGGTAGCGTATTTTTAATCTTGCTAATTCCGATAAATTATACTCGGTTGCTTCAGATGCCAATAAAGTATCAACTGTGGCTCGATCGCGCTTATATTGTGGATGCTGCTGATCTTGAGTTTTTTCTACTGAATCCATACACTTTTTCATGCCTTCTCTGATTCCTCAATCTTAGACCTGAATCCTTACATTTTTTCTAACTCCGGCTGTAAAATGAGAGCTTTTTTTTGATAAAATAAACCTTCATTGATTTGCCCTTGCTGTTCCAATATTTTTCCTAAATTCCAATAAGCTGCTGCTAAATCTGGTTGAATAGCAATCGCTTTTTGATAGTGAATTATCGCATCATCCAGCCGTCCTTGTTTATAACACATACTACCTAAATTAACATAAGCTTCGACAAAATTAGGGTTAAATTCTATTGCCTTAGCATAGGCGCGAAGGGCTGCATCAATCTTGCCTTGAGCTTGGAGAACATTACCTAGGATTTTATAGGCTGGGGCAAATTTTGGTTGTTTGCGAAGTGCTTGATAACAGAAGGCGATCGCCTCGGTAAATTTTTGTTTAGCATAATAAACTTTAGCAATCTTATTAAGAGCGATCGCGCTATCCGCTTCAATGGCTAGTGATTTTTGATATTGAGCGATCGCCTCATCAAAATTACCAGATTTTTGAAGTCGATCGCCCGCTGCTAAATGCTGCAAAGCTAACTCGGAATTTACGGTCATAGATTTTAGTGGAACAGGCGATATTACTTTAGCATAAATATAGCCGTTATGAGTAGTGAAACAATGTAATATTGGTAATGAGTAACACTCCTTATGATAGAAACTCTGGACACGACAATGCCGTTTCCCTACCCGATTAATTTTCGGGAAACGGCACGTGCAGTGTCAGGATTGTGGGTAATATTAATTCCGATGCTACCGGATTTGATATAACTCAGGTCGATCGAACAATCAAGGAGACACCCGCCACACCTTAATCGTGTCGTCAAAACTGCCACTGACGAGAGTTTTATCTTGAGGATTAAAAGCCAATTCCACCCAAGTAGAATGACCCTTAAGCGTACCAGGCGTTTCGCCGCTCATCGGCCACAGCTTGATAGTCCCGCTCAAATCCGCGCTGACCAAATTTTGCCCGTCGGGACTGAAAGCCAAGGACTTAACCTTATCGGAATGGCCCCTCCAAGTCAGCAACGGAGAATCGCTGAGTTGTCGGGCCCCATTGTCAGTGGTGATATCCCAAAGCTTCACCGTCTTGTCCCAACTTCCGCTGGCGAGAGTTTCACCGTCTGGGCTGATAGCCAGGGCCCAAACCGCCTCTGAATGACCTATGAGAGTGGCTTTGAATTCCCCAGTCTGCCAATTCCAAATTTTGATAGTACCGTCGCTATTTCCAGTAGCCAGAGTTTGTTTGTCTGGACTGAAAGCCATTGACTGTACCTCGTCAGAAAGCCCTTTAAAAGTTTCCAACTCAACTGGCTGGTCTGCTTCCCACAGCTTCAAAGTTTTATCCTTACCGACACTGGCAATTACTCTGCCATCGGGACTGAAAGCTACTGAGAACACGCCATCTGTGTGTCCCTCCCAACTTTGAATTAATTTGCCGGTGTACAAATTCCACAACTTAATTGTATTATCCGCACTACCGCTGGCGATCGTCCTGCCATCGGGACTGACAGCCACCGACCACACGGCCCCGGAATGTCCTGCTAAAACCTTCAGCACTTTGCCGTGACGCTTGTCCAGCAAGCTAATTGTCCCGTCGTTATTGCCACTGACGATGGCGCGGCCGTTGGGGGTGACAGCCACCGCCCAAACCGGGTTTTGGTCCATATCGGCGAGAGTTCGCACCGCAGCAGTTTCTGGCGATTCCTGACTCTTGAAATCCTCCATGGGCGGGGGATTGAACCGAATTTCGGGAATCGCAGAAACAGGTTCACTAGAAGTAAAGGCCTGTGGTTGCGGAGACTGGAAACGAGAACCCACAATCAGCGATAGCAAAGCCACAACCGCCCCAGCCCAAGCGCCCAAAGTCCACTGTTGCTGACGGATAACAATATCCACCGGTGCCGGGCCGTGTTTCATGTCTTTGATGATTGCCTCGATCGATCGATAGCGTTTCGAGGTTTCGCGGTGCACCATTTTATCTAGGATGCGGCCGAGTCTTGCCGAAACCGGTACTTTCAAATAATCCCGCCAGGCCCAACTGTCTGCTTTGATATCAAACAAATCAAAGGTTGACATTCCCGTTAGCAAGTGAATGCAGGTGACGCCCAAACTGTAGATATCGCTGCTGCCAATAGCTTGACCTTGAATTTGTTCTGGGGCCGAGTATTCGGCAGAACCCGTCACCGTGTCGGTTTTCAGCGGCCCGCTATTAACCGGAATTGCCGCGCCGAAATCGACTAAAACGAGTCCAGATTGCTCGTCCCAAGAATGCAGATGCTCTTTCTGGGCCAAAGCTGCGGAAGTTTGGAGGGGTTTGCGGTGAATAATATTGGACGGTTTGATATCTCGATGAATCAGTTGATGGTCGTGAACAAATTGCAGTACGGGCAACAATTCGCTCAAAAGATACCAAATGTGAATTTCTTTGAAAACACCTTTTTCTGAAAGCTGAGCGGCCAAATTGCGGCCGTCGATGTATTCTTGTACCAAATACTGGCAGCCGTCGAGTTCAAAAGATGCCAGCAGTTTCGGTATTTGGGGATGTTTTCCCAACTCGTCGAGGGCACAGGCCGAGGCGTGAAATTTCCGAAACTGCTGTTTTTGACCGTCAGCGACAATTTCTGGCCCTAAGAATTGTTGAATGACGCAGCGAGGCCCTGAAGGTTGGTCTTCATCTACTGCCAAGAATGTGCGACCGGCGAGATTTTGACCAAGGGTGCGAAATACTCGGTAGCGGCCTTTTAGCAGCAAATTCGATCCGCAACTTTTGCATACTGTAGCGCGATCGAGATTTTGGGGGTTCTGACAAAGGGAATTGATGCAGTAACTCATCTGTTTTTCCGCTGGATACCCCCATCATACTTTTGGCTGGTGGGGGAGGAAAGCGGGGCGGTGCGTACCGCTTCCTGTGGACAAATTAGATAATCAGAATATTTGTTCTATGATAATTGTTTCCCAGATTTTGGACAGAATTGTCAGGGTCGATCGCGCGTAAATTATTGCTGAATTTTTGTCGATAGAAATTTAATAGGTCGATCGTCCGTGTAGTTAGATTTTATATAATCTACCTCACGGATCAATTCAGGAGCCCCAGACCAAATTCCTCGATCGTCAACTGTCAACTGTCAACTGCTATATTACTTATGCCGTTAATTCGCGTCCCCAAATCTTGGGAAATTCTCGATCGACAAATTACTCCAGAAACAGTCTTTCTCAACCGTCGCCGCTTTATGACCAATTTAATTGGCGCCGGTGTCAGTGCTTCACTGCTATCAGTTGCTGGCTGCAAGAGCAATTCTGCATCAAACGCAGCTTTGGATAAAACTGCAACTCAAGCATATTCCGACTTAACCCGCAATCCCGCTTTCACTAAAGTCGATCGACCAATTACCGACGAAGCCTTAGCTACAAAATACAATAATTTTTACGAATACGGTGGCACGAAATCTATTTGGGAAGCAGCCCAAGCTTTGCCAACCGAAAACTGGAAAGTAGAAGTTGGCGGTTTAGTAAAAAATCCCCGCATTTACGATATTGACGAACTCTCCAAAAAGTTCCCGATAGAAGAACGAGTTTATCGATTTCGTTGCGTAGAAGCCTGGTCGATGGTAGTTCCTTGGGTGGGATTTCCGATGAAATTGCTGATGGCTGATGTCGAACCAAAATCGAATGCTAAATTCGTGCGTTTCACATCTTTTTACGATCCCAAAATTACTCCTGGCCCCGGTTTGATGTCGCAATTTTATCCTTGGCCATATACCGAGGGGATGCGAATTGAAGAAATGGCGAACGATTTAGCATTTTTTTCCACAGGTTTATACGGCAGAAAACTACCCAAACAAAACGGCGCGCCACTGCGGCAAGTCATCCCTTGGAAATACGGCTTTAAAGGCGCGAAGTCGATCGTCAAAATTGAATTTGTCGAAAAACAACCCGCAACTTTTTGGAATACGATCGGTCCGAATGAATACGGTTTTGAAGCAAATGTCGAACCCGACAAACCGCACCCGCGATGGTCGCAAGCCAGCGAAAGAATAGTCGGACCAGGTAACAGTTGGTCGTGGGAAACACGCCCGACTTTGCCCTATAATGGTTACGGGGAATATGTCGCGAGTTTGTACACTTAACTGACGGAAAATCCCTCGTTCCTAGGCTCTGCCTGGAAACGCATTTCCGGAGGCTCTGCCTACTCTTCTAGCGAGGCAGAGCCTCGCATTCAGGCATTCCCAGGCAGAGCCTGGGAACGAGAAAAAACTGACGGAAAATCCCTCGTTCCTAGGCTCTGCCTAGGAACGCATTTCCGGAGGCTCTGCCTCCTCTTCTAGCGATGCAGAGCCTCGTATTTAGGCATTCCCAGGCTCTGCCTGGGAACGAGAAAAAATACCCGTATAGTATTGTAAAATTTACTTAAAAGCGATCGGAGTTGAGCATTCCCCTTTTTACCCGTTGCCGAAATCCCCGCTTTCATCGAACAAATTAGAACCATCGGACAGCGTGCAGCAGTGCGTTTGTTTCGGCAAAGAATCAGATAAACTTTACAAAATCAAAGTTAAAACTAAAATCAAAATTATACAAAAGCTGTAGGGTGCGTCGCCCTCGAAAACCTCTCAATAAAAACGACAATCTCAGAACGACGCACCCTACGAATACTTTTAGCATCAAGCGGATATTATACCATGATTTGAGATCAGTTCCGATCGCCATCCAAATTAAATCTGCGTTCATCTGCGTTCATCTGCGGTTAAAAAAACAATATTTAAGCTTCATCTAAAAATCTAAACTTGACTAACAAACTCCTCTACTCTATGCCAAATGCGACCGCACAAATCCGGCATACTAACATCAAACCATTCAATTTCCGAATCAGCTCGAAACCACGTGCGCTGTCGCTTTGCAAATTGCCGCGTGTGCAAAACAGTCAAATTCCGAGCTTCCTCAAGCCTAATCTCGCCCGCCAAATACTGTTTCATTTCTGCATATCCCAACGTATTCAGCAACGGCAAATCGCAGCCGTATTTTTGACACAAATACTCAACTTCAGCAATCCAACCGAATTCTAACATTTGTGCAGTACGCTGTTGGATGCGATCGCCCAAAACTTCCACATCACAATCCAACCCAATTTGTAAAATCGGATAATTGGGAGGATTTTCGCCCTGCTGTTCGGAAATAGGCCGACCTGTCGCATAAAATACTTCTAATGCTCTCAAAGTTCTAAATGAATCGTTGCAGTGAATTTTGAGAGCGGCGGACGGATCGACTTGCTGCAAAATTGCGTAACATTGAGATTGACCGAGTTCGGCAAACTGCGATCGCAATTCTGGCATGGATGCTACTCTGGGAATTTTCAAACCACGGACGATCGACTTAATATATAACCCAGTCCCTCCAACTAACAACAGAGGAGAATCAACAGCAGCAATGATTTTTTGAGCTTGTTCCTGGTACTCTGCGAGTGTTAATGTTTCCCTTGGATCGCAAATGTCAATTAAGTAATGCGGTATTAGGGTGCGATCGCTCTTGCTTGGTTTTGCTGTCCCGATGTCAAACTCGCGGTATACTTGACGGGAGTCTGCACTCAAAATTGCCGATCGCAACCTCTGAGCTACAGCCACAGCCACTCCCGACTTTCCCGTCGCCGTCGCGCCGCAAATCGTAATTAATTTAGACATATGACAATCTTCTCAGTGCGATCGGACGTTTTCAATTCCTGAAACCATTGATTTTACAGCATTTCCCTTCCCACTCCCCCTCTCCCCCACTCCCCCTGTTCCCTCTCCCCCTTTCCCCTCTTCCTTCTCCAAGCCATCCATCCCCTCAATAAATTTCCCTTCAGAAAGCCCTAGCATCGCCATTGACGGTTTTGTGTTATAATTTTAGAAGTTTTCCCATTTTAGAAGCTTTTGGGGTTTTAGCCTCATTATTGGAGCTATTTTTGTATGACCAGCAGCTACAGCGCCGACCAAATTCAAGTTCTCGAAGGTCTCGAAGCAGTCCGCAAACGACCGGGGATGTACATAGGTACAACAGGCCCGCGAGGACTGCACCATCTAGTTTACGAGGTTGTGGACAACTCGATCGATGAAGCGCTGGCTGGCCACTGCACCCACATCGAAGTTGACATCAATGCCAACGGTTCTGTTACCGTTACAGACGACGGACGTGGCATTCCGACTGGCATCGTTGCCAAGACTGGCAAATCGGGAATAGAAACAGTAATGACTGTACTCCACGCCGGCGGTAAGTTTGGCGGTGGTGGCTACAAGGTTTCTGGAGGATTGCACGGTGTCGGTATTTCGGTTGTTAACGCGCTGTCCGAGTGGGTAGAAGTGACCGTTTGGCGCGACCAAAAAGTACACTTGCAGCGCTATGAAAGAGGCAATCCAGTTAGCGAGCTTAATGCCAAGCCTAGCAAAGGCAATCGCACAGGTACTTCAGTTTCTTTCTTGCCAGACACTCAGATTTTTAGCACAGGTATTGAATTTGATTACACCATACTTGCTGCACGTTTGCGAGAATTGGCTTACTTGAATGCGGGTGTTAAAATTACTTTTGGCGATCAGCGTTTAGAATTGCTCAAAAGTAGCGAACCTCGCATCGAAACTTACTGTTACGAGGGCGGAATCAAGGAATACATCGCCTACATGAACCGCGAAAAGCAGCCTCTCCACGAAGAAGTGATTTACGTGCAAGGCGAACGCAATAACGTGCAAATAGAAGTGGCTTTGCAGTGGTGCGTTGATGCTTTTAGCGACAATGTTCTCGGCTTTGCTAATAACATTCGGACGATCGACGGCGGTACTCACTTAGAAGGTTTGAAAGCCGTTTTGACGCGGACGATGAATGCGATCGCCCGCAAACGCAATAAAATCAAAGAAAATGAATCTAATCTCGCCGGCGAAAACGTCCGCGAAGGTTTAACAGCCGTTATTTCTGTCAAAGTCCCCGATCCAGAATTTGAAGGCCAAACTAAAACCAAACTAGGAAATACTGAAGTTCGAGGAATTGTCGATTCCTTAGTTGGCGAAGTATTAACCGAATATTTGGAGTTTCGTCCCCAAGTAGCCGACGCGATTTTGGAAAAGGCAATTCAGGCATTTAAAGCTGCTGAAGCAGCCCGCCGAGCCCGCGATTTAGTCCGCCGGAAATCCGTCTTAGAATCGTCTCCATTGCCCGGAAAATTAGCGGACTGTAGCTCCAGAGACCCCGCCCTATCTGAGATCTACCTCGTGGAAGGCGATTCGGCAGGGGGCTGTTTTTTTTCGTCGGAGGAAATTATATTGGCTGATGGCACCACAAAAACTATCAAAGAAATAGTTGATGAACAAGCAGAAGGTAAAGAACACTTTTGCTACACCATCAAAGAAAGTGGAAACATTGGGTTTGAGCGGATAACTAACGCTCGGATGACGAAAGCAAATGCTGAAGTTATCAAACTGACATTAGACAATGGGGAAACAATTACTTGCACCCCCGACCATCTTTTCATGTTACGAGATGGCACTTACAAACCAGCAGCATTACTGACACCTGAAGATTCATTAATGCCTATCAACCGTCAGTTGTCCCAAAAAACTCCAAACGGACAGGGACTTAACGGTTACGAAATGGTTTGGAATCCCAATAGTGACAAGTGGATTTACACTCATCTTTTAGCGGATTTCTACAACCTCAAACATGGTGTCTATCAAGCATCAGAGGGCAATCATCGCCATCATGTTGATTTCAACAAACTCAACAACAATCCGACCAATATTCAGCGACTACCTGCTGAAGAACACTTGGCACTTCATCGCGCGAATCTTGAGAAAACATTGCATCGGCCGGATGTAATTGAAAAGAGCCGTCAAATTCACATGAGTGAAGAATTTCGGGCGATGATGAAAGAGCGGATGCAACAGCCGGAAACTCGCCAAATTCTTTCGGAACAAGCGAAAGCTCAGTGGGAAGATGAAGAGTATAAGGCTTACATGACGAGCAAGTGGCGCAAGTTTTACGACACTAATGAAGCTTATCGCCAGCAAAATCATGAAATGTTGGATCGAGCGCAGCAAGAATATTGGAGTAGTGAAGAAAATCGTTTGGCTCAATCGGAACGAGTCAGCAATCATTTTGCGAACAATCCTGAAGCACGCGAAACTCATTCTCAACTTGCAAAAGAACAATGGCAAGATGAGAATTTACTAGAGTGGCGACGCGAAAAAACTAAGGAACAGTGGACAACAGAGTTTCGCCTGAAGCGCAAAGCAGCTTTGAAGGAAACTTATTACCGCAAAACTCTGGCGGCGTTGAAGAAGATTCACCTTCATGCTGGTTGGATGGATTTGGATATGTACAACGCTTACCGTCGTCGCGAAAAAGATAACTCTTTGTTGAAGTTTGAGACTTTTTGCGATCGCTACTTTAATGGTGATGCAGTATATGCTCGTCAAGCCATTCGTAATTACAATCACCGAGTTGTGAAAATCGAACCTGTAGAGGAGCGCTACGATGTTTACGATATCGAAGTTCCCAACAGCCACAACTTTGCATTAGCTGCGGGAGTCTTTGTCCACAATAGTGCGAAACAAGGACGCGATCGACAATTTCAAGCCATCCTCCCATTGCGCGGAAAAATCCTCAACATTGAGAAAACGGACGATGCCAAAATCTACAAAAATAACGAAATTCAGTCGTTAATTACAGCGCTCGGTTTGGGGATTAAAGGCGAAGAATTTGACCCCAATCAATTGCGGTATCACCATATAGTGATCATGACTGACGCTGACGTAGATGGGGCCCACATTCGCACGCTATTGCTAACATTTTTCTATCGCTATCAGCGAGCACTTGTAGATCAAGGTTACATCTACATTGCTTGTCCTCCTTTATACAAAGTAGAACGGGGACGCAATCATTACTACTGTTACAGCGATCGCGAAATGAACAATTTGATTCGCAATGAATTTCCAGCGAATGCGAATTACACGATTCAGCGGTTCAAAGGTTTGGGTGAAATGATGCCGACACAGTTGTGGGATACCACGATGAACCCGGAAACTCGGACGCTGAAACGGGTGGAAATTGAAGATGCTGCCGAGGCCGATCGCATCTTTACCATCTTAATGGGCGATCGAGTCGCACCTCGCCGCGAATTCATCGAAACCTACGGTCCAAAACTCAATATGCTTGACTTAGATATCTAGGTTAGTCAGTAGTCAGTAGTCAGCAGTCATTAGTCATTAGCTAACGACTGCTGACTAAACGGTTCGCGCCTTCCTTCTTCATTTTTCCTTACTGCCGAGTCTAGGTTTTGTTATAAAAATTAATACAATTTCTCATTAAATCGGTCTAAGGTAAACAGTTAGGTGATTTTTAGATTTTTGGCGAGTCGATCGACCACCACAAAAATAGAAGGTTGGACAATAATACTATGAGCATCAACTTAGCGACCAAATTGCGTGAGGGAACGAAAAAATCTCACACAATGGCAGAAAATGTTGGTTTTGTCAAGTGCTTTTTAAAAGGCGTTGTAGAAAAGACATCTTACCGGAAATTAGTAGCAAATCTTTACTTTGTCTACTCCGCAATGGAAGAGGAAATGGAAAAACACCGCGAACATCCGGTACTTTCAAAAATTTACTTTCCTGAATTAAATCGGAAGCAAAGCTTAGAGCAAGATTTATTTTACTACTACGGGCCGAACTGGCGGGAACAAGTAGCTCCGTCAACCGCAGCTCAAGCTTACGTGCAGCGCATTCGCGAAATCTCTGCCACAGCACCGGAACTCTTAGTAGCTCAATCTTACACTCGTTATCTTGGTGATTTATCCGGCGGACAAATTCTCAAGGGAATTGCCCAGCGGGGGATGAATCTGACAGAAGGAGAAGGCTCTGCTTTCTATGAATTCCCAGAGATTCCTGATGAAAAAGAGTTCAAAACTAACTACCGTCAGGCAATGAATGAATTGCCAATTGATGAAGCTACAGCAGAGAAAATTGTTGACGAAGCTAATGCAGCTTTTGGCATGAACATGAAGATGTTTATGGAGTTAGAAGGCAATTTGATTAAAGCTGTTGGTCAAATGCTGTTCAATACCCTGACGCGGAAGCGTGGTACTGGCAGTACCGAATTGGCTACGGCAGAGTAAGTTAAGGTCTGCGATCGATAATTTGAACCTCGTTAAAGAGGAAAACTTGAAATCCTGGGGGTTTGATGGCTGCTGTTACAGTCACCAATTCTCCAGGATTTTGAATGGGAGTAATATCAATGACTTGGGTACGATCGCTCTCGTAAATAAATATAAGGTATCGCTCGGACATGATATTAAATATAATTGTTTTTAATACTTTTTAATAAATTTTAAGCAGATTTTTCAATTTTATTTAGTTTGATCGACTAATCAGAAAATGCCACACACACAACTCAGCGTTTCAGTCAAAGGAACAGGATTTCCCATCCTCTGCTTGCACGGCCATCCGGGTTCCGGCTATTGTATGTCCGTCTTCACAGAACACCTATCAAAACGCTTCCAAACGATCGCCCCAGACTTGCGGGGATACGGTAACAGTCGCACCTCAACTCCCTTTGAAATGACCAACCACATCCTCGATTTAGAAGCGCTTCTCGATCGATTAGAGGTCGATCGATGTTTGGTACTCGGATGGTCTTTGGGAGGGATTTTAGCCCTCGAATTAGCCATGAAATATCCGCAGCGAGTCACGGGTTTGATTCTACTCGCATCGGCAGCAAAACCAAGGGGAAGTCACCCTCCCATCTCTTGGCAAGATAACTTCTACACGGCTTTAGCTGGAATTATCAATTGGATGATACCGGGATGGCAGTGGAATATCGATAATTTTGGCAAGCGATCGCTCTTTCGCTACTTGATAAATCAGCATAAACCCACTCCTTACCGCTACTTAGCCGCTGCCGGCACCCCCGCCTATCTCCAAACCTCCAGCGCTGCTACCAAAGCCTTAAATACAGCTTTGAGGGCTGGATACGATCGACTCCTTCATCTCGGCAAAATTCAATGTCCTAGTTTAGTCCTGGCAGGAGAGGGCGATCGGCACATCACCCCACAATCTAGTTTAGAAACAGCCCGACACCTCAACGACTGTCAGTGGCTGTGCTATCCCAATACAGCCCACTTGTTTCCTTGGGAAATTCCCGATCGCGTACTCGCAGATATCGATCGCTGGATCGATGCCCTCCCAGAGTCAATCGACACAATACCTAGATCCCCGACTTCTTAAAGAAGTTGGGGATCTAACAGCTATGGCATTTTACGTTTAATTAGGTTGAGCTACTTAATCGCTCAATAGTCAAGAGTTTTGAATAGACCAATCAAAACTCTTAACTCAAAACTTGCTCTGTCTCGTCGCGACTACTGACTGCTAAAAACAGGCCACATACCTTGGTCACCAAACTTTCCCAAATCTTCTGCAACCGTCAAATTAATCGGTTTACAGCGTTGAATCGAAAAACTAATATCTTGAGCACCTTCATTTTCTATGTCTTCTAAATATCCTGCTTTTTCAGCTTCCGCCTCTGAAGCCGTCATAAACGGGCCAAAGTAGTAAGTACACCGTGGCGCTGAAGTTTTGACTTCAACCCACCAAGCCAATCCGAAGAAGTTGAGCAAGCTAATCAAGAGTTCTTTCATGTGCTTTTGTAATGTATTTGACGTTTTTTTCCAGAGTGATGCGGGCAAAGCCTACGCGGTGGTTATTTACACTTCTTTATACTGTGTTGCATTCTTTTTTTCAATCACGAGCCATGTACGTGAAATTTTTTGGGCCCGCGCTGACGGTAAATTTCGTACAAAGCCATCCCAGTTGCTACCGAGACATTCAGGCTAGGAGTATTTCCCCTTAATGGAATTGAAACTAAAGCGTCGCAACCACGCTGTATCAAAAGGCTCAAACCGTCAGATTCACCACCTACAACTAAAACAGTAGGGCCCGAGAACTTGACTGTATCTACCGATTGACCGGCGTCAGCCGCAGTGCCGTAAATCCAAAATCCAGCCTCTTTCAATTCTTCCAAAGCGCGGCTGAGATTGACAACCCTCGCCACTGGCAGGCTTTCCAATGCCCCTGCTGCAACTTTTCTCACCGCCGACGTAATCCCAACGGCCCGTCGCTGCGGGATCACTACTCCCTGGGTTCCCAATGCTTCTGCGGTACGAATAATTGCCCCTAAATTGTGCGGGTCATTGAGACCTTCTGCTACTACGAGTACGGGATGTTCGCAAGCAGATTTAGCCTTGGCGATTAGTTCACTCAAATCCAGGTATTCGTAGGCTGATACTTGAGCGGCGACACCCTGGTGGTTTGCCTTGCGCGTTATGTAGTCTAGTCGCAAATCGTCAACTTCGTCAATGATGCTGCCGTTAGATTTAGCTTCGGTTAGCAAGCTGTGAAAGCGTGGATCGTAGCGCAAATGTGGCACAACCCAGATCCGGTTGAGCACTTGGTTTGCTTCTAAAGCGGCCTGCACAGCATGGCGGCCGTAAATCATATCTGTGTCTGTATCTGGTTGGACGACGGTAGTGGTCGCATTCTCCGTAGAACGAGTGTCTCTGTCTTTGTAATAATTGCCTCGGACTTCCCGTGGACTGCTGTCTCTGTCTTTGTAATGATTGCCTCGGACTTCCCGTGGGCTGCTGTCTCTGTCTTTGTAACGATCGCCCCGAAATTCCTGCGGGCTGCTATCTCTGTCTCTGTAACGATCGCCCCGAAATTCCTGCGGGCTGCTATCTCTGTCTTTGTAACGATCGCCCCGAAATTCCTGCGGGCTGCTGTCTCTGTCTTTGTAATAATTGCCTTTTCTAAGTTCCGGTTGGCCATCGGTTTCAACATTTCGCTTAAAAACTGATCGCACGGGCATTTCTTGGGAGGGCGGGGCGTAGGGCGATCGCTTTTGAGGCCCGGTTGTCGAACGAGTGTCGGGACGAGGCTTCCGTTCTAAACGGGAAAAGGGTTTTGATTCTTGAGGGCGATCCTCGCTTTTGAAAGGCTTGCTGTCAGGATGCTGGCGTTGGGGGTTCGGTTTCGGAAATTTTCTCATTTGTTTATTGTGGAAGTAAAGACATTTTGACCGATCGCCAATTAATTTTAGACTTGGGATTTAAAATTTGAGATTGGCGGATCTATTTCGAGGTTTTTAGATTTTAGATTAGCTTGGAAGCAAGGAATTTGCAGCGATCGAGTGTCTAATTAATAGCTCATAAATCCTAATTCCGAATTGAGAGATTTTTTGATCTTGGCTGCGAGTAAGTTTTTAATTCACAATAACTCGCCACCCATAATTAATTTCTAAATTCTTTAAGTTTCAAGATCTAAAAGTGCCAAAAGTTGCGTCAATCTTTCGGGATCAGTGATGTACAAGTATCCCACCAAAGTTTCTAAGCTGCTGGCTTGCTGGTAGATCTCCGGATCTGCCCGCTTAGAACGACCTGCTGCTGCATTGCGGCCGCGCTTGACAATTGCTAACTCTGTGCTGTTCAAATAAGGAGAGAGCGATCGCAAGTGACGCGCTTGAGTTTCGGCTCGTACTTGCCCGACTACCAATTCGTGATAAGCGTGCAGTCTTTTGGGGGGAAATAAGTAGGAATTCCGAACGTAGAGTTCGTAAACAGCATCTCCCAAATATGCCCAGGCTGCCGGCGAAAGCCTTTCTACTTCTGCTGGTGTCGCCATCGCAGGAAGCAGTCGATTTAAACTGATATTTGTCAGACTCAGCTTTGGCTTGTCATCTGCGATCGGCGACATACTTTTTTATTGATATTCCGCACAGCTTGGTTTTTCTAATCACTTACTTAGTCGATCGGCTTCAGCAATTATAGCGATACTTTTTTACCAACTCAAGCATAAAAATTTGCTATCCAGCATTGAGAACCGGATAGCGAATTTCATGTACCTTTGGATCAAGCATCCTTGACGTTTTTTACGGCCTCATCAACCGAAGGCTGCAAAGACAAAAATTTCTCTAAGCGAACCAGTTTAACAGTCTGAGTTACGCGGGGATTGGAGACAATTTGCAATGTCCCCTCTAAAGTTTGGGCTTTCTTGACAAGCTGTACAAGTGCGCCCAAGCCTGAACTATCCACAAAGTCTATCTGAGACAAGTCCAAAATAACGTGTTTTGGGCCTTCATCGATACATTTGCTCAGTACCTTCCGAAAAGTTGCCTCTGAAAAAGCGTCCAGCAGACCTGTCAGGCGAAATAGCTGATAGTTATTTCTGACTTCGCGAGTGCCTCTGAGGCTAACGGTCAGGGTCAATGACTCAGGAATGACACCCTCCTAGCTAGATATTGCTTAAAGTTGAGGATTCATTATATGAGTTTTTTGGTGGTTTGTCTACTGTTGTTATTGACATACCTCCTCGTCCTTTCATGAGCGAGGATTCCTTCGGTCAACTGCCAACGAACGGTCAACGGTCAACTCTCAACTCTCAACTGACTGCTTTCTGATTTTCTCGCATCGTTTGAACAAATCGATCGAACAAATAATCGGCATCGTGCGGGCCCGGGCTGGCTTCGGGGTGGTACTGGACTGAGAACAGGGGCAGGGTTTTGTGCTTCAATCCGGCTACGGTGCGATCGTTCAAATTGAGGTGAGTAATTTCTACTTCGGCAGCTAGCGAATCTGGGTCGATCGCAAAACCGTGATTTTGGCTAGTAATTTCTACTCGCTGCGTTAAACCAGCCGGCTGGTTCAATCCTCGGTGTCCGAACTTGAGTTTAAAAGTTTCTGCACCCAAGGAACGCCCCAAAATTTGGTGTCCCATACAGATGCCAAATATCGGTTTCTCTGACTTTAATAGCGCTTTAGTAGTCTCGAACCCTTCGGTTACCGCCGATGGATCTCCCGGGCCGTTGGACAGAAAAATGCCGTCCGGGTTGTATTTGAGAATTTCCTCCGGTGCGGTGTCAGCGGGGACAACGATTACCCGACAGCCGTAACTGGCCAAGCGCCGCAGGATATTGCGCTTGACCCCAAAGTCGATCGCCACTACCGTCCACACTTCCCCGCTGGCTGGCTTGACTGTCGGACTGAACTCCCAAACCGAGTCCGTAGCCTCAGACCACTCGTAAACCTCGCGGGTGGTGACTTCTCGCACCAGATTCAGCCCGGCCATGCTGGGGGCATCTTGCACTTGCTCTAAAAGCTCCGCTGGGTCGAGAATCGCGGTCGAAATGCCACCATTGATCGATCCCACCGTGCGAATTTTGCGGGTGAGGGCGCGGGTGTCGATGCCGTAAATGCCGGGGATATTGTACTGTTTGAGGTAATCTTGCAGAGATTGCGAGCAGCGCCAGTTGCTGGGACGACTGCATACATTGCGGGCGATCGCACCTCGAATTTTTGGGCCAGCAGATTCTTCGTCTTCGAGGTTTACTCCGGTGTTCCCCAATTCTGGATAAGTAAAAGTTACTATTTGGCCGCAGTAGCTCGGATCGGTCAAGACTTCTTGGTAGCCCGTCATCCCCGTATTGAATACTACTTCGCCGACAGTAGTACCGTGAGCGCCAAACGACCAGCCGCGGTAAGCAGTACCATCAGCCAGGACTAGGAGAGCGGGTTGTGCAGTTGAAAGAGACATGGCATCCTTAAATTACTTTAATTACTTTTCGCGTGAGTTAACTCTTATCACTGTCAGCGATTTGATGCTAGCCGGCAAAATACAAATATTATTTTAATTTATTCAAACCTTATTAACCTCGATCGACCGGACTTGATATTAGGGGGGACGATCGAGCTAAAATCCCACCAATGCACGGACAGAAAGTAAATCTCTACCAACAGGCTGTTGTCGCTGTTACGATCGAGCTATAGCGTTTAACCAAAATATGCCTAGCAAATCTCCTTTGCCTTTACTCTCCAACTTATACCAGCATCAACCGAACCCTCAAAACCTGCGCAAACCTTTACTGGTATTAACAACAGTTATTTCTCTGAGCAGTTCTATTGCACTTGGGACAGTTGCCAACTCATCGCAAGCAGTGGCTCAAGAGATTGAGGGATGCTTCATGCGCAACTCTTCAGGAAAAACTCTCAACTTGAGCCAATCTGTCTGTGGTTTTCTCCCCGAAGACTTGAATCCCGCTACCTCGACGGCGGCCAAGTCGGGAGTGTTTCAGGCAAAAATCAAACGCCGAGAGGCTAATATCCCGGTAATAGAAGTTACGTTTAACGGCAAACAAAAATTCGAGATGATGGTGGATTCTGGAGCCAGTGGCACAGTAATTACACCAGCAATGGCTAAAGCTTTGGGAGTTGTTGCTCAGGGAAGCGTGCAAGCAAAAACTCCCAACGGAGAGGCTACTTTTCCCATCGGCCGCCTGACTTCGATCGAAGCTGGCGGTCTTGCAGTTAAAAATGTAGTTGTGGCAATCTCGCCATCGCTAGACATCGGACTTTTGGGTCAAGACTTTTTTGGCAATAAAGATGTGACTATTAAGCAAGATGTGATTGAGTTTCGATCGCGCTCTTGAAAGAGAAGAATGAGGTGAACGAACCGGGCGGTCAACTGGGTACAGTTAGACCGCAGGCTTCTTTTTCCTTTTTTGCAAAGGCTTTTTTGAGTGACGGAGTTCCCCCGCCACTTTCGTAAGTTAGACCAATTTTTTTGATCAGCTTGGCTGAATTTTCATCTCGATCCAAAGATGCTCCACACTGACAAGAATGCCACCGCTCCGACAATTCTTTCGGCACTTTGTTGAGGCAGTTCCAGCAATGCTGAGAAGTTCCTTTGGGGTCAACGAACAAAACACTCTTACCTAATTTCCAAGCCACATATTTGAGGATGTTGGCGAATTGACCGTGAGCAGCATCGAGCATTGATTTATTCAAACCACTTTTGGCAGCTTGACCGTTTGGCGAATCAACCAAATTACCATCTTCAATATTGGTTTTAGGCTTGGCACGTCTTGTCAAATTCTTGACAGTCAAATCTTCAACTACCAAAACATTGCATTTGCCAAACAACTCATGTACTGTTTTGAATTGAAAATCAAGTCTGGCTCTGCTCACGAATTGGTGGAGCCGAGAAATCTTACTCTTGATCATCTTCCAAGGCTTAGAACCTTTGGTTTTACGGCTCTCCTGGGTATTCGGTGATAAGTGAAGCCTATATGACTCCTGGTATGAGTTTCAATACTTGCACCGGGAGAATTTTGTAGCTTAAGATACAGTTTGCACCACAATCCCAGGAGAGCCCATTTATTTATAAATATGACTTTTATGAACTCAAGGTTGTGAATTTTATGAATTGACTTTGAGAGCTATTTATTGAATAATATCAATCACTACTTTTACTCTTAATAAATATCAGGGCTTATGAATATTACTCGCGTCTGAGTTGACTCAGCAGGGAATCAGGGGAACGACTTTTCCGGGGACCCCTCCATATCGGGCGACGGGCGGTTTATAACGTTTTCATCTAGTGCCTCCAACCTCGTGCCGGGGGACACTAACAAAGACGAGGACATCTTCGTCCGCGACTTGTCAACGAATACCACCACCCTCGTCTCTGTCAGTTCTAGTGGCGATCGCGCGAACGACTACTCGTCGATACCCTCCATCTCTGCCAATGGGCGATTTCTCTCCCCGGATATCCCCCGGCCAGGGCGGGCACTCTTGGCACCGCCCCTACACTCGAGGGGAGAATGAGCGTCTTTGTTAAATCACTTTTACTCAAAGGAACATAATCATGAAACTTCGCAAACAATCCCTCGCATTAGTCGGCACATTTCTGGCAGTTTTGCTACCAACTTTTGCCGCTAATTCACAAGAAAGCAACAGCGAATTTAGCAAACTTCAATCCTTATTAGAAGCCAAAAAATGGTACGAAGCAGATCAAGAAACAGTCTCTCTGATCCGCAACAACTCGGCCAATCTATCTTGTCCGAACCTCCGCACGATCGATCGACTGTGGATGCAATCCAGCAGTGGCAAATATGGATTGACTCCGCAGTTAGAGGTTTGGCAGCAAGTGGGCGGTTCTAGCTGTCGCACTTGCGAAGGTCAAATTCAAGAATTTAGCCAAAAGTAGGCTGGAACATGAGTTCGCAAATAAGTCCTCTACCAGGAGATTTTCCAGCCCAGTATCCAACAGTTGCTTCATTAAGTTGGCAAAGTTATGTTGACAGCGATAAAAGCATCACTAGGTACAGTCTTTTTGCTGGCGCACAAACATGGCAAGCGTGGAGGGTTACAGAATTTAACCTGTTTTCTACTTTCGCTAATTGTAGTAAGTAATATCAATTCCGGTTGCATCGGAATTAATATTACCCGCGAGCGATCGGGTTTGTAGTGGTCGATCGACCGGACATGATATAAATCCCCATCCGAAAAACCTCACTATCAACTATCAACTATCAACTGTCAACTGTTTAAGGCATTCGCCAAATCTTAATAGTTCGATCGGGACTGCCACTGACCAAAGTTTTGCTATCTCTGCTAACAGCAACAGAGCTCACAAACTGACTGTGACCAGAAAGACTACTTCTCTCTTTTCCCGTCTTCAAATCCCAAACTATAATATCCCCGCCCCCGCTGACCAAAGTGCGACTATCCGGGCTAAAAGCGAGCGTTCTCACCCAACTCGAATGTCCTTTAAAAGTGCGGGTGCGCTTCCCGTCTTGCACGTTCGACAAACGGATAGTATTGTCACTGCTAGCACTAGCCACAAGTTGCCCGTTCGGGCTAAAAGCCACGGCATTCACCCCGCCTCCGTGACCCGTGATAATTCTTCTCACTTCTCCGGTATTAAGATTCCACAAGCGAACAGTTTTATCATCGCTGCCACTAGCTAGGGTTTGACCGTCCCGGCTCAAAGCGATTGCGTTGACCGAGCCCGTGTGACCAGTCAAAGTCAGCAACCTCCTGCCCGTTCTTCGATTCCACAAGCGAACAGTTTTATCATCGCTACCGCTAACTAGAGTTTGACCGTCGCTACTGAAAGTGATCGAATTCACGCGACCCCTATGACCGGGAATAGTCAGCATCCGTTTGCCAGTTTTCAAATCCCACAAAATCACGTTATTGTCGTCGCCGCCGCTAGCCAAAACCGAGTTGTCCGGGCTCACCGCCAGCGTCCGCACCGATTTTTGAGAGTGCACCTGATTGAGAGTCCGCACCAGGCGTCCCGTCCTTGGATTCCAAATTCTAATCGTCCCAAAACTTGCACTTATCAAAGTTTGACCGTTCGGACTCAGGGCGATGGCATTTACGCCTCCAACATTATCCAAACTTCTTGTCAAGAACTGACTGCTGGGCAAACTAGAAAGCAGCCACACCGGATTTGCCGGAAACACCCCGTAACGCAGCGAACCATAAATTTGAGACCCGCCAATACCCAGCAGCAAAACAGCAGCGCCTGCCAGCAACTTATTTTTCCACTCTAACGGCTCTTTCACCGGTTTCTTCAAGCCAGAATTCAGCGGTTTAACCCGGTTGATCGAAGTCTGTTTAATCCCAGAGGCCCCGGAATTTCCCCGAATTTTAGTTTGCCCCGTCGTTGGCAACTGAGTCGGCAACTCAGTCTCCGCGTCGTCTAGATTAATTTCCTCCAAGCACTGCAAAACCACCTGGGGACTTTGAGGTCTATTTCCTGGAAAAGGCGCCATCAGGTAATCAATCACATTAGCGACTGCATCTGAAACCTGAGGAGCCCCTTTGCGCCACATCAACTTGCCGGTGCGCGGGTTCTCAGGAAATGCAGTCGGTGGCTTCCCTGTTAGCAAATAAACAAAAGTCCGCCCCAATGCAAAAAAATCAGACTGCGGAACAGCCTTGCCATTAGTTTGTTCTGGGGGCGTGTAACCAGGAGAAACAATACCAGTCACATTTGCCCCTTGGCCCACCTTAGCAAAATAAGTCGCCGACACTTCCCTAGCAGTCCCGAAGTCAATCAGCACCAACTGCCCGTTCGGCTTGCACATAATATTGTGCGGCTTAATGTCCCGGTGAAAATAGTTCAGTCGGTGAACTTGGTCTAAAATTTCCGACAGTTGCTTGAGCCAGTTCACAGCTTGCTCTTGAGTAATCGGGCGACCCCGATGTTTGAGCCAATCTTGCAAATTGGCCCCGGCAATTTTCTCCATTACCAGACAGTGAAAAGATTCCGTGCTGTGAGCCGGCGAAAAGGTAAAATAACCGTCGCGATCGACTTTTGGAATACCTGGATGTCTCAGCCTGACCAATACGTCGGCTTCTTGCTTAAAAAGTTCTACGGCTTTGGGGTGTTCTTTGAGGAGGACTTTGAGCACTTTGCGAGCACCGTTGTCGTCCACTTCAAAAGTTCTGCCAAAGCCGCCGCCTCCGAGAGGCGCGACGAGCCGATATCGGCCTTGCAGTAAAAGTTCCGACCCGCAGTGGATGCAGGTGGACTTACCAGCGTTGGCAGGATCGGAGGGATTCGGGCATTTGGGATTGAGGCAATAACTCACAGAAGCCACATAACCCTGATTGAGGTTGCTCTATCAAGTTTTACTTTGACAATCCTCACGCCTAAAGGCGTGAGGATTCTTAAGACATTTCGACCTTAATATCCCTATTGCTAGGGTTCCCAGGCTGACTACCAAAGCACGTAAGTGCGTAGTCATATCTCCTCTGTGAATATTTTGGGCGTAGACTTTCCCTCAGTCCGGGGGTAGGTTTTTAAATCTTGTCTGATATCGATAGCATACCACAGGCTTGCGCGTGGATATGTTTACCCAAATACCTAGGATTTTTGACTACGCACGCTGTGGAAAAAGCCGTCCTGCAAGAACGGGGTTTTCAACCCAATTTTCGGGTAACTTGTGGCGCTTTGAGCTAATTATTGGACGATGCCAAAGATTCTGTAGTTTGTTAGTTGCCATCGATCGAAGTCAAAACTGATGACGGCGGACAATTAACAACGGACTCAGAAGTAATAACTCTGAGCAGCCACAAATCAATTGTACGATCGCAACGACCACTTCCGAAGGAAGAAGGAAGAAGTCAGAGGGGGAGAGGGCATGGGGCATCGGTAACCAATAACTAATGACTACTGTCAATTGACTTCTAGCCAAGCCCGTCGATTACCGGATGGAAGTAGAATGCTAGGGCTAAAACTGCATAGGCAGCAAGCAGCAAAGTACCTTCAAGCCAGTTAGACTTGCCATCGGAACTGATAGAATTCGCAATCAGCACTGCTACCGTCACCGCCACAAGTTCAAACGGGTTGAAATCCAAGTCCATTGGTTTCCCCAGGACAAAACCTGCCAAAACCAAGACTGGCGCTACAAACAAAGCAATTTGCAAACTCGAACCAACTGCCACGGAAACTGACAAATCCATTTTATTTTTCATCGCCACCGTCACCGCTGTCGCGTGTTCGGCGGCGTTACCAATAATTGGCACTAAAATTACCCCGGTAAACAGCGCGCTGATTCCCAAACGGGCAGTAGCTTCTTCCAGAGTACCTACCAGCAGTTCTGATTCGATCGCTACCATCAAAGTACAGCCCAACAGCACTCCAATCCATAGCGGCAAATTGACTTTGTGTCCGGGCTCATCAGGGGCCAAGTTGCTCTCGGCTAGTTCTTCGAGCATTTCGATCTCCGCCATGCCCGCATCGTAGAGATAAGTGTGGGTTTTCATCGAAAACAGCAGCGTTAGCACGTAGACCAGGATCAGGACTACAGCGACGGCGCTAGAGAGCTTTTGCATCGTCTCCGGATCGATCCCCCCAGAGGTGACATCAACTGCCGTCGGTACCAAAATTGCAATCACGGCTAAGTTCATTGCCGAAGCGTTCAAGCGGGCAACTATCGGCTGAAAGTCTTGTTCTTTGTAGCGCAAGCCGCCCAGCAGCATGGCAAGTCCCATTACCAGCAGCAGGTTGCCGATAATGGAACCGGTGATGCTGGCTTTGACAACATTAATCAGTCCGGCATTTAGGGCGACGATGCCGATAATTAGTTCGGTGGCGTTTCCGAAGGTAGCATTGAGCAAGCCTCCCAAGTTGGGGCCCAGAACTACGGCGATTTCTTCGGTGGCGGTGCCCATCCAGGCTGCTAGCGGGATGATGGCTATGGCCGATGTGATGAAGATTGTAGAAGATTCCCAGCCTAGAAAGTGTCCGGCGATGGAAATCGGGATAAATAACAGCAGGCTGGAAATTATGGTTTGTGTGTTCAGCATTTGGATTTTGAAAGGCTCCCAACCGTCAATCATAGCCTGCGGTCAAATGAAACAAAGAGGGGATGCCAAGGCTAGCTGCTGAACAACCAGCCCTCCCAGAAATCAGGCACTCTAAGAGATTTTGACCTTCATCAGCCAAGGTCTAAAGCCCCCGGATTCATCCGTGGGGTCAATTCTTCAATCATCCAATCTCAAATCTCAAATCGATTGACACCGATACACGAATTAATGGTCGAGTTGAAGACCACGCTTTTCAATCATCTGTGATGAATATCACTTCTGTACTTGTGTCAAGTCACTTTTACATTACTTAACACTTTGTTACATTAATTTACATAAGAGAGCAAAGGAAAAACAAGCAATGTATACCACCGACGAAAACGGAACCCTCAACAACTACGCAATTCAACCGAAAATGTTTTACGCTCAATACCCTTCAACCAAACAGCAGCGTCAATATGCCCTTCAAGGTGCCGGTGCCGTTTTGTTGGTAACGTTCCTGGTGCTGACTGCTTTCGCCGCCTAACCTTAAGTATTCACAACTCGTTTTTACCGCCTCTCATCAAGCTATGGGGGGCAGTTTTTTATTTGGTAGTTGATAATATTAGAGTCCAGCGTTTGGTACATAAAACCTGTATAGTCTGGTACTTTTCAATTTAGGAACATCCGACTACTTAGCTGTTTGTCACAGGTCGATCGAGCTCTTGTACAGGGCGATCGCAACTCCCACGCTGTAAAACCAGAGTTCCCAAAATAGCTATTTCGCTCTGTTTAGTATGTTAACAATATATTTCAGTGGGTGGCAACTTCTAAAATGACCTGCCATCATTAAAAAAGAGTGTATCGATCGGAGAATGTTTTCACCAAAATTTTACTAATTTATTTGACCATTCAGAGCTAAATCAACAGGCGACTACTGATAACCAACGGCTAGATTGATTAAGGAGTTTTTCAAAATGAACTCACCTGAAATGACACAGGATATTCCTTCAGAAGATTTGTCGATCGTTAATCCGATCGCCCTTCCTGAAGTCACGCAACGGCTATCTGAAAACATCATCCTCACCACAGTCGATGACATTTACAACTGGGCCAAAATGTCTAGCTTGTATCCGCTGATGTTTGGGACTGCTTGTTGCTTTATTGAATTTAGCGCCATGCTAAGTTCCCGCTTCGATTTAGACCGATGGGGTGTATTTCCCCGGATGTCTCCCCGACAGGCAGATTTGATTATTACTGCTGGCACTATCACGATGAAATATGCTCCAATTTTGGTGCGCATTTACGAACAAATGCCAGAACCAAAATATGTAATTGCAATGGGTGCTTGTACGATTACAGGTGGAATGTTTAGTGCAGATTCTCCGACTGCTGTGCGCGGTGTAGACAAGTTAATTCCTGTGGATGTCTACATTCCGGGATGTCCGCCTCGTCCCGAAGCAATTATGGATGCGATCGTCAAACTCCGCAAGAAAATTGCTAACGAAAGCTTCCAAGAAGAGGAAAAAAGGCAACCAACCCATCGCTATTACAGCCGCCCTCACCGGATGAAAGTTGTCTCACCAATCCATGATGGGCAATATCTGAAGACTTCAGAAAGACAAGTTCCGCCACCAGAAATTGCATCTTCTGGATTGCCAACAATCCAACAGTTGAAATTAACTGCTTCTGTTGCTCATGATTGATATTAGACTCACACAATGAGTCTTGAAATCAGTATAAGTCCCCGATCGCTCACAATAAAAAATCTATATAGCAGTCCTTTCAGGAGTCGTAAAGTTTTTTACCCCACCCCAACTCTCCCCTGATTAAGGGGAGGGAGTAAGAAATTCACAAATGATTTAGAATTGCTATTGGGTTCTATAGGACTTATGCACAGACTCTACTTTTAGGGTGCGCACTGCGCACCTTAATATTACAAATAGTGGAAAAATCAAAGATTAACGTAATTTCTGACCTAGTTATTATCGGAACCTAGTTATTATGCCAAATAATGATATTGGACTGACTCACATCGCCCTCCCAGTTTCAAATGTCGATCGCAGTATTGAATTCTACTCCAAGTATGCTGAAATGCAAGTAGTTCACCGTCGCATTGATGCAGAAGCTGGTGTTGCTGTGGTCTGGCTTTCTGATCGCACTCGCCCTTTTGTAATTGTGCTAATTCAAAAAGATTCCGTACATCCGATTTTGTCTCCACTCGCACACCTGGGAGTTGGTTGCAAGAATCGCGAATATATGGATGAACTCTGTGACAAAGCACGTCAAGCAGGCGTATTGCTTGAGGAACCAAAAGATTCTGGATATCCGATCGGCTACTGGGCGTTTTTGCGAGACCCGGACGGTCATACGCTGGAACTATCCTATGGGCAAGAAATCGGATTTACGGTGAAGGATGCTAATTGATGAATGCTTGCTTAAGTATAGATAGAATGACGCAAGTTGTAATTGTGGGAGCAGGGCCGACTGGTGCGGCATTGGCTTTGCTGCTGGTAAAACGAGGGATTGCTGTTACCTTGATTGAGGCTGCAAAAGATGCCTATCGAGTGTTTCGGGGTGAAGGATTAATGCCCAGCGGATTGGATGCGATCGCACAAATGGGCTTGTCCTCAATGCTGGAAAGTATACCGTACCGACAAATTGATGCCTGGGAGTTTATTGTGGGGGATCGGCAACTATTTCGAGTTGATGAACCAATGGGATCGAATCAACCTTGTACGCTAGTTTCTCAGCCGCCATTACTTGAAGCACTAATTGCTGAAGCTCAGTTACATCGAGAATTTGAATTTATCTCAGGTGTTGCTGTCAAAGATTTACTGTGGAACAACGATCGCATTTCTGGTGTAAAACTAGCAGATGGGCGAGAGATTGTGGCTGCACTTGTCATCGGTACAGATGGTAGAAACTCGGTGGTAAGACAGCGTGCGGGATTAGAGTTAGTAACACAGGAAAAAAGTATCGATATTTTGTGGTTTAAGCTGGCTGCTCATCCTCGATTTGTGGCGGATAATGTATTTTATTCGATCCTAAATAATGGTAGCGCATTCAGTGTATTTCACGGCGCCGAAGCAGGAAAACTGCATCTGGCTTGGGTATTATCAGCAGATGACAAAACCGATCGCAAACAAACAGATTGGGCTGAAACTTTCGCATCGCTATCGCCTGCATGGATGGCAGAACATTTTCGCAACAGCAAAGATGCCATCGAATCTCCAATGCGATTATCTGTTATAGTTGGTCGCTGTCCGCGTTGGCATCAGCCTGGAGTAATACTTTTGGGGGATGCCGCACATCCGATGTCTCCGGTACGCGCTCAAGGAATTAACATGGGTTTACGCGATGTAATTGTTGTGGCTAATCACCTTATACCTTTATTGAAACTAAGGGCTAATTACACAGATATTGACTTAGCATTATCACAAATTCAGGCAGAACGCGAACCAGAAATTATTCGCGCCCAACAACTGCAAGCACAAGAAGCGTGGAAAGGCGAACAACTGCGAAAAAATGGATTAGTGCGTTTATTGATGATGCAAATTGCTCCGTTTTTGGGTAAAAAAATTCAACAATTCTGGGTCAAAGGACAATATGAATTGCGCCAAGGAGTAACCCAGGTAAAATTGATCGTGTGAAGACAGGCCAATAAAAAATCCGGAAAGAGTCGAAGCAATCTTAGTCTAAACTCCCATAATAATTGACTAATGACTAATGACTTCACTTTTCAGAAGATATGCGAGTTGCAAAATTTTGATCGCGATTGGGAGACAACGCCCTGGCTTTCAAAATCGCTGCTACCAAAAACGCATAGGACAAAACTCCCACCACAGCCAGCAATAGTACGCTGGCGGTTCCCGATGCATTCCACAAAGCATGAAGTGCCGAAGCACTAAAATAGCCGACGCCCAAAATTTGCCAGCGCTTCTTTGGTTTGAGCGCGCTCAAACCAATAAAATATCCCAAATAGCCACTGTAAGCCATATGTCCGGCAGCAGAACCCAAAATTCTGGGAATTAGTAATTGCAAACCGACCAATTCACCTGCGTCAGCCCCTGCTTGCAGCGTCACATTTTGGATGATATTAGGAACATATTGCCCCAGAGTTTCTAATAGTGTAAAGCCAACTGCCGAGGCACTTCCTAACAAAATTCCGTCCAAAGGTTCCCACACACCGACGCGATCGCGCCAAGGATTTCTCAGGCAATTTCCCAGCAGCATTGCTCCTAAAACTGGTAAGGCTTTTAGCAATTCTTCCATCAGCCCGGCCCCAAAAAACATTCTGATTAAAAAAGGTAAAAAACTAATTTGTTCGCCTTCGGCTGGTAGCCGCCCAGGCAAAATTTCTCTAAATACTACTATAAAGCCAATCAATAACGGACTGAGCAAAATTAAGGCTGTAGTTAAGGCAGCAAAAAATAAGATCCACCAAGGCTTGTGCTTGCCGCATAGTTGATATATAAAATAGTAAGCTGCACCGGAAAGGTAAGCAGCTAGGAGCAAGTTAAAGGCTGCTGAATTTCCCACAGCTAAAAACATCGACACCACAAAAATAACTGTGGCAATACCTGGATATAAGTAAGCTTTTTGGCGTAATTGTTTGCCGGTCGAGGCGATCGGGAATAATTGAGTTAAAGTGAGTGCATCTTTTTCGACGGCCTTAGAAAATCTAGGATTTGCTGTTGGGAATCCGGGTTGATTTTGGTGAGGATTTAGGGGGGATTCAAATATGAATTCCGGGCCATCAATACCAAGACAGATCCGATCGCCAGTTTCTAATGTTTGGCAGCCTTGCAGCTTTTGCCCGTTTATATAAGTTCCGTTAGCACTGTTAAGGTCGCAAATTTCCCATTTGGGAAAAGAACTGTTAGTGAGGGGACGGACTGCGGCGTGGCGGCGGGAAACCGTACCGTGAGCGAGCGATTCCAAGGCTATTTGACAACTTCGATCGCGTCCAATTGCTACTTCCATATCTTCAGAAAGTTGGTACTTGGAAGCTGGCGTTCCCGCAGCACCTTTGGCTACCACTTGTCGCAGAAATCCCATCTTATTAGTCATTAGTCATCAGTCATTAGTCATTAGTTAACTGATTAATTACTATAGATTTGCTCTGGCATCCCGAACGGCTGCATAGAAAAATAGCCCTGTGAGCGGTACGCTGAGGCAGAGGATGATGCCGGTGACTAAATTACCGAGTTGAGCTTCTCCCGAAGACAGCTCAAAGATTGAGCCAACTGCCGCGATCGCAGCAATGCACGAAAGAGCCAAAAATAAACTACTTTTAGGAGTTCCTGCCATCATACTGATTTTACCGCCTTTGGTGAAAATTTATTCTTGACTAATTCTTCGTTTAGTGCAAGTTTGTTTTCTACTCTGTCTACAAACAGCACGCCGTTGAGGTGATCCATTTCGTGTTGAATTGCCCTCGACAGTAATTCTGTTGCTTTGAGGGTTTGCGGGCGGCCGTATTCGTCGCGATAGGACACTTCAATGACTTCTGGGCGTTTGACTTCTAAATAGACTCCCGGAATGCTCAAACACCCTTCTTGGAAGAGGCAGACTTCGCCACTGCTAACTTTGATAGTGGGGTTGATCAAAACCAACGGGGGTTTGTCGGGGTTGTCCGGTTCGCAGTCGATTACCACCACTTGTTTGTGGACTCCGACTTGGGGGGCGGCCAAACCGATGCCCTCGGCACTATACATGGTTTGCAGCATTTCTCGGACTAGCTGCCGAATTTCGGCATCAACGCTTTTGACGCGCTTTGCTGGCTGCCGCAGGACGCGATCGCCTAATGTGTGTATGGTTAGGGGCGGTTTGTCTAACTTTTTCTTTTCAACCAAAACCTGAGCTGTCATATTTTCTCCTAGCTTTAATTCGATTTTTAGAGCTTTTATTGGTGCGAGATAGTCTTTTTTGTACCCGTTAGAACAGCGCAATATCGGCTCAAATCGGCTCTACCGATCCTCTGATTTTCTTGCCAGTATTTAAGACGGCTATTGCGAATGAATCTAGCAGTACGAATCGCCTCATCAAGAGCGTCATACTGCTGCTGCATTCCTTTTAGTTTTGACTTAAATACTAACATTCTTACGTCGTAGCAACTCGTATAATTATATCATATAAACGGGTGATCGGCATAAATTTATTGCTCGTTCGCTTATAAAACAAGGACGGAAAGCGGAAAACTCATCAGCTTTAGCTATGAGATGTAAGCGACACGAGCGGTTTTAACCGCCGTCAATCTTTCTTGAATCTTAACATTTTTAGCGGTGTAAAAAGGGCT
>JAAUPI010000315.1 GCA_012035135.1 Microcoleus sp. CSU_2_2
CCCTCGGCTTGAGGGGGATAGCCTGCTTACCTTGGGATGGCCGACCACTCAATAGCGCAGGAAGTAAATACCAAATTGTAATTAAAGACGGCTTTAGCTAAGTTTGGGTAAGTTTTACGAAGCAGAGGAAGATCGGTTTTCTGTAATTGCATTATTCTTCATAATTTCTTAAAATCTTTCCAACTTAAATTCTATTCCTTTGTCTGCGGGTCGGTTTTGTACAAAAATTATCTGCTGTCAGGACAGTACCTCTACCAATCTCGCCCCCAAATGACTGTGGGCGATCGCAATTCTCGATCGAACATCACTCCCCCCAAAAATTATTTATCAGCAAAACCCCCATTCTATCCACAGCCACGGCAAAATTTAATTTCACACCCAACCTAGGAAGACATACCATGCAGCAGTTGACATCTCAAGCCCTTGAACACAATCTTCCCCAGCGCACGAAAACCTCGATTATGGTCATCGGGGGAGCCGAAGACAAAGTTCACGGACGAGAGATTCTGAATACCTTTTTTTGCCGTGCTGGGGGTGTAAACGCTCGGCTGGCGATTATTCCCTGCGCTTCGCGAGATCCTGAAGGGATCAGCAACCGCTACCGCACCATCTTTGACGAAATGGGTGTCGGCGCTGTGAAAGTAGTTGACATCCGCGAACGCGAACAGGGCGAAAACCCCGTGTGGAAAGATTACTTAGAAGACTGTACGGGTGTATTCATCACTGGAGGCGACCAACTCCGGCTGTGTGGATTACTGGCGGACACACCGCTGATGGAGAAAATCCGCAAAGAAGCCCTCGAAGGCAAAATTACCCTGGCAGGCACCAGCGCGGGCGCTGCGGTGATGGGATATCACATGATCGCAGGGGGCGGTAGTGGCACTTCCCCGAACCGATCTCTAGTAGATATGGCAAACGGACTCAATATTATTCCAGAGCTGATCGTAGACCAGCATTTTCACAACCGCAATCGCATGGCTCGCTTGCTATCAGCCCTCGCCTGTCACCCGGATCGCATCGCTATAGGCATTGACGAAGACACCTGCGCCCTGTTTGAGGGAGATGACACTATTAAAATTCTCGGTAAAGGCTCGGTGACTATTGTCGATAGTAGAGAAATGATTTATACCAACGAGCCTCATGTAGGAGCGACAGAACCCTTGAGCCTTTTCAATTTACGCCTGCACGTTCTTTGTCATGGAGATTGTTACAATATGCCTCTGGGCAAAGCCATGTCGTCGGCAGCCTGTTCCGAGTCTGGTTGGCCTCCTGAATGTCGCACGCAGATCTAATCTAACGCAAAACATCGTAGGCATTAATCATTAGCCATTAGTCATTAGCATGATAAATCCCATTCAGACTCATAATTATTTTTGAGTACAAGCTAAAAGGAACTGACGAGCAGTATTGCACACTAAATGAAGTGTTAAAGACAGCTCGTTTTGTTCGTAATAGTTGTATTCGCTATTGGATGGATCGTCAAGATCGGCCGATTCGTAGAAAGAGGAAATCTCTTCTTTTACGGTGATCTTTGGCATCCACACTTTCAACGAAGTAAGGTGGGTAGAATGTTAAAACTGTGGCATCAATACTGAGATCTCAAATTTGGTAGCCTGTAACTGAAAATTAAGTACAAAAATGTTCTTAGCGAACAGTTTGTCGGGTACTCAAGCTTGAAATTGAATAAATGCTCCAATTACCTATAAAATTTCCGCGACCCATACCCCTCTGTGACAGCCATGAAAATACTTAAAATCCAAACTTTGCGAGGCCCCAACTACTGGAGCATCCGACGCCACAAGCTCGTCGTCATGCGTCTAGATTTAGAAGAGTTGGCAGACAAGACCACATCCCAAATTCCTGGCTTCTACGAGGGGTTGATCGCTGTACTACCAAGTTTGAACGACCATCATTGTTCCCCAGGCCATAAGGGCGGTTTTCTGCAACGTGTTAGAGAAGGCACGATGATGGGACACGTAATTGAACACGTTGCCCTAGAACTTCAGGAAATGGCAGGAATGCCTGCGGGATTCGGCCGTACCCGCGAGACTTCGACTCCAGGCATTTACCAAGTAGTCCTTGAGTATCAAAATGAACAAGCAGGTCGCTATGCTGCGAGGGCGGGGGTGCGGCTGTGCCAGAGCATTGTCAGTATCGGCACGTATGCGCCGGACGAGTTACTCCAAGATTTGAGAGATCTTAGAGAGTTTGCTGCGTCGGCGGCGCTAGGACCGAGTACGGAAACGCTGATCAAGGAAGCAGAAGCTCGTGGCATTCCCTGGATACCGTTGGGTGCTAGGTTTATGATTCAGCTAGGCTACGGGGTTTACCAAAAGCGGATTCAAGCAACTTTGAGCAACCGCACGGGAGTTTTGGGGGTAGAACTGGCCTGCGACAAAGAGGGTACAAAAAATATCTTGGCTAGTGCTGGGGTGCCGGTTCCGAAAGGAACGGTAATTCACTATTTGGATGAATTGCAAGGTGCGATCGAAGATGTTGGTGGCTATCCGATCGTGATTAAACCATTGGATGGCAATCATGGACGCGGGATTACGATCGACATTAATTCCTGGGCAGCGGCAGAAGAAGCTTACGATCTCGCTAGCGAGGCGTCAAAAACTAAGAGCGTCATTATTGAACGCTTCTACACTGGTCGCGATCACAGAGTATTGGTGGTCAACGGTCAAGTCGTCGCAGTTGCAGAACGAGTTCCCGCTAACGTCGTGGGAAATGGCAGTGATACTGTAGAGCAGCTCATTGAAGAAGTCAACAGCGACCCGCAGCGAGGAGATGGACACGATAATGTTCTCACTCGGATCACGATCGATAAATTGTCTTTGGATTTGCTGGAAAAACAAGGATTCGCGCTCAACTCTGTAGTGCCTCTGGGCAAGAGAGTATTTTTGCGGGCGACAGCAAACTTGAGTACAGGGGGAATTGCAGTCGATCGCACCGACGAAATTCACCCGGAAAATGTCTGGCTATTTTCCAGAGTTGCCAAAATTATTGGTTTGGACATCGCCGGCATTGACGTAGTGACAGACGATATTTCTGTGCCTCTACGCGATGTCAACGGCGTCATCGTCGAAGTCAACGCCGCACCGGGTTTCAGAATGCACGTCGCACCGAGTCAGGGTTTGCCCCGCAACGTTGCCGGCGCAGTTTTCGATATGCTATTCCCCTCCCCTCAACCCAGCCGAGTGCCGATTTTAGCGGTAACGGGAACCAACGGCAAAACCACAACTACTCGCCTCCTCGCCCACATTGTCAAGCAGACCGGTCAAACTACTGGCTACACAACCACCGACGGTACTTACATCGGCGATTATTTGGTAGAAAGTGGAGACAATACTGGGCCCCAAAGTGCTCAATTGATTTTGTCTGATCCGACGGTGGAAGTGGCGGTGCTGGAAACGGCCAGGGGTGGAATTTTGCGATCGGGTTTGGGATTCGACCAATGTGATGTCGGCGTCGTGTTGAATGTAGCGGCCGATCACTTAGGAATTGGCGATATCGACACTGTGGAACAACTGGCCACTCTCAAAAGCGTGCTGGTTGAGTCGGTGATGCCCAAAGGCTATGCAGTGCTGAATGCCGATGACCCGCTAGTATCACAAATGGCGCAGCGTGTTAAGGCACAAATTGCATATTTCTCGATGAACCCAGATAACGAACTGGTTGCCAAACATACCGCTGCGGGCGGGCTGGCGGCGATTTACGAAAACGGCTACTTGTCGATCTTAAAAGGCGATTGGACACTCAGAATCGAACAGGCGGTCAATGTGCCGTTGACGATGGGCGGGCGGGCGCCGTTTATGATTGCCAATGCTTTGGCAGCTTGTTTGGCCTCTTTTGCCCAAGGAGTGAAAATAGAGGATATTCGATCGGCTTTGTCAACCTTCCAAGCATCTGTCGGTCAAACTCCCGGACGGATGAATTTGTTTAATTTGGGCAGCTATCACGCTTTGCTGGACTACGCCCACAACCCCCACAGCTACAAAGCTTTGGGCAGTTTCGTGCAGAATTGGCCGGGACTGCGGATCGGGGTAGTTGGCGCCCCCGGAGACAGGCGGGATGAGGATTTTGTCACGCTGGGCAAACTTTCGGCCGATATGTTCGATCGCATTATTGTCAAGGAAGATATTGACAGACGCGGGCGAGAACCCGGTGTGGTGGCAAAGTTAATTTGTCAGGGAATTGCAGAGACGATTTCTGAGAAAACTGGAGACAAATCTCAGGTTGAATACGAGTTGATTCTCGACGAAACAATTGCTGTTAACAAGGCTTTAGACGAGGCTCCTGCTGGCAGTTTGGTAGTGATTTTACCTGAAGGTGTTAACAAAGCTCTGAGTTTAATTGAAGCGCGGAACCCGATTAAGGAATCTGTGGTAAGTCAAAGCTTTGTCGCTGCATCGAACTCGCCAGAGAGCTTAAAAACGACTGTTGCGAATCAAGGCTAAATTCCTAAGTCTCATTAATTAATAGGTTGGGTTTACTTGTGTTAAACCCAACCTATTTTTTTTAACTAAAAGGACTAACGATCGCTACAGGTTATACCAAATCCGGGTTAGAGATCCCCTTTATGAATCGGGTGCATCTGGGCCCTTTGCAAATATGTTTGTAGGGGCTTTCGCATGACCGCACTCAATATGAGATTATAACTAATACCAAATCCGGCTGATTCATCCCCGTTATAAATTGTATGGTGCGTCGCTCGTTTAATCTCGGTTTAAGCGCGAGAATTATTCGTGGCGACGCACCCTACGCTCCTGCTCATTATAAAGGGGG
>JAAUPI010000316.1 GCA_012035135.1 Microcoleus sp. CSU_2_2
TGAACAACCCGAATTTGGTATTACACCAAATCCGGGTTGTTACCCCCTTATAATGAGCAGGAGCGTAGGGTGCGTCGCCACGAATGATTTTCGCTATAAACCAATATTAAACGAGCGACGCACCATACAGTTTATAACGGGGATGAACAACCCGGATTTGGTATTACACCGCACCCTAAAAACCTGACCCTTAAAATCGGGAGTTTTAAACCCATAATTTTTGATAGCTATTCAACCGGATTTGATATTAGATATCTCTAAAAAAGCCTTCTTGAACAGGCAAGATCCCCGTTCCACAATTATGCCAGATGTCTATTAGATATCTAAACCGATGACTGTTAACTCAGGAGGATGTTCGACAACAAACTGGTAATATAACTCTTGCTTTGCTTGTGGTGGCAGAGATATTTCCCATTCCAGTAGTCCCATTTCACCGGGTGCTATTTTGGGATTAGTTAGAGTCGATCGCACTTTAATTTGCTCGTTGCGACTGACTGGTAGTTGCTCTTTTAGTGTCAGGTTTGCTTGTACTTGCTGCAAGTTTGTCACATTTAACCGATAAGCATAACTCGTGCGTCGCTGATTGCTAATCAGTTTTTTATCTACTTGTCTTTCTACTAATTCGCGCTCAATTTTCAACCCTTCATCAATTCCTAAGTTCAGCTTAAATTCTGCACCAGGTGAAACATTATCCAATTCTATAGTACCGACAAAAGTGTTGTCGCGAAAAATATTTGCTTGACCGGGTAGTAGAGTTGCACCCGTCATCGGATTGGTGACAATTGCTTGCAAATAGGCGAAACTGACTAAGCGCGGGACGGCGATATATTTAGGTTGAGAGGGATAATTATCGCTGAAAATCGTGACTTTGTGTGGTGTGCCGTCGCTGGGAATATTGGTATTTCCACCTACTTGAAAGGTGACGGTGCCGCCTTCTCTGGATACTCTGGCGGTGGCTGTTTCAGCTTCGATCGGTTCAGGTGTGGCAAGAATACTAGGAGCAACCATCATGGCTAATGGTGCTTCGTTTGCACCGAATTCAGAATCGTCTGATGCCGCACTTCTTGTCATCCGCGCTCTGTAAAATTCTGCTGCTGGAGGCGATTTTGAGCGAAGAATATCGACATACCAGGGTTCTAATTTGGGCGGTATCGTTCCCATTCCGGGTTTTGCCGTGGATAAAGTCAGCGCTATTCCTGTCCAATCTTCGCCTGTATTTTGATTAACTTCGGCTAAGTAATTGAGATTGATTTGGTTGTTGGTAGTATTGACTCGCAAATCGTAAAGAGGAGTCCACAAAGCTCGCGTTACTACATAGGAAACTTCTAGTTCAAAGTTGCCACTGCCGCTTGGCTCTATGGCTACAATGATGTTAAAACTTTGCTGGGAATGGGGAGTTTGTACTTGTCGCAACTGCTGCTGTAAAGCTTGTATTTGTTTATCTAATTCTTGCTGTTGTCTTTGGTGTTCTGCGATCGCACTTACATATTTTAGGTAATTGGTTCCCAAAAAGTTGAGTAATTCGCCAGTTTCGTTTAAACCTATCTGCTGTTTGGCGATGCTGCTAGAAAAGAAACCAACACTTTTTTCGCTTAAACCTTGGAGAAATTGGAGTTGAATTTTTCGGGCGGTTATTTTGTCGCTAATTGGACGTTTTTGTGTTTCTAATTCTTTGATTTGTTGGGTTAATTCGGCGATGCGATCGACTACAGGTTCACTACTAAAAACTGTTTCGCTGCGTACTCCCAAAAGCCGCACTGCTATTGTACCCGAACCGGTTGCTCTGACTGACTCTGTTTGGATAGTGGCGGGGAGAGATGCGAGGGTTAATGCTGTCTCGTTTCCCGTCAGCGCTACCGTACCGCGCCTAGTGACTCGCGCGCGATCGGTGTAAACTGTAACTTCTGATATGTTGGTATCTACAGTTTTAATTGTATCTAAATTAGGCATTTCTGAGTCTGTCATTTCAGTAGTTCCTATTTAATAAATGTGAGGTCGATCGAGCAATTTTCTAAGTATTGCACGCTTCAATTTTCTCGATCGCGACGCACCCTAAAATCTCTACGGTATGGGGTATGGTGCGTCGCTGCGAGATTGTCAAGCTTCCAAGCAGATTGTCGATCGCGACGCACCCTACAATTTTAGCTGAAGGGATCGATTCCTGCCAAATCCAAAATTTGAGGAATCAAATCTTCTCGCTTGACTGCCATCATGTGAACTCCTTGACAAAGTTGTTGCGCTAGCTTAACTTGTTCGGCTGCGATTTTTATGCCTTCCTGCAAGGGTTGTGGAGCTTTTGCTAAACGGTCGATCGTCTCTTGGGGGATGTGAACTCCGGGTACATTTTTTTTGATAAATTCAGCATTTTTAGCTGACTTAAACAGAAATATTCCTGCTAAAATTGGTTTATTGCAACCCGTGGCAATCTGGTTCATAAACTTATCTAAAAGTTCAAAATCTGTAATTAATTGACTTTGAAAAAATTGTGCTCCTGCTGCTAGTTTTTTCTCAAATCGACTTTGCAAACCTGACCAACTGGGACATTGCGGATCGACAGCAGCACCGGCAAATAAATCGGTAACTCCGTCTGTTAAAGGTTTGTCATTCCAGTCGATGCCGTTGTTCATTTTTTGAATAGCTTGCAGCAGCCGTACTGATTCAAAATCAAATACGCTTTTAGCCTTAGGATAGTCGCCTGCTTTGACTGGATCGCCTGTTAGTGCTAATACATTATGAATGCCTAAAGCGTGTGCTCCCATGATATCGGCTTGCAGACCAATTAGATTGCGATCGCGACAAGCAATTTGACAAATCGGCTCTATTCCATGTTGCACTAAAATTGCCGAAACTGCTAGCGGACACATTCGCAACACTGCCCGACTACCATCAGTAATATTAATTGCATGAACTCTGTTTTTGAGGAGTTCAGCCATTGCCAAAGTATGAGTCATATCACCGCCTTTTGGCGGGGCAACTTCGGCGGTGATTATAAATTCTCTGGGGGTGATACAAGCAGTGCGAAAACGATTCATGATTAGTTGACAGTTGACAGTTGACAGTTGACAATAACTAATGGTAAGGTGCGTCGCTACGAGATTGTCTATTTTTTTGAGGGATTCAAGGTGGATCCGCACCCTACGACTAATGGTAAGGTGCGTCGCTACGAGATTGTCTATTTTTTGAGGGATTTAAGGGTGGATCCGCACCCTACGACTAATGGTATGGTGCGTCGCTGCGGGATTGTCTATTTTTTTGAGGAATTTTTTGTGGCGACGCACCCTACGACTAACTAGGTAAGGAATAACCGAAAGCAGTTTTAACTTTAGTTAGAGTTTGGTTGGCAATGGCTTCGGCTTGTTCTTTTCCTTGACGTAATATCGATTCCAAGTATCCCCGATCGTCCATAATATCTTTGTATTTATCCTGAATCGGTTTCAGGGCATTAATTGTTGTCTCTGTCAGCAGCGGTTTGAATTGTCCCCATCCCATATCTTGACACTCTGCTGCAACTTCTTCCTTAGATTTACCGGAAAGCAACAGATAAAGTGTCAGCAAATTTCTCGCTTCGGGACGTTCTGCATCGTCAAAAGTCAAACCGCGCACGGCATCGGTTTTGCAGCGCTTAATTTTTTTGCTAATTGTATCTGGCGAATCCAACAAATTAATTCGACTTAATTCAGAAGGGTCAGATTTAGACATTTTGCGAGTGCCATCTGTCAAACTCATTACTCTTGCACCGTCAGTGCGAATTAAGGGTGCTGGAAGTTTCAATACTGGGTTTTCTGGCGTACCAAATTGGTGATTTAATCTGTTGACTAAATCGCGAGTAAGTTCCAAATGCTGTTTTTGGTCTTCTCCGACAGGCACTTTATCAGCATCGTAAAGCAAGATATCTGCTGCCATCAATACGGGATAATTCAGTAAGCCGGCGTTGACATTTTCTCCTTGTTTAACAGCTTTTTCTTTAAACTGAATCATATCTTGCAGCCAGTTAATCGGTGTAATACAGTTGAGTAGCCATGCTAGTTCCGTATGGGCCGAGACGTGGGATTGCACGAAAATAGTAGAATATTCTAAATCGATGCCACAAGCTAAATAAAGAGCGGCAATGGTGTAAGTGTCTGAGGCTAGGGTTGCGGGATTGTGTGGTGCGGTAATTGCGTGCAAATCGACTACACAAAAGTAGTTTTCGTACTGACTTTGACCTTCTACCCAGTTGCGAATGGCACCGAGATAATTGCCGAGGTGAAGGTTGCCTGTTGGCTGAACTCCTGAAAGAACGCGCTGTTTGACCATGAGGAAAGATGGGAATTTAAATCATCTTCCTATATTGACACGTTATCTGGATTTAAGATCCTTTTTGTTGAAATTTCTAAAAAGGGACTCGGCGCTTGAAACCGCGTCTTCTCAAACAAAGTCCGCCTACTTCGATCGCAAGCGGGGATGCTCGCACTCTCGAATAAACGCGGTGTTTAAGGTGGATTGTTTTTAGAACATCGGACTCCCAAATAACTCGCCGTCACATTGAATTATTAAATGGTATGAAAACGGCATTGCCGTCTCCTGATTCTGGTGTGACGAAATTGTCAAAATGGTCGGAACATTGAATTATTAAATGGTATGAAAACGGCATTGCCGTGTCCTGATTCCCGTGTGACGAAATTGTCAAAATGGTCGGAACATTGAATCATTAAATCGTAGGGAAACGGCATTGCCGTGTCCTGATTCTGGTAT
>JAAUPI010000047.1 GCA_012035135.1 Microcoleus sp. CSU_2_2
CTGGTTCTGCGGTGTCATCTTCATTGCTGAGGTACTCGCCATCGACGTGGAGGGAACTCGAATCTAGGTGCAGGCTGTGCATATCTACGCCAAAATGCCGTGCTGCCGATAGTGCCACTGTCACGAAAAGTTCTGTCAGGCCAAAAGCGTACAATTTGTCTAGGACGCGCCCGAGCTTGTCATCATTTAAGTGTTCCGGT
This sequence comes from Microcoleus sp. CSU_2_2, assembly GCA_012035135.1. GTDB lineage: Bacteria > Cyanobacteriota > Cyanobacteriia > Cyanobacteriales > Microcoleaceae > Microcoleus. The sequence continues at coordinate 201 of JAAUPI010000047.1, forward strand.
TTGATACCCTCCCCCAACAAGTGTTCTGTGGCTTTACCCACAAAAAAGCTTTCCAACAGGTACAGGGGGGCGCTAACAAAGCCTAACCCATTCAAAATCATCGCTTTGACTGCTTGACCGGGGGTGACGATTTCTTGCGGGTGAGTACCCAGCAGTTGATCGAGTTGTTCGACTAATCCCATATCATCACAGATGCCAGCAATTAACCCACAGTGGTCAAGATCCTGTACTCTAATATTAGACGCTTCAATTTTGCTCATCTTTTAAAAATACTCGATCGGGTGATCGCACCTGCGGAATGTGGGATAAAACTTTTAAGTTCGATAAAAACGGGAATACAATTATGTTGAAAACCGCCTCGTTTGCCCTTCAGTGCTTCCAGTCCCATTTTCCGCAAAAAAGTTGATTTTCCCGCCCCCGGCTGCCCTAAAACCATCAAATATTGCTTCTGATTAGCAATTTTTAGCCCTTCTTGCTTCTGGCAATCTTGCTGCTGAAAACCTCGCTTGTTTGCTTGGCGGTAAGCTTCCTCTAAATTTTGGATTGATGCAAAACTGCGGATTGCTTGCTCATTCAAAAACTGGACAGCAGTATAAACCGATTCTAATGGCACAGCCTCCCGCATTCCCAACGCTTTCAGCATCCCGTGACGCTTGAAGTAGCGTTTGCCGTATTCTCCCGATGCACTGTAAATTAGCTCTTTAGTATTCTCATCTAGCTTTTTGCCCATCAAACCGAGAAACTTGCCACCGCTTTCAAAGACTGACTGGAAAATGGGCAGGGCGATACCGCTAACACAACTTATAGCAAAGGGTTCAATTCCTGTCATAGGAGTACGATTAAATTTTGTACGATATATCTACCTACAATTCCTGTTGAACAAATTCAGCAAGCTGCGTCCCTTTCTTCCACAGATGAACAGTAATCGGATTGTAGCGAATATAACCATCAACTACGCGGATATTTGCTTACACAGTAGCTCAATCAATAATCAGCCTGAAAGTTAGATTTATTCTTGGCTCTATCTTTCTGGATGTTTTCGGGATTTGATGCTGCCAAAAATGCTGAGTTTCACCAGCCATTAACAAAAAACTACCATGTGTTAAATCAACTTCTGATTTCACTTCCTTATCATATCGATGACGAAACATAAATCTTCTTGTCTCGCCAAAACTAACAGAACCAATTATAGGATTCTCTCCTAATTCTCGCTCTGCATCTGTATGCCAAGAAATTCCATCACTTCCACTACGATATAGATTTAGCAGCACACTATTAAACTCAACCTCTGCTATCTCTTCAATACGTTCTTTTACTTGAATTAAGGTTGGTGTCCAAGGTTCAGGTTCGAGATGAATACCAGAGAATGTATATGATTTGTTGCTATCTCCATACCAAGCAGTCTTTCTTGGTAAATTGACTTCCTTACCATAGACATTCATTTTGTCTTGTCGCCAATTAATCTCCTCAAGTAGAACTCGAAAAAGCTCGTCACTTTCCTCTCTGTTAAAGAAGTTTCGGTAGAAAATAACCTTTGCATCTGGCATGCATAAAACTTCTTTTGATACCTCGTCAGGCGTAGCAACGCTAATATCAGAACCAAAACCAGAGAACAAGTCTCCTTGAATATAATTTAGAGTAGCTTTACTTTTCATGATAATTATTTCCTCAAAATTAAGTCAGGTTTACAGTAAATTGCCTCTCGTATCTACCTATTCTACGCGTTTCATATTGTTTACTCTTGAAGTAAAATACTTTTTGATAAATTGGTCGCTCGGAACTTACTGAGTAAAAAAGTTGGTAAGACTGAGAAAATAGATTGTAGAAGTCATCTAACCTATATGTGGGCCCGTTGTCTGGACTTGTACAGATAAGTCGATTATAACCTTGGAAAGAAGCAAGCATCAACCTGTGCAGCTTGTTTAAACTGAATGCTTCTACATCAATTATATTGGAAAAGAGATGTACCTTGATGGTTTCCATATCTGAGGCTAAGTCGTTAGCTGTCAAATCATCTATGTATTTGTTTACCTTTCGGATGGTACAAGTGCTAGAAAAAGTGGATTGCAACATCTGACGAGTAAAGTTATAACCGCGATTCAGTGTTAGGCACGAAGGCTCTATCAGTGTGACCGATATAATATTGGGATTAATACTATTCTCGATAAGATAATCAATTAAAACACAAGTTGCCAATCCTTGACCGCATCCCCAGTCAATGATTTCTATATCTTTGCTCTCAGTATACGGAAAGTTAGTTGAGGCAAATGCTGCATAAAGTTTGTGAAAATGATGTCCGCCATAAAAAGCTATGTACAGATCGCATTTTCTGTCGTCATCCAATACTGCCTTACCGTTGTCTAAAATATTAAGAACACTTGGAATGTTTTGTATGTTTTTACATTTTTCCACGCAAGGTTTGTAAATATCGTCTATAAATCTCATTCTCTAAACAGGCTCAATTGCGGTGTGATAAAGAAAGATATCATCAAAATTGACTAAGGGTTTCCAGCTCCTTCAAAGTAACTGCTCGATATATCAGGCTACAACTTGATACAATCGCTGCTGTAGCCAAAGCTAAATTCATAAAGTCTGCCAACTTTAAAACAATAGGTCTACGGCGAACATATAACGAGCCCATACCTGAAAGTATTGTCAAAAATGTTAAACAAGCCCAGCTAGAAACTAAAATTTGGGTCTGACTCATTTAACGTTCCTACTGTCTTCTGTCCAATCCGACGATCTCGAATGTCTATCTTTCCACAATCCAAGTGCAGCACCAGCTACAGCACCAGCTACAGCACCAGGTACTCCAACGACAATATTTCCAATTAAAGCACCACCTGATGCCCCAACAATCATCTGATTCCCAATTTTCTTAATAAGTTTTTGTTTCCTCTCCGCTTTATCATCTGGAATAGTACCTAGTTCTTGACCAATTGCTTTCATTTCTGCTGCAAATTCTGCATCTTCATACATTGCCACTTGTAAATATACAGCAACTTGCTCCAAATCAGATTTTGAACCATGTTCAGCAGCAAATATAGCACTTCCTGCTTTTGGGTTTTCTTTTAACTTATCGGTAATCCTTTGATGCAACTGATTTATCGTAAGGTTTTGGCTTTCGGTGAGTTCATCCACAGCAACTTCAGCAGCAGATGGGAAAGCCCATAAGACAAGGTTAATAGCTATTAAACTCAATGATTCCATATAACACTTATGAATGTTAACGCGATTCAGTCTACTCTTATTGTACAAAATTCCATAATAAAATACCAAAAAAAATCCCCCGCCCGAAGGCAGGGGATTTGATTTAATTACCTACGAAACCAGAATTCAGAATTACCCGAATTTCCCGGCCGTCGAGGCAATTACAAAGGCTGCGTAAGTGAAGACATTGCCCACCGAGAAGTGAACTAAGCCAACCAAACGAGCTTGAACGATCGACAGAGCAACAGGCTTGTCCTTCCAGCGAACCAAGTTGGCCAGAGGAGTGCGCTCGTGAGCCCAAACCAAAGTCTCGATCAATTCTTGCCAGTAACCTCTCCAAGAGATCAGGAACATGAAACTGGTTGCCCAAACTAGGTGTCCGAATAAGAATATCCAGGCCCAGATAGACAGGTTATTAGTTCCGTAGGGGTTGTAACCGTTGATCAACTGAGAAGAATACAGCCAGAGGTAATCCCGGAACCAGCCCATCAGGTAAGTAGAAGACTCGTTGAACTGAGCCACATTACCTTGCCATATGCCTAGGTGCTTCCAGTGCCAGTAGAACGTTACCCAAGCTAGGGTGTTCAACATCCAGAAGACAGACAGGTACATCGCGTCCCAAGCAGAGATGTCGCAAGTACCGCCACGGCCGGGGCCGTCGCAAGGGAAAGCATAACCGAAGTCTTTTTTGTCCGGCATCAGCTTAGAACCGCGTGCATCCAGAGCGCCCTTGACCAAGATCAAGGTGGTGGTGTGCAAGCCTAGTGCGATCGCGTGGTGAACCAAGAAATCGCCAGGTCCGATCGTCAAGAACAGAGAATTAGTACCGCTGTTCATCGCGTCCAACCAGCCTGGGAGCCATACGTTGCCGTAGTTGGGCCAAGCGGTAGCAGCAATGCTGTCAGGGTTGGAAAGTAGCACGTCCATGCCGTACAGAGCCTTTCCGTGAGTAGCTTGAATGAACTGTGCGAACACTGGTTCAATCAAGATTTGCTTTTCAGGAGTTCCGAAAGCGACTACAACGTCATTGTGAACGTACAAGCCGAGAGTGTGGAAGCCCAAGAACAGCGACACCCAGCTCAAGTGAGAGATAATCGCTTCTTTGTGCTGCAACACGCGATCGAGTACGTTACCTTTGTTTGCTTCAGGATCGTAGTCCCGCACCAAGAAGATAGCTCCGTGGGCGAAAGCACCGACCATGATGAATCCAGCAATGTACTGGTGGTGCGTGTACAACGCAGCCATTGTTGTGTGATCCTGCGCCATGAAAGCGTAGGGAGGCATCGCGTACATATGCTGCGCAACCAGGGAGGTGATGACACCCAAAGCAGCCAAGTGCCAGCCTAATTGGAAGTGCAGCGAGTTGTTGTAGGTTTCATAAATGCCTTGGTGAGGCATATTGAAGGGGCCTTCAACTTTCTTACCAAAGAAATCTTTGGAATCGCACATTTCTTTGATGTTGTGACCGATACCGAAGTTTGTCCGGTACATATGACCAGCAACGATAAACAGCACTGCGATACCCAAGTGGTGATGAGCAATGTCAGTCAACCAGAGGGATTCTGTCTGAGGGTGGAAACCGCCCAAGAAGGTGAGAATTGCTGTTCCCGCACCTTGCGAGGTCCCAAACACATGGCCCGCTGTATCAGGGTTTTCGGCGTATACGCCCCAGTTACCAGTGAAGAACGGAGCCAAACCGGCCGGGTGAGGCGGGGTAGACAGGAAGTTGTCCCAACCTACGTGCTGCCCGCGAGATTCGGGGATAGCGACGTGAACCAAGTGACCAGTCCAAGCCAAAGAGCTGACGCCGAACAAACCAGCTAAGTGGTGGTTGAGGCGAGATTCAGCATTCTTGAACCAAGACAAGCTCGGACGGTACTTCGGCTGGAGGTGCAACCAACCTGCGAACAGCATGACAGAAGCCAACAGTAGCAAGAAGATAGCTCCTTGATACAAGTCACCGTTTGTCCGAACCCCTTGGGTGTACCACCAGTGGTAAACACCAGAGTAGGAAATGTCCACTGGGTTAGAAGCACCCGCTTGGGTAAAAGCTTCTACTGCTGGAGCGCCGAATTGTGGGTCCCAAATCGCGTGAGCGATCGGGCGGACGTTTAGAGGGTCTTTAATCCACTGTTCAAAGTTACCTTGCCATGCTACGTGGAACAGGCTGCCCGAAGTCCACAAGAAAATGATTGCTACGTGGCCGAAGTGAGAAGCAAAAATCTTTTGGTAAAGATTTTCTTCGGTCATGCCGTCGTGGCTTTCAAAGTCGTGCGCTGTGGCAATCCCGTACCAGATCCGCCGTGTGGTCGGGTCTTGGGCAAGGTCTTGGCTAAATTTTGGAAATTTCGTTGCCATAAGCCTTGATTAATCCTGAATCCTGAACAAAGTTGAAGGGATTCGGTTCGGAGTTTGGTTTCGGGATTTGAGATTCCTCCCAAATCCTGAATCCAAAACCTAGGGGTAGTTTACCCTACCGAAATGATTCGCGCTAGGAAGAATGCCCACGTAGTGACAATTCCGCCCAACAGGTAGTGAGCTACACCCACAGCTCTACCCTGAGTAATGCTCAGAGCGCGAGGCTGAATCGAGGGAGCTACCTTAAGCTTATTGTGAGCCCAAACAATGGACTCAATCAGTTCTTGCCAGTAGCCACGGCCGCTGAACAGGAACATCAAGCTGAAGGCGAAGACGAAATGTCCAGCTAGGAACATCAGACCGTAGGCCGACAATGCCGAACCGTAGGATTGAATTACCTGAGAAGCTTGCGCCCACAGGAAGTCCCGCAGCCAGCCGTTGATCGTGATCGCACTTTGGGCAAAGTTGCCGCCGGTGATGTGAGAAATTGTGCCGTCTGGCGATACAGTTCCCCACACGTCCGATTGCATCTTCCAGCTAAAGTGGAAAATCACCATCGAGATGCAGTTATACATCCAGAACAAGCCCAAGAAGACGTGATCCCAACCCGAAACTTGGCAGGTGCCGCCACGGCCGGGGCCGTCGCAAGGGAACCGGAAGCCCAAGTTACCTTTGTCAGGAACCAAGCGAGAACTGCGTGCGAACAACACGCCCTTCAAGAGAATCAGAACTGTAACGTGAATGGTGAAAGCGTGGATGTGGTGGATCAAGAAGTCCGCCGTACCCAACTCGATCGGCATCATCGCTACTTTGCCACCAACTACTACTGCACCGCCGCCAAAAGCGTGACTGACGATTTCCATAGCATTGGGAGCTGTGTTACCCGGAGCCAAGGCGTGAATATTTTGCACCCACTGGGCAAATACTGGACGCAATTGAATCCCGGTATCGGAGAACAAATCTTGGGGACGACCGAAAGCGCGCATCGTGTCGTTGTGAACGTATAGACCGAAGCTGTGGAAGCCCAAGAATATACAAACCCAGTTGAGGTGAGAGATGATTGCATCTCTGTGGCGGAGTACGCGGTCGAGCAAGTTATTAACGTGCTGGGCCGGATCGTAATCGCGAACCATGAATATTGCTGCGTGAGCGGCTGCTCCAACAATCAGGAATCCGCCAATCCACATGTGGTGGGTGAACAGGGATAGCTGAGTTGGGTAGTCGGTCGCGATGTACGGATACGGAGGCATCGAGTACATGTGGTGGGCCACGATGATGCTCAGAGAGCCCATCCAAGCCAAGTTCCACGACAGTTGACAGTGCCAAGACTGTGTGAAGATTTCGTACATCCCCTTGTGGCCTTCGCCAGTGAAGGGGCCTTTGTGAGCTTCCAGAACTTCTTTGAAGCTGTGGCCAATGCCCCAGTTCGTGCGATAGAAGTGTCCGGCGACGATGAACAGCACTGCCAAAGCTAAGTGGTGGTGCGCTGTATCGGTCAGCCACAGACCTCCTGTGGTGGGGTTCAGGCCGCCTTTGAAGGTCAGGAAGTCGGTGTAAGCGCCCCAGTTGAGGGTGAAGAAGGGCGTTAGACCTTTAGCAAAGCTTGGGTAGATGTCTGCCATCAAGCTTGGTGTCAAAATCCACTCGTGTGGCAGAGGAATATCGGCAACTGTTTTAATCAGTTTGCCACCTACTGTCAACGGTGCGCCTGCATCGATCGCGTCCATGCAAGCGTTGATCGGCAGAGCCACGTGAATTTGCTGTCCCGCAAAGCCCAAGCAGCCGCAGCCTAGCAAACCTGCCAAGTGGTGGTTCATCATCGATTCCACGTTCTGGAACCATTCCAGTTTCGGAGCGCGGACGTGATAGTGGAACCAACCGGCAAATAGCATCAGGGCTGCCATTACTAAGGCGCCGATCGCAGTGCAATATAGCTGGTATGAGTTAGTGATGCCGTTGGCGCGCCACAGTTGGAACAGACCAGAGGTGATCTGAATCCCGTGGAACCCGCCGCCCACATCTGCATTTAAAATTTCTTGACCAAAAATCGGCCAGACCACTTGAGCACTAGGCTTGATGCCTGTAGGATCTGTCAGCCAAGCTTCGTAGTTGGAGAACTTAGCGCCGTGGAAATATGCGCCGCTCAACCAGACGAAGATCACTGCCAAATGGCCAAAGTGAGCGCTAAAGATTTTGCGCGAAACGTCTTCTAAGTCGCTGGTATGACTGTCAAAGTCGTGAGCGTTAGCGTGGAGGTTCCAAATCCAAGTGGTGGTTTTTGGTCCCTTAGCTAGAGCGCGATCGAAGTGACCCGGTTTTGACCACTTCTCGAAGGAAGTTGGAACCGGATTCTGATCGACGACTACCCTAACTTTTGCCTCTCGCTCTGGAGGACTAATGGTCATGAAGACTCTCCTCTCGGTAAGACAAGGAACGAGAACTGATACTGTGGCACTCCCCGGGCTTTTGATACGGGGATTCTCGGTTCGCCGACGCAGCTTGCACTTAACTCTTTGCAGAGTTAGACGCAGGTACTGCATCTCCCCAAGCGTTTTGCTCCTTTTCAGAAGCCAGTTCCCCTGTGTGCCAAGGTACTGTTAACTACTCTCGTCATTTGTTTAATCGATCGCACCTTTATATTTGGGGCGCTATCGGTAGTCATTTAGAGGTAGTTTTATGAATTATAAGCTTGCTATGTCAGCCTGAATCACTTGTTAACAATACTTAAAAAAGCCTAAATTCCTGATATATGAATGACTTGAGTTTCCATAGTCCCTCGAAAAAGTCAAGGGGTATTGGCATTAAGTTTACAAAACTCAAAGATAAGGTTATTGGAGAATAGTGATTTGTATAGAGATGTTTCGCAAAACGGCTGCGGGAGTTATTAGGAGGATGGGATTGGTTGTCGGCACCGCAGCACTCCCGGCGTCTGAGCCCCCAAATTCCCGATCGCCAATTTCCAATTAATAATTCTATTTTGGGCTATAGTTCCCTATGAGAAAGCTTGTAGGAGTATGCTTGCGTGATTGGCATCAATTGGCAGAGGAAGGCTGCGCGACGGCTGCTGACAGTGTTCGCAGTAGCAGCATTTATTTTGGGTTTAGCAGGTTGCGGCTCTGGCAATCCTGAATTTTCCAAATTTAGCAACAAGAGCGCTTCAGCTCCAACCCAGGCAAAAAGAATGTCAGAGGTTTCTCCCCCAGAAGCCATTCAAAAACTGCGTCAGACTCTGGAAATCTACCAGCCTCAAGTTAGTATTTTGGCTCCCAAACCTGACGAAGTGATTCAGGATACAGATATATCAGTCCGGCTCCAAGTTAAAGACTTGCCGATTTTCAAAGATGCCCACTTAGGTCTAGGTCCGCACCTTCAGGTCTTTTTGGACAATCAACCTTATCAGGCAGTTTACGATACCAGCGAGCCTTTAGTGATCGCGGGCTTAGAACCCGGAAGCCACACCCTGCGAGTGTTTGCCTCGCGCCCTTGGGAAGAAAGCTTTAAAAACGATGGTGCCTACGCCCAAACCACCTTTCACATTTTTACCAAAACTCAAGACAATAATCCCGATCGCACTTTACCTCTACTCACCTACAATCGTCCCCAAGACACCTACGGGGCCCAACCCATCATGTTGGATTTTTACTTGACAAATGCTCCCCTGCATTTGGCGGCTCAAGCAAATGCCCAAGATGAAATACTCGATTGGAAAATTCGAGCCACAGTTAACGGCGAAAGCTTTTCGATCGACCAATGGCAACCTATATATCTTAAAGGATTCAAGCCTGGGAAAAACTGGGTGCAGCTAGAATTTATCGACGAACGGGGAAGTTTAGTAAAAAACGCCTTTAATAATACAGTCAGACTAATCGATTACCAACCGCAGGGGCAAGATACTCTTTCTAGATTAGTGCGGGGCGAACTAACAACAGCAGAATCTCGCGGTATAGTCGATCGAACCTACCAACCACCCAAGCCTGAACCAAAACCGATTCCAGCAGTAGAAACACCAATTGTCAAACCCTCCCCTCCGGTTCCAGAAATTCCAGTTGCTAAACCGAGTCAAGATAAAATAGTTGATCCTGAAGTCGAACCTGTTAAAGAAACAGAACCGAAAGCGACAGCAATCCCAGAACTCGAAAAGCCGAAAGTTGTCGAACCTGTTAAAGTAATAGAACCGCAACCCACAGCAACTCCCAAACTAGAAACCCCGAAAGTTGTCGAACCTGTTAAAGCAATAGAATCCATACCGACAGCAACCACAGAACCAGAAACTCCGAAAGTTGTTGAATCTGTGAAAGCCATAGAACCACAACCGACAGCAATTCCCAAACTAGAAAATCCGAAAGTTGTTGAACCTACTCAAACAATAGAATCAAAACCAACAGCAATTTTACAAACAGTCAAACAGAAAACTAGCGAGCTTGTGAATCGATTCCGTAGCTACGTGAATCAAGTCAGAGAATCGACAACCTCATCTCCCAACTTGCAGCAGCCAACACCGCCAGAAACTACAGCCAAACCAACAACAGAATTAACCGTCCCAGAAACAACCATTTCCGAACCAGAAAATCAGCCAAAATCCGAACAGAAAGTCGAATTTGCCACCTAACAAAACCTGTCTGTTCTCTATTTATCTGCGTTCATTAGCGTAAATCTGCCTACATCTGCGGTTAAAAATCAAAAATCAAGAACATCAAAAATGACCTACCTCGAAACAGCAGCCAAATTCTACAGCGAAGTAGCCGAAACCCCCCAAATCGGACTTTGCTGCGTCCAAAGCAGCCCTCTGCAACTGCCGGGATTGAAAATTCCCCAACAAATGCAAGAGATGAATTACGGCTGCGGTACAACCGTTCATGCGGCTGAACTTGTAGGCAATCCAGTAGTGCTGTATGTAGGCGTCGGCGGTGGCTTAGAAGCACTGCAATTTGCCTATTTCTCCCGCAAAAAAGGAGCAGTGATTGCCGTCGATCCGGTTGCTGCAATGCGGGAAGCAGCCGCACGCAACTTGCAAATTGCTGCTCAAGAAAATGATTGGTTTGATGCTAATTTTGTGGAAATTAGAGAAGGCGATGCTTTTTCGTTGCCGATGCCGGATGCTTCTGTCGATGTTGTCGCCCAAAACTGTTTGTTTAACATTTTTGAACCTGCGGATTTAGCTAAAGCATTAACCGAAACCTATCGAGTGTTGAAACCGGGTGGTAGATTATTGATGAGCGATCCGATCGCAACTCGCAGAATTCCGCAACATTTGCAGCAAGACGAACGGTTGCGTGCCCTGTGTTTGTCTGGTGCTTTAATCTACGCAGAATACGTTCAACACCTTATAGATGTAGGTTTTGGACAAGTGGAAGTGCGGGCGAGAAGGCCTTACCGATTGCTGGACAAACACAATTATCAATTGGATGCGGATTTGCTGTTAGAAAGCCTGGATTCGGTGTCTTTCAAAGTGCCTGTACCCGATGATGGAGCTTGCATTTTTACTGGCAAGACGGCGATTTATAGTGGGTCTGAGGAGCTATTTGATGACGGCGCCGGTCACGTTTTGCAGCGGGGAGTTCCGGCAGCAGTGTGCGATAAAACTGCTGGCAAGTTGGGGGGATTAATGCCAGATAAGGTGTTAATTACTGATTCGACTTGGCATTATAGCGGCGGCGGTTGTTGTTAGCAGAAAAAGAAGCTGGGCGGTTGCAACCGCTTTTGACCTCTAATACCAAATCCGGGTTTCCCATCCCCGTTATAATTGGTATGGTGCGTCGCTATGAGATCTCCCAATAGCAACGAGAGTTGTTCGTAGCGACGCACCCTACTCATACGACAGCATAAATGAGATATCATACCCGGATTTGGTGTAATCTCTGGTTCCGGTGGTATTTTGGGGGCTTTTGCCATTTTGAGTTCCTTTGATGGAAGAAGCGGACTTCAATCCTCGATCGCAGATTCGGGCCACTCAGGACTTTAGTCCTGACTACAAACCTGTTTTATTCACACTTGATATTACAATTGAGTCGGCAACAGCACAGTAAAAACTGACCCCTTGCCAAACTCGCTATCCACAGTAATTTCTCCCCCTAGCATCTGAGAGTATTTGTGAGCTATTGCCAAACCCAAACCCGTACCTCCGTACTTGCGGGTAGTTGAAGCATCAGCTTGCATAAAAGGTTGAAATAACTTCTGCATTTGTTCCGCAGTCATCCCAATCCCAGTATCAACACACTTAAAAATTAACCATTCAGAATCTAAACTATTGTCGTCATTCTTGATTCTTTCAACGCTGAGTGTCACTGTCCCTTGATCAGTAAACTTAGCGGCATTACTGAGTAAATTAAACAATATTTGAGTTAGTTTAATGCGATCGGAGTACAATTCGCCAAGAGAATCGGGACACTCCAGATTCAGACGATTGGAATTTCGCAGAAATAGCGGCTCTACAGTTGTCGTTACCTCTTGAATTGCCTCCGCTACGTCAAAGGTTTTTAAGTCAAGCTCGGTGCAGCCTACTTCAATCTTCGACAAATCCAGGATATCATTAATTAATGATAGTAAATGTTTGCCTGCATAGTGAATTTTTTCTAAATCTAAAACAAAAATTTCCTCGCCCAACTCTAAAGCATCTTCTTGTAGAATTTCACTGTAGCCGATAATTGCATTGAGAGGGGTTCGCAATTCGTGGCTCATGTTAGCTAAAAACTGACTTTTCGCTAAATTAGCTGCTTCCGCTGCTTCCTTAGCATGGTACAATTCTGATTCAGCTCGCAAGCGATCGGTCACGTCGTGAGCCATCACCAATTCAGCATTCCTGCCGTCAAAAATCATGGTGTAAGAAGTAATTTCTACATCAATAATCATCCCATTTTTTTTCTGGTGTCGCCATACACTGGCAAAATCTAGACTGGCATCTAATGCTGAGATATTTTCTAACAATAAGGGTATATATTCAGGGGGGTGAATGTCCGCAACCGTCATGTGCAGAAACTCGTCGCGAGTATAGCCATAATGTTTGATAGCAGCCAGATTTACAGCTATAAATTCCAGAGTTTCTACATCATAAACCCACATTGGATGCGGATTATTTTTAAACAAAAGCCGATAGCGTTCCTCCGACGCTCGCAATTCGGTTTCGGCCTGTTTGCGCTCCGTAATATCACGAACAACAGTGCAAATAATCTCGCGACCACCGTAGGAAATCACGCTCGCGCTCACTTCCACATCTACGCAGGAGCCATCTCGACGTTGATAGATAACTTCACCCATTCTGAATTGTTTGTCTATCAACAACAATTGAATATTGCTGTCAATCACGTCTGGAGAGTAAGCGACGATATCGTAAATAGTCAACTGCAAAATCGCATCGGGGCTGTAATCGAGCAAAGTTCTAAAAGCTGTATTAGCTTCTAAAAGGCCTTTGGTTTGAGGGTCCCACAGGAAAATACAGTCTGTGGCCTGCTCGACTACGGCCCGGTAGCGTGCTTTTTCCTGAATTTGTTCGCTTTCGGCTTGAGCGATCGCCCCCAACATTCCGTTAATATTATGGGCAAGGTCGGACAACTCATCTTCCCCAATTACAGGTAGTTGCACCGACAAGTCTTTGCTAGCACTGATTCGATTCACTCCCTTTGCCAAACCGCTCAGCCGAAACAGCACCAGACGCTCTAGTAGCAGTAGAGTACATCCGATAAACCCCATTCCTGCCAACAGTACAGACACTAGAAGGTACCGCAAACTGGTCTGACCTTGGCGGTATATTTCTCTGGGGATGTCCACCCGCAGCAGCAGCGCTGGTTGGTTATAAATATCATTGAGCAAAGCGTAACCCGCGATCGACTTTTCACTCAAAGCCCGCACCAAAATTGGTTTCTTCGCCGACAATTTGTGCCGCACATTCTGGAATTCAGCAGGTAACTGAGGCTCATTAACGCTGTGTACAATCAGGGGCAAGCGAGTAATTTTAGAAATTCGATCGATCCCAGTCTTATCCAAATTGCGCCCAAATATCAGCGTGCCTCGGATCGGACCAGTGTTTTTAGTGGTGACAATTGGCCGCGAAGTAATCAATACCGGCCCCGATGGCAGCAGCATAATACCAGCGAGGCTGCTTTCGACGTTGGGGTGCTGCAATAGCGGGTCGTTTACAGAAATACGCCGTTTTAATGCCTCTGCAACAGGCGTTAGTTGCAGCTTTTTCATATCTAAACCTGTACCATAAACAATCTTGCCAGAAGTATTGACAAATATGGCAATATTAACTCTCAAATTAGCCAGTCCTTCTGGAACCAAATTTGAGTCAATGAATTCTTTGTTGCGGTTTTGGATAAAAGTGTAAGTATCATCCCAGGCCGACCAGTCAGCAAAGCGCGAATTGAAGTCATCTGTGGTTTGGCCGAACACACTGAGCACTCCGTTGACAACCTGAGTAGCTTCTTGTTCCTCGGCCTTGACTAGGCTGCCCAAAAGGATGCTTGAGGATGTGGCATACAGAACGGCTGTCAATCCAGCAATGGTAATCCCAACTATCGATAGTGTCTTCCGACGCAGTTTCATCTTAGCGAGTGTTTGGTATCCGTCCGAAAGTTTCAACTCAGGAGTAAGTTGACAGGGGTTGGCTAAGTCCTGACTTGTTAAGCAGTATACAGGTTAGATCTTCTAACTTCAGGTATGGGGATGAGAGCTATTTTTTCGGTAAAGAAACCCGGTTTCTGAGAGAAATATGGGGTTGACAACGAATTTCCAGGAAGAAAGCGAGTTTCTGGGCGTTTTTCGTACATTGACGAAAATAACCTCATAAATAAATTCCTGTACCTGCGCTTCATAAACCGTTTGAATCCCGTACTATGTAATTGTCAACTGTCAACTAACAGGGCCCGCACTCACAGGCACCGCCCCTACCACAGGTCAACTGTCAACTGTCAACTGCTATACCTGTGCTACTTTCCCCATACCTGCTGTTGGTGAGCTGCCTTGCAAATACCCAAAATACGCCGATCGTTTTCGCTGACGGCGGAAATTTGGTGATACTGTTGCAGGTTTACCGAGTAGGGAGAGCTACTGCCATCGTAACTGTCCACTACTGTTAAATTTAACTGAGTTAGCTCTACAGTGCCGTAAAAACAGTAAAAAGCAGATCGAGGCAGGTAAAAAGCCCCGATTACCTTGTTCTGTCGCACTTCAAATACAAAATACTCTTTTTTAATTTCCTCTGGCTTGGGGGACTGGCCGTAGAGGTAAATGCCATCTTCTAGACCTTTGCTAGCTCGATCGGGCGAAGAATTTGAGGGAGATTGCACGCTGAAAAACCCCGATTCGATCTCTTCATGCTTCACCCCACGGCTTTGCCAGCCCATCCCTAATTCGGCTGCCGGAAATGCGAAGCTGAAGTTACCGGGCAAGAGGACAAGTGCGATCGCGATCGCTTCTAAACTGCCAGTCAATAAGCTGCTACACATATAAATTTGTTATGGCAAATATAAGAAGGGGAAAGGGAAAAGTAAGGTAAGAAAGAAGAAATCTCAATTACCAATTACCCATTACCCATTACCAACTACCGATTACCCATTACCGATTACCGATCGCCCATTACCAATAAAAATAAAAATATTCTTCTAGGTAGCGCCAAAATCAAAAAAGAGTTTAGATTTAGGGAAAAATCTAAACTCTTTCACTTGCTAACTAGCTAAGTATTCTCGCACTTGAGCTTGGCGGCGGCGCAGGTGGGCGAGGGCTTGATGTTCTAGTTGTCGCACCCTTTCCCGGCTGAGATTAAGGCGTTCTCCGACTTTCGCCAGAGACATTTCATTGCCGTCTTCCATACCAAAGCGCAGAATGATTACTTCTCGCTGCTGAGGGGTAAGTTCTGATATCAAAGTATCAAGGTCTTGCCGCAACAATTCTGAAGTAATGTAATTATCTGGAGATGCGGTTTCGTCTTCTAGGAGTTCTTGCAGTTCGGTATCTTGGTTATCTCCTACCCGCAAGTCCAAGGAAACCGGATGCCTAGCCATCAGCAGGTATTCCCGAATTTGGGAAGGGTGCAGTTCCAGTGCGGAGGCGATTTCCGCTGGTGTGGGAGATCGACCCAATTGCTGGGTGAGTTCCCGCTGCACTTTTTTGATTTTGTTGAGTTTTTCGGTGATGTGAATTGGCAACCGGATCGTGCGGGCGTGTTGGGCGATGGCACGGGTAATTGCTTGCCGTATCCACCAGTAGGCGTATGTGGAAAATTTGTATCCCCGCATCGGGTCAAATTTTTCGACTCCTCTTTCTAAACCGAGAGTACCTTCTTGAATTAAATCCAAGAATTCCATATTTCGTTTCTGGTATTTTTTGGCGATCGCAACTACAAGCCGCAAATTCGCTTCAATCATCTTTTGCTTGGCGCGCCTTCCTATGTGCAAGATCCGGTTTAGTTCAGCTTCAGTCAACTCCATTTCGGCGGCCCACTCAAGCTGAGTTACTTCCCGCTGCCATTCTTTGGCGAGATCTTGTTTTGCTTCTATTAATTTCATCATTTGCTGTACCTGCTTCCCCAAGATAATCTCTTCCTCTCGGGTTAGCAGAGGCACTCGACCGATCTCGTGCAGATAGGTACGAACCGTATCCGTTGAGGAGTATGGCCGGGTGCCCATGCGATCGGCTTTCACTGTTTTGTTTTTGGGGGTGGTGGTTGACATGGGTGAGTATTGCACTCCTTTAACAGATAAAAAGTTGGTCATACCCTGTCCCACTTTTGCAAGTGGAAGCAAAATTGTTACAGGGGGGTGTTTCCTCTGCTGTTCATCGGTGACGATCGGTAGAAGCTTTTTGTTTGGGATTACTTTTAAGCTTGATTTTCCAGTAATCCTCGTCGATTGTTAGTAACTTGCTAGCTTTAACGGCTAGTTCAAGGCGAAGTGAAGAAAGAGTTTACTTTACTCAATATTATTCCAAATTTTGAGGTTCGTAAAGGGTCAAAACCTCTGTCTTAAGGTGAATATTCTACATTTTTCCTTAAGGTTTTAAATTCCCTGCTAGTTTTAACTGCAACTCAACTTCACAATACTCATGCAAACAGACTCATGCAAAAAGAGGGCTGTGTTTTGCTCTCTTTTCCATAATGGCTTGAAATTTTGGTGCTGCCTAGATGCCCAGAAGCGAGATAACCGAACCCGATCGTCGTCGTAGTTGCTGCGATCGTTCATCGTCTCTTGGTTGGGGAGAAGGACAAGAGGAAAAGAGGAGCAAAAGCAAGGGATAGAGGAGAAAAATGAGAGAAAGGGAGAATCGGCGAGAATGCAGAATAAGTAGAGCTATTTAAATATATAACTACAGGTTATTGCGCTGTTTAGGTGGAATTTAATGAGGTCGATCGACTTAACAATACTTAACTTTATCCAAAAATTTAGAGATGTAGGGTTGGGGGATGAGGGGTGAGGGGATGAGGGGTAAAAGCTCCTTACCCCTGGGTTTGGGATAATTTTATGGGACTTTTTCAGTCTGATATGATGTCCGGTCGATTACCATAATTAACTTTTCCTCCCCACTCTCCCCCTCTCCCACTCTTTCCCTCCCCACTCAATCCTTAATTAACGTTAATTGAGCGAACATGATATGACGCTAAAATTACGGCGACTTCACTTCTGTTTCTTGACTTCTAACTACTGGTGGCGACATAGTAGGCTCCGGTGCTGCCACATTTAATTGACCGCCGCAGCAGCGCAATTCGTAAAGTTTTGCATTGATTTGATACTCGTATTGACTCAATAGTCTTGCATAAATATAGCCAGCTTTGCCATCTAAAAAGCCTAGCTGAATGAAGTAAAATAAAATAAATCTGAGCATCGGTTTAAAAGGCAGCCGTACCCAAACTTTTTTGAGAAATCGTTTCTGCTGCACTGCATCTCCAAATAAGTGAGCGCCAATAGTGCCACTGTCGTCACGACCCGTAAGAATATTGTAATAAACGCGAGCTTCCCAATTAGAATAGCGGTTGTGGCGCTCGATCCAGTGAAATAAATTGCGATAATCCTCGTGGATCATGTCATTTTTTAAGTATCCGACTGAACCAGCTAAAATGACGTGTTCGTGAACTTCGTTATCCCCAGTATTGGGTACGGATTCAGTGCCGAGATTTTCGTAACGACCTTTTTGATGCTTGAACAAACGCAAGTTCCAGTCGGGATATCTGCCTCCGTAACGCAGCCACTGACCTAAAAAGAAGACTTTGCGATTGAGGTAGTAACCCTCAAAATTGGGGTCTTCGATGGCTTGGGCAATCTCGTCCCAAAGTTCTGGGGGGATGCGCTCGTCGCAATCGACAATTAACACCCATTCGTTGCGAAAGGGCAGGTTATCCAAAGACCAGTTTTTCTTTTTTGGCCAGCGGTTATCGAAGTAGAATTGCACTACTTTTGCGCCGCTGCTAAGGGCGATTTCTACGGTACGATCGCTACTTTGAGAATCAACCATAAAAACTTCATCCGCCCTGGCAATACTGGCCAGACACGCAGGTAGATTAAGTTCTTCGTCTTTTGCCGGAATGAGAACTGAAACCGGAATCTTGGATGAACTAGAGGTCATAATCGAGTGCTTGAGCCTGAATGCGGTCGAGTGGTGTGGGATGAAGTTCGATCGAGACTGTCGGACAGAGCTCGGCAGCGAAGGATATCACTTATAGCCTAATCCCTCAATTAACTTCATAGCCTATGACACTACCTCTCGATAGTTACCCATTTTGGGAATAATGTCTAAGGGTGTACAAGAAATATTTTTCAGCTTTCTACCCTGTGGGTTGATTTTGGTACAAAAATCAGACTGCGGAGGGCAGCACTCAAATAACCAATTTGACCCCAAGCAAAAACCAAGTTTTCAAAACGGAGCGCTGGCTCTCTAATGTATTTAAAAGACTTGTAGATACCTCTGAACATTCTTTCACTTCCCCGGCAAAGCTGACCAATACCAGCTCTATCGGACAATTGTTCCCGGTAACACTCGCTGATGCCTTGCCACCACCCGCGCTCTACAAACCAAGCTTTGCTCAGGCGCGAGGGGGCGACATTGTGGAACACCACGGCCTCCGGCAGATAAACTACTTGCCAACCTAACTCTAATGCTAATTCTGTGGCTCGCAATTCTTCATTTGACAACAACTTTTTGCCAACTCTACCAAGTTTGACATCGAAGCCGCCAATTTGTTCTAAAAAAGTGCGCCGGATCGAGTAGTTTACGCCTCTAGGAGTCAAACCAGCCGCCGTCACGTATACGCAAGTTTCTCCCAAATCGTAAGATCCTAAGTTCTGGGCTAGTCCGGGTGACAGCCAGTTGGGAGGGCAAACTCCAGAAGGCCAAAGCAAATTGACTTTGCCACCAGCTACTGCCAGTTTTTGATTGTTTTGATAAGCGGCGTGCAGCACCCTAAGCCAATTTGGCTCAGCAACAGCATCATCGTCGAGATAAGCCAAAATTTCGCTCTCAGCCACTCTCGCGCCGGTGTTCCTGGCTACTGACAGACCTAGTTCGGGTTCCCAGACATACTTGAGGTGGCGATTAGGGAGTCTGGCTTCTACCACTTGGCGGGTACGCGAAATTAAGCTGTCGGGTTCGGCAAAATCGTTAGAAGCGTTATCCACTACCACTACTTCAAAATTGTCCGGAAAATCCTGTACCAGCAAGCTGTCTATCGCCGCACCTAGATAGGTGTGACGATTGTGGGTACAAATTATTGCTGATATCTGGGGCTCTGACATAAATAACAGCTTTGTAAATACTGGGGAGTTCGATCGGGTGACTCTGATATTGTCCCATCAATACTATTATCGCTTGACCTACTCTCACAGTCCCCGAAGGACTTAAAGCAGTAGCCGAAATCTTTAGGTTTACCGAGGATTAGAAAATCTAAATTCTCGGTATTTTTGCTCATAGTGCCGATGTGGCAAAATTAACGTATGATTTGATGACGCTGGATTAATGCGGGTTGTTCAGGCTTTGAGGGGGTGAAAACCGTAAAACACCTCACACAAATTAATCATCCAACTATAGCTTCGATCGGATCGATGAGGTGCGATTGGTAATGGGAACCCCCCTCACCCCCCAAGGGGGAATTGGGTAATGGAGGAATCTATCAAGATGTACTTCACTTACTTGAGAATCGCTATACAACTGAATAACTTACCCCTATATGCACCTTCATCAAGAATTGGTATGACTAAAATAATCTTAGTAACAGGGCCAGCTAGGTCTGGTAAAAGTGAATGGGCCGAAACTATAGCTACGGGTTTGGGAAAACAAGTCATCTATGTAGCTACAGGTCGGGTTGACGAAGCGGATTTTGAGTGGCAAAGTCGAATCGAGCAACACCGCAGTCGCCGTCCCGATAGTTGGACAACTCTAGAAGTCCCGATCGATCTGCCAGCAGTTATTCGATCGGCCTGTGCGTCGGATTGTTTGTTAATTGATTCGATCGGCACTTGGACGGCGAATATTTTAGAAAAAGAACAGACTGTTTGGGAGCAAATGCAACAAGATGCGATCGCTAGTTTGAAGTCGGCAGTCGCAGACGTAATTTTAGTAGCAGAAGAAACCGGATGGGGAGTTGTGCCTGCTTATTCGAGTGGACGCCTGTTTCGCGATCGCCTCGGCACTCTCGTCCGTCAAATCGGGGCGATCTCCGATACTGTTTATCTAGTCACCGGAGGTCACGCTTTGAATTTGAGCGCGATCGGTACACCTCTGCCTGCTAAAAATTAACAGCCCTGCTTTAGTTAAATCGATCGAGAAAAAATCTAACTTATGCAAGAGTGTAAGTAGGTATGTGCCAAAAAAAGATCTAATCGGGAATTGTAGGATTCAATCTTATAATCTAATCAGAAGCGTAGCATCTGAGAGCATGACCTTGAAAGAGTTTTATTTAGAAGCTATATTAGAAGTAAGTTGACTGCTGCAAAACCAAACTCTGCCATATTCTGTTTATTCGTACCAACTTACGGATTAAAAAAGAAGATCTCTCTGGAGAAAGAGTGAATATTTAAATTTTAAAGTCTAAGATTAAAAACTGGTTGAAGGGTTGAATAAAAGTTATGGCATCAGAACATCAAGTGAGAAAATATATTGCTTACTGGTTTCAGTTGGGCAAAAAAGTATTAATTCGCAACGGTTCCGAAGCCCTGCTGCCCGCATCGGTAATTGCGGGCGATCGCTACAGCCACGAATTTGAACAATGTTGGCAAAAAATGCTCTCTCCAGAAAGCGGAGACTGCTACCTGCAAGGCACTGACGAAACAATCGCTCAACTGCTGACACCAGCTTGGGATATCAGTCCATGCGCCCGTTGCGCCATGCCCGTACCTTTCCGCGACGCTGGAATGCCCCCCGAGTTGTGCCCCTGTAACGACTTAGCGAACTGGCCCAATACCGAAATTCCCCAACCTCGATCGCCCGTCAGCACCGCATCGCAACTATCAGGGATTCGCGATCGACTGCTGAAAGCCCACGACGAATAAAGCATAATCTAGGCTGCCGATTGCCAGTACAAACATTGACAAAGCAGTGGTGAGAAGCCTGCAAATTGTTACAATATATTTACAATATTCAGCAGCCTCCGTGTAATGGACAGGATTCAAGGCGGGTAAAACCGTCGGGTCGTTTCCCTCTCAAAGCTAAAGCCACTGAGTTTCCCACTTACCGAATTTTTTTATGAATTCCAAGACTGTACCGCCAGCCTCTCCACAAACTTATTTAAATTCACAGACTCGCGCTGCACTCGGGAATCTCGCAGTAGAAACAGTTCCCCCGCAAGCAGTCCAAGTAGAACTAGAAACAGCAGCAACTCCCGAACTGCTCAAATCAGCCAGAGATCTAGCTGCCGAATCTGCCGGAGACGCTGTGCGCTACGATCCTGTGGCGATCGCGGCTCAGTACAGCAGGCGCCCCCTTCAAGTCTGGGGACGCCTGCTGAGCGTTGTTTGGACATTTTTTAGCTTTGCTCTGAGCCTGTGGTGGGATAACAGCAGGGGAAAATCCGCCGTCAACGAAAAACGCCGGGCCGCGAGATTGCGGGAAATTCTCGGCCAACTCGGCCCAGCTTTCATCAAAATCGGACAAGCACTCTCAACGCGACCCGATTTAGTCCCGCCAGTATATTTAGAAGAACTAACAACGCTGCAAGACCAATTGCCAGCGTTTCCCAACGAAGTGGCATATCAATTTATACAAGAAGAATTAGGCGCGCATCCCTACGAAATTTACGCAGAAATCAGCCAAGATCCGATCGCAGCAGCATCTCTAGGACAAGTCTACAAAGGCAAACTCAAAACTGGAGAAACCGTTGCAATCAAAGTCCAGCGGCCGGGTTTAGCCGAAAACATTGGCTTAGATATCTACATCCTGCGGCGCGTTGCAGTTTGGGCAAAAAACACTTTCAAAATAATTCGTAGCGACCTCCCAGGCATTATGGATGAATTGGGCGAGCGAATTTACGAAGAAATGGACTACACCCACGAAGGTCAAAATGCCGAACGATTTGCCCAACTCTACGGTCACATCAAAGACATTTACGTTCCCAGCATCTATTGGGAATATACCCGCCGTCGCGTCTTGACAATGGAGTGGATCACGGGCATCAAACTGACTAATTTAGAAGCAGTGAAAGCTCAAGGAATTGACGCTCCTTACTTAATTGAAGTGGGGGTGCAGTGTTCTCTCAGACAACTGTTAGAACACGGTTTTTTTCACGCAGACCCTCATCCCGGAAATCTCTTAGCAACTCCTGACGGTCAGTTGGCTTATCTCGATTTTGGGATGATGAGCGAAGTTAAACCTTATCAAAGATACGGCTTATTAGAAGCTGTAGTGCATTTGGTGAACCGCGACTTTGAAGGTTTGGCAAAAGATTATGTCAAGTTAGAGTTTTTAACACCTGATACAGATTTAACGCCAATTATTCCGGCTTTGGCAGGTGTATTCAACAATGCTTTGGGTGCTAGCGTTGCCGAACTCAATTTCAAAAGCATTACTGACGAACTCTCGGCGGTAATGTACGAATATCCTTTCCAAGTTCCGGCTTACTATGCTTTGATTATTCGATCTCTCGTCACCTTAGAAGGCATTGCGATCAACGTTGACCCCGAATTCAAAGTGCTCAGCAAAGCCTATCCTTACGTAGCAAAACGGCTGTTGAGCGACCCCGCACCGGAATTGAGAGCATCCCTGAAAGATTTGCTGTTCAAACAGGGGGAATTCCGCTGGAATCGTTTAGAAAACTTGCTCAACAATGCCCGCGAGAGTGACGATTATGATGTCAGCAAAATCTTGAACCAAGCATTAGAATATTTGTTTTCTGAAAGGGGAGATTTTATTCGCGATCGCATTGTCCTGGAATTAGTTAAAAGTCTGGACACACTTTCCAGCAACGCTTTGGCTAATGCTAAAGCAGTCGTCGGCGAATGGTTTGGAGTCAAAGCCAATCAACCTGTGGTTTCACCAACGGAACAAAAAAACTTAGATCACATCAAACGGATTTGGAATATTTTGCAATCAACTCCCGGTTTTGATGGGATGAAAGTATTGCAGCTACTTCCGCAGTTATTAGTGAAACCAGAAGTGCAGAATATGGGTCAGCAAGTAGTCAGCGGTTTAGCTCAAACCGCAATCACTAGACTAATTCGTGAATTTTTGCTGTCGCAGGAACCTGCTGCGATGCCTGAAAATGGACGCTATCCTAAAACTTCGCCTCAGTTATCTTTACCTGCGGCGAAGTAGTAAATATCGTAGGGTGCGTCGCTGTCAACAATCCATTAGACATCTCCCAAAAAGTAGATTTTGAACAGGCATCCTGCCTGTTCCACAAGAATTCTGCTAAAGGTCTATTGTAATGAGAAATCTTCCGTCAAGCTAACTTGGAAAATTTGACCTGGTTGAATCGTAGCGGGTTGAGGACCCGTGACGTAAGTTGTGGTAGCACCTGCGGCCACTCCAGCTAGCAAACCGATCCCGGAAAAGCCACTCAGCAAGAATAAAGCTACTCCTCCGATACCGGAATTGCGGAACAAGCTTCGATCGCTCGGCTTTTGCCGACGGCCTGCAATCGGTTCGGAAATGGCTACTAGAGGGATATTGCGACCGTTGAGTAAAATAGCTTGAGCCACAAATCTACTGCCAAGATTGGTCGTTTCAAACCGACCGATGATTGGCGTATTGGCAGGTACGATCGAATTGCCACGACTGTCAAGAATTCCCCCTTGCAGCAGCAGCACTTCCTGGCGACTGGGTTTCGGCTGCAAGCGCAAAGGGCTAGCACCGGCATAAACTAAACTGAGGTTTGTCCCCGCCGCGAGCAAAACTTCAGCCCCAGCCGCTGCTGGCAAAGGAGGATTAAAGTTATCGGCAGCAACTGACGTGCGAGATTGTCTCGGTAGCGGTTCGCCGAACGGGATAGATCGCTGTGGGGGTGGAGCAGCAACTACCTGATTCGGGCGATCGAACCCAGCAGCAACCTGTGTTTGAGGCTTTTCGTTAACCCGCACGTTGACGAAGGGAACGGTTATCGGCTGGATTCGATCGTTTGGAATGGTTGACTGCGAAGAATTTGGCGGGAAATTTGCCACCTGTGGCGGCGCGGGTTCTG
This sequence comes from Microcoleus sp. CSU_2_2, assembly GCA_012035135.1. Lineage (GTDB taxonomy): Bacteria > Cyanobacteriota > Cyanobacteriia > Cyanobacteriales > Microcoleaceae > Microcoleus. The sequence continues at coordinate 24,361 of JAAUPI010000047.1, forward strand.
CAGGTACTTCCGCAGCAGTTGAGTTCGGGGTGGGTACCGATTCGGCTGACGTTTCGGGAGTTTCCGGGCCACTGGGTTCGATGGACGGAACTAACACCCACCGATTATCTGCACCGACTCTTTGAAATTGAATTCGATCGGCCCTAACAGCCATTCCGGGAGCCAAATTTACCACAATCCTTGCTGTTCCCGGCTGCAATTGAATTACTCCCACAGAACGCACCATCCCTTCCGGGTATAACTGAGTTGCATCTACTCCCACCTCAGTGTTCGGCAAATCCACAGCAATTTGACCCCGGTTGACTACAGAATACTTGGGCGTCGTTCCTTCTGGGAGGCTAATTATTAGTTCGTTTGTCGCCGGATCGAATTGCCAGGATGTCGCTGTAGAAGCATTTGCCTGCTGCGTTGCGGGTAGTGCTGCAACTGCTGCGGCGACGGCTAGACTCAGACTCAATGACTGACGGCCAAACAATGCTGGTGCGATCGATCGAACGCTCAATTTTTGCAAGTCTGCCCAAAATCTAGGTGTTAGTTTTTTGTGCTGCATGGCTGTTGAGTCAAATTTATCACTTTCATTGCTGGTGCGATCGCATCCCAAATTTCTTAAGTTGACACCAATGACCGATCGCCTGTCCCAATAATACAGGAACTGCATTCCCAATTTGTCTGTTTTTAGAAGCAGTATATCCATAAAAAATCTAATCATCTGGAAACATTGCTGTCATAAAAATTGTACTTTACTAAAATCCAAACGCCAGAGCATCAAGCATATACTTACCATTCTCTCACCCGACTTCTTTTCTAGGCAAAAAGTAGAGCTAGTGCGATCGACTAACCTGCCGATCGTCCTTGGTTCGATCGCTTGAATTTTCCTCATTTTCTGAAAAAATATTCTCAGAGTCCCTACGCTCGCTCAATACCCGTTCAATTTGCATACCATTTTTCAACATAACGATCGGATTTGTGATTGTGGCTGTGGGATCTACCCGAAGCTCGAGATCGAATTACTTTCGGTCAGAATTTGCTGATTGTTCGTAAAATAATTGGGAGCGATCGACCGATCTCGATCTAAAATCTTAAAATATTGTAAAGCTGTCCCCAAATCGCGTCAGTTAATCTCTACTGCATCCAAATCATTATGGCTATTGGCTACCTCGCACTTGTTCTCCACGCCCACCTGCCTTTTGTCCGCCACCCGGAAAGTGACTACGTTCTAGAAGAAGAATGGCTATTTGAAGCGATCGCCGAAACCTACATTCCCCTGCTACAAGTCTTTGAAGGACTCAAGCGCGACGGTATCGACTTTAAAATTACCATGAGCATGACACCGCCCTTGGTGGCAATGCTGCGCGACCCCCTGCTGCAAGACCGCTTCGACGACCACTTATCGAAACTCGAAGAGTTAGCAGAACTCGAAATCGAACACAACGCCAGTAACGGTCATCTTCGTTATTTAGCCGAACACTACGCAGCCCATTTCCATCAAGTCCGCAACTTCTGGGAAAGGTACGATCGAGACTTAGTAAAAGCCTTCAAACAACACCAAGACACCAACAACCTCGAAATCATCACCTGCGGCGCCACTCACGGCTATTTACCGCTGATGAAAATGTACCCCGAAGCCGTTTGGGCGCAAATTCAAGTAGCTTGCGACAACTACGAGGAAAACTTCGGCCGCCGACCAAAAGGAATTTGGCTGCCCGAATGCGCCTACTACGAAGGCTTAGAGAGGATGTTAGCCGATGCCGGTCTCCGCTATTTTCTCACAGACGGTCACGGCATCCTCTATGCTCGCCCGCGCCCCCGCTACGGTAGCTACGCCCCAATTTTCACCGAATGCGGAGTGGCTGCCTTCGGCCGAGATCACGAATCTTCTCAGCAAGTTTGGTCTTCGGAAGTCGGCTATCCAGGGGCTGCCGAATACCGAGAATTCTACAAAGATTTGGGCTGGGAAGCTGATTACGACTACATCAAACCCTACATCATGCCCAACGGCCAGCGGAAAAATACGGGGATTAAATATCATAAAATCACTGGCCGTGGATTGGGTTTGGGCGACAAACAGTTGTACGATCCATACTGGGCAAGGGAAAAGGCAGCAGAACACGCCAGCAACTTTGCTTTCAATCGCGAACGCCAAGTCGAACACCTGCACGGCATCATGCAGCGCCCGCCGATTATCGTTTCCCCTTATGACGCGGAACTTTTCGGTCACTGGTGGTACGAAGGGCCTTGGTTCTTAGATTACCTGTTCCGCAAGAGTTGGTACGACCAAAATACCTACGACATGACGCATTTGGCGGATTATTTGCGGGGAAATCCGACTCAACAAGTTTGTCGCCCTTCGCAGTCGAGTTGGGGTTTCCGGGGTTTCCATGAATATTGGTTGAACGATACGAATGCTTGGATTTACCCGCACTTGCACAAAGCGGCGGAACGGATGATTGAGTTGGGAAGCATGGAACCTGCGGATGAGTTGCAGTGGCGCGCTTTGAACCAGGCGGCGCGGGAAGTGCTGCTAGCTCAATCTTCTGACTGGGCGTTTATCATGCGTACAGGAACGATGGTTCCCTATGCGGTGCGGCGGACTCGATCGCACTTAATGCGCTTTCACAAACTGTACGATGAAGTGAAAGAAGGGAAAGTTGATTCGGGTTGGTTGGAGAAAGTAGAAGAGATAGATAATATCTTCCCCGAAATTAACTACCGCGTCTATCGATCGCTTTAACGGAGTAATTTTACTCGTTTTTTACTGGTTTACTTGTCCCCATGCTCTGCCTGGGGAGGCAGATCCGGAGGCTCTGCCTCCAATTTTCCCCTTCAATCGAGGCAGAGCCTCTGCATACAGCAGATTCCACAGTTATGAAGTACAGTAGGGACACGGCTGAGCCTAAGTCCCTACAGGATTTATCGCTCAGTTTGTACCTCATAACATCGGGAAACGCTATATTGTTTCCCAGGCAGAGCCTGGGAACCAGTTAAACCAGTTACCTAAAACAGCAAGAAGGCTCACACTTACCGCGAAGCGGAAGTGTTGAGATGAATTGCGCGTGAGTTGACGACAGTCCTCTGACCAATTTTTCCCGCAGGGAAAACAGGGAGGAGGACAGGTCGTCAACGAACATTTTATGTGTCTTGACTCGCCATGAGTTTTTGTATTATCATGAATACCGAAACACGGTAATACGTCGATGCCATGTATAGAGCAATCAAATTGAGGATCTATCCCACTGATGAGCAAGAGTCTAATCTGGCTCAATGTTTTGGTAATACCAGATGGTTGTGGAATTATATGCTTAATGCCACAACTACAACGTACAAAGAAACGGGAAAAGGTCTTTCTAAAGTTGCAATGGACAAGTTGCTGCCAGGATTAAAGAAAGAATACGAATGGCTAGGACTCGCATACAGTCAAGTATTGCAACGAGTAACATTCAATCTTTCTAGTGCGTTTGTCAATTTTTTTGAAGGACGCGCTAAATATCCCAACTTCAAGTCTAAGCATGGTAAACAATCGATTCAGTATCCCCAAAATGTGAAGTTGATGCCACAGGATTCTGTGATTAAGTTCCCTGGCAATTTGGGGATAGTTAAAGCTGTGTTTCATCAACAACTACCATTAGCCAAGTTCACGAGTGTAACTCTATCTAAAAATGCGGATGGTAGATACTATGCTTCTATTCTCTTTAATCAAGAGGAGGAACCTGTAGTCGCAATCAATCAGGCTATTGGTGTTGACCTTGGATTAAAAAACTTTGCTATAACTTCTGATGGGTCAAAGTACGATCTACCCAAGAAGCGATTAGCGAAACTAGAAAACAATAGGAAACGCAAACAGAAAAAGCTAGCTAAAAAGACAGATAAAACTTCAAATAAACGTCGTAAAGCCAAACGTTTAGTTGCCAAAATATCTAGCAAAATAGCTAGAGTAAGAGAAGATTTTCTACACAAACTATCTCGCTCCATAGCATACGAAAACCAAGTTATTTGTGTAGAGGACTTGGGAGTTAAAAATATGCTGAGAAATCCTAACTTAGCAAAAGCTATTAGTGACCAGGGGTGGGGAATGTTTCTCACTATGTTAAAATACAAAGCCGAGAGATTTGGGCATACGTATCAGGAAATCAATCGT
>JAAUPI010000317.1 GCA_012035135.1 Microcoleus sp. CSU_2_2
CCGCCAACTCCAACTCCGCCAACTCCAACTCCGCCGACTCCAACTCCGCCAACTCCAACTCCAACTCCAGGACCGACACCAACGCCGACGCCGACGCCGACGCCAACACCAACACCGACGCCGACGCCAACACCAACACCAACGCCGACACCAACACCTGCAAGCATCTTCCAGTTCGACCAAGCAAGTTACACGGTGAATGAAGGCGGTGTGGCTACGATTAATGTTCTGCGCACGGGTGGCACGGGTGCTGCATCGATTAACTATGCTACTGTTGACGATTCGGCAAGTGCTGCCGGGACTGCACCCGATTACACTGTGGCGGCTGGGGCGCTGAATTTTGCTCCGGGGCAAAATAGCGCTAGTTTCACGGTGACAGCTCTGAGCGACTTGATTTTGGAATCGCCGGAAACGGTGGATTTGGTGCTTAGCGGTGGCACTGTGGGTAGCAATCCGTCAATTTTGACGATTAATGATGTGCCACCAACTCCAACTCCCGAAACATGTCCAAGTCCGATATCTATACCGATGCCTGTACTGGAACCGGGTCCGATCGCATTTTTGGAAAATTCAGGGGATGATTTACTGTTTGGGACTAGCGGTCAAGATAGTATCAATGGCGGTAGGGGCAATGACACGGTATTTGGTTTGAATGGTGCCGACAGTTTGTTTGGAAGTGATGGGGACGATCGCATTTTTGGCAATCCCGGCAACGATACGATCGATGGTGCTGCTGGCGATGATGTTGTTTTTGGTGGCAAAGATAACGATTTCATTGTCGGCCGCGATGGGGACGATCGACTCAGGGGCGATCGAGCTAATGATACTGTCACCGGTGACAATGGCAATGATGTATTGTTCGGCGGCAAAGGGTTAGATTTGCTGTTCGGGGGTGAAGGAAATGATACGATTAGCGGCGATTTGGCTCAAGATACTTTGATTGGCGGCGCGGGAAGTGACTTGTTTTTGCTAGGACAAAATGGAGCGGTGGCGGATGTAGCTAGTGCTGATTTAATTGCCGATTTTCAGGTAGGAATTGATTCGATCGGACTTTCTGGAGATTTGACGGCTGCTAACTTGCGGTTGGAGACAGTCGATTGCAGCACTGTAATTCGACTTGCCGATTCTGGTCAAGTTTTGGCTGTTGTTCACTTGGTGAAGCCAGAGGAACTTCTGGGAAATTTTGTGACTGCTAATATCACTTTGATTTAGAGGTTGAGCCAAAGGCGATCGGTTTTTAGTTTATGAGAAGGGCGATCGTTTAAGGTCAAACCAGCATTCCGGCAGGGTTAACCCTACGCGGAATGCTGGTTTGAGGGAAAGTTTGCTGTATTTTTACAAATATGAGTTTTATGACTTTAAGTTATGAACTTTATGAATTGACTCTATTAGTAATTCGTGTGATTATCTCAATGAAGCAAATACTATTTCGAGCGACAACAAGCCGGAGTAGCACACTTTTAGTAACAGAAAGTCTGAGACTCATAACATCACATCAGAAAGGAGATTTCAGTCATGGCATTTATTTTTGCACCCAATAACAATGACACTTTACTCACAGGAACTGCGAACGATGACACGATAAAGGGAGCGGCAGGAGATGATACTCTCCTCGGACTTGGAGGTAAAGACGAGCTTTTCGGCGGTGAGGGCAATAACTCCCTCCTCGGCGGACTTGGCGATGATTCTCTGCATGACGGGATCGGCAATTCCACTCTCAGGGGCGGCGAAGGCAATGATTGGATTGGCAGCATAGGCGGTAATGACCTCTTGGTTGGCGACGCGGGGGATGATACCCTCTTCAGCAATCAGACTCTCGTCGGTGCGAACAAATCTAGTACCCTTCTAGGCGGATTTGGCAACGATTTCCTGTCTGGGGGAACTGGGAATGACACGATTGATGGGGGAGAGGGTGTTGATAAATTTTTCTACAACATTTACAACGGTACAACTGGTCCGGTAGTCGTTAATCTGACAACTGGGATAGCTACGGGAGAGGGAACTGACAGTCTCATTGGCATTGAAGATATTATTGCTGGCAGTGGGAATGATTCTCTAACAGGGAATTCTGGCAATAATGTTCTCTATGGTGTCGCTGGCAATGATTTCCTGTCGGGATTGGATGGTAAAGACTATCTTCACGGCGGTGAGGGCAATAACTCCATCCTCGGCGGACTTGGCGATGATTCTCTGTTTGACGGGCTCGGCAATTCGACTCTCAGGGGCGGTGAAGGCAATGATGTGATTGGCAGCTTTGGCGGTAAAGACCTCATGCTTGGCGACGCAGGAGATGATACTCTCATCAGCCTTGAGACTCTCGTCGGTGCGAACAAATCTGCTACCCTTCTAGGCGGATTGGGCAACGATTTCCTGTTTGGGGGGGCTGGCGATAATTCCTTAAACGGGGGGTTGGGCAACGATTTTCTATTGGGAGGAGATGGCAATAATACCCTTAGCGGTGGCGGCGGTGCTGACTTCTTATCTGGAGGGGTGGGCAATGATTTTTATTATTTGGATGGTACAACGGCTCAAGGTAGCTTCATTTCAGATATTGGCGGCATAAATTCCCTCAGCCTTCCAGAAGTAACGCTTTCACTCACTTTGGCCCCTGGAACGACTGGTTTGGGACGAGATGGCACGACTTTGGTGATTGACTTGAACCAAGATGGCGTGCTGAATGCTCAAGACGTGCAGATTTTTGACTTCTTTGCGACGCCGACTGGAACTACTCCTGGTTCTGGCGTCATCCAAACAGTGGGAAATTTCAGCAGTACGCAAATTTTCAGTAGTTTTGCTGTCTCGCCTCCAACTCCTACGCCGACATCGCTACCTCCTAAACCGACACCTGCTACACCACCGACGCCAACGTCTGTGCCAACTCCAATCGAGCCAGATCCAACTCTAATCGAGCCGACTCCGACTCCAATTGGGCCGACTCCGACTCCAACTCCAATTGGGCCGACTCCGACTCCAACTCCGACTCAAACAGAAAATTCAACTTCAACTCCTGCTGGTATCACCGTCAGCCCAACAACAGGATTAAAAACTACAGAAGCAGGCGGCACTGACACATTTACTGTCAAACTCAATAGCCAACCTACGGCTAATGTCACCATTGATTTAGGTAGTTCCAATACAATAGAAGGAGTCATTTCTCCAGCCTTGGTTATTTTCACTCCTGATAATTGGAATCAAGCCCAAAAAGTTACAGTAAAAGGTGTTGATGACAAGGTAGCAGATGGCAATAAAAATTATACAATTGTCACTTCTTCTGCTGTCAGCGCCGATCCAAAGTACAACAATCTTGATGCAGCGGATGTCAGTGTTACTAACAGCGCCACCAACACCGAAACTAACCGCCCACCGGTGTTAAACTACGGCCCGGAGACAACTCCTTGGCATTTCAATAACTTAAAGGTCAGCAACTCATCAACATTCAGTTACACCTTTCCTGCAAACACATTTACTGACCCCGATTCGGGTGACAAGCTAACCTACACAGCAACTCTGATGGACGGCAGTCCCCTGCCAAATTGGCTCACTTTTAACCCAGATACCCGTACACTCAGTGGCAAAAGTCCTAAAATGCAGCAGTTGACAGTTAAGTTAACAGCAACGGACAAAGCTGGTGCTACTGTCAGCGACGATACGGGTCCAAATAAGGGTATGTTGCTGAAATTTAGTTGCAGCGGTGTAGTTGTTGACGGTTACATTTCCGGTGCAACCCTTTTCTTAGATGCTAACAAAAATGGTGTCCTAGATGCGGGCGAACCATCAACTACTACTGATTCTAACGGTGAATTCGATCTCGATATTCCCTTGGAGACTTTCGACAAAAATAATAATGGGGAAATTGACACAGAAGAAGGTAATTTAGTTGCTTTTGGCGGGACGGATACTGCGACTGGTTTGCCACTGGAAACTCCTGTTTCTGCACCTATGAATGCCACTGTTGTCACCCTATTAACGACTTTGGTAACTGATTTGATGGCTGGGGGAATGACGCAGACTGAAGCGGAGTCAAAAGTTAAGTCTTCTTTGTCTATTCCTGCGGGAGTTGATTTACTCGACTTAGATCCGATCGCATCTACAGCTAAAAATGAATCGGGCGGTGCTGAAACTTTAGTCGCCATGACCAAAGTTCAAAATGTCATTACCCAAACCACCAGTTTAATCGATGGTGCATCTACGGCTGATAATACTGCAATTACCAAAGCTGTTGTCGGGGCAATTAACAATAAAATTAAATCCGGCGGTTCCCTGGATTTGAACGATTCGGCACAGGTAGAAAGTATTATCCAGCAATCTGTTACCAACGTCAAACAAGTCGATAGCAATCTCAATACTGAAAAACTTTCCCAACTTGCGCCAGAAGCAGCGAAGGTAATGGTTGAGGCAAATCAAAGCACCGATCGAGTTAAATCTAACTTTTTGCCTGAGTTTATTCCCTCGGAAATTGGTAAAGTCCAAAAGGTGACATTAGGTGAAAGTGCGATCGCCCTCGAAGCAGCCGCCGCCGGCACAAAACCCATCGCCGAGGTAGTTTCCGAAAATACTGGCGAATTTTTAACTGCCAAAATTCAAGGAAATCCAGCACCTTCTCAACCCGCTGTTCCGGTTGTTACAGGTGATATTATTGAAGTTGGCAATACCGAGCCTGAAA
>JAAUPI010000048.1 GCA_012035135.1 Microcoleus sp. CSU_2_2
ATAATCTCGTAAATGTAGTAAATGTAGGGTGCGTCGCTACGAACAACTCTCGTTGCTATTGGGAGATCTCATAGCGACGCACCATACCAATTATAACGGGGATGGGAAACCCGGATTTGGTATAAATTATCGCCCGAATGCTTCGCCCCGGCCTTACCCAACCAATATAACCGGACATGATATCATGTCCGATCGATTAGTAATACAAGGTACGATCGCCCTTTGACTAATAACTAATAACTAATAACTAATGACTAATGACTAATGACTAATGACTAATAAATTCTTCCTTCCGACAGAAGACTTTTTGCTAATTAATGCGCTATGGTGTTGCCAATATTTTTGATGTTGAGGAAAAAACGGCTGTGGTTCCATTACGCGACGAAAACCCCACGCGCATCACTCCCTACGTAACCTACGGACTGATTGCTGCAAATATATTAGTATTTCTGTACGAACTCTCATTAGGCGATCGGCAATTAACCCAATTCTTCTACTCTTGGGCAGTAGTTCCTTGTCAGTTAAGCAATATGTGTCGGGTTGCTTTACCTGCGTCCCCATTTCCCGAATGGACAACGCTAATTAGCTCGCAATTCCTGCACGCAGGCTTTCTCCACGTTGCCGGAAATATGTTATTTCTCTGGATTTTTGGCAACAATGTAGAAGACCGTTTAGGACACGTCAAGTTTATCATATTCTACCTAGCTTGCGGTGTTTTAGCATCGCTAACTCAGTGGTTTTTTTCCTCAGCATCATCCATTCCTTCCCTGGGTGCCAGCGGGGCGATCGCAGGCGTTATGGGAGCTTATATTCTCAAATATCCCCAAGCTAAAGTCCTCACCTTACTTCCCCTAGGAATCTTCATTACTACAGTCAGAGTTCCCGCTTTCTTCTTTCTAGGATTTTGGTTTGTACAGCAAGCATTTAACGGGCTAGCTTCCTTGAATGCCCAAGCAAATGTCGGCATGGAATCTGGAGGAGTCGCTTATTGGGCCCACGCCGGAGGCTTTGTTTTCGGCGCTATTCTCGGCCCGTTATTGGGACTTTTTTCGGAAGACGATGAGTTTTAGTCAGTTGGTAGTTGGCAGTTGATAGTTGGCAGTTGGCAGTTGGCAGTCCAGTAGAACGAGTTGACAAAAATAACAAGATCTGGAGCGTGTAGGGGTGATTTTATATTTGTAGGCCAGAAGCATTCGGGCGATAATTTCTGCAATCAATTTCAGGCTTTGTGTCCGAATGCTTCGCCCCGGCCTTTACGCGACTACCCCTTTATTGTCATTGCGAACGAAAGTGAAGCAATCGCAGAGAATATGACTCCCGACGGATCGCTCATAAAGGGAATGGACAACTCGGATTTAGTATCATACCAAATCCGGGTTTCCCATCCCCGTTATAATTGGTATGGTGCGTCGCTATGAGATCTCCCAATAGCAACGAGAGTTGTTCGTAGCGACGCACCCTACATTTACGAGATTATAAAAGGGGTAAGTAACCCGGATTTAGTATCAGTTGGCAGTTGACAGTTAGCAGCGAGCAGTTTTTAGGGGCTTGCAATAACCAATAACCAATGACTAATGACTACTGACTACTGACTTCTTTTCTAAATAAACGTAAAGTCAAATCCAGAAAGAGAAGTAATTCCAGTTACACCATTTAACTTCGCCAAAATGCGAGAATCACCGCCGTTGACATTATTGCCATTGCCATCATAAATGATGTAAGTATTGCCACCAGAATCATAGGCAAACAAGAAAGCACTTCCTCCCAAAATATTTACAGAAACAGTTGTCTGCACGGTCAGTAAAACTTGACTGCCATTGCCAAGATTCGGGAATCCAGGGGCAAAACTAAACTGATCGGCGATCGGCACGCCCAAACCTGTGAAATCAGTAATCACATCATATCCACCCGCGGCGATCGCAGCATTAATTGCCGCCGAAGAAGCAGCATCAAACGTCGGCCCTCCATCCGCAGGACTAGTGTAGCGGAATTGATTGCTACCGCCGCCACCCGTCATCGTATCAGCCCCAAGGCCGCCTACAAGTACGTCGTTATCCACACCGCCATCGATCGAATCGTTATCCACACCGCCGTCGATCGTATCGCTGCCTGCCAAACCGTTCAAATTATCTGGCAAAGAACCCCCAACCAGATTGTTAGGCCCGCTATCTGCCGGCAAGATTTGAACGGTAATCGTACCCGTTCCTGGAGTTGTGCCAATGCCATCGCTGATGCTGTAGCTAAAAGCAGTTGTACCCGCTACATTCCCAGCGATAAACTGCACCTCATTTCCGAGATTTACTGCGATACCAAGTTTTGGCGTGCCGACATTGATAATGTTGAGCGGCCCTTTTTGTTGTGGGTTTAAGTCATTGGCCAACACGTCGATAAATGTCGGTAACAAGTTACCCGTACTCGTAAATACGATGCCGTCATCGACAGCAACCGGCCCGAGGATAGTGGGAGTTGTGACGGAAGTATTGAAAGAATTGATGTTAATTGCCACTGACGCTGCTGCGGTTCCCCCTTCGTCGTCAGCGACGCTGTAGCTGAAAGATCCAGCCGTTCCGATCGCATCAGTTACTGGTTGAAATGTCAATCCGAGTAATTCTTGAACGGTCAATTTTTGGTTCAGGGCGATCGGGTTTGTACCGGCATTTACCTGACCGAAAGTCGGATTGGGAAGTCCTACGACTCCGATCGAAAGTGGTTGACCTTCAGGGTCGCTAGGCGCCGAAATACTTAGCGACAAAGGTAAATTTTGCAAACCCGTTAGCGTTTTACCAGTTTCCACGATCGGCGGTTGATTAACACTCGGAGTTGGAAAAGCCGGCGGAGTCGGACTCGGCAAAGTTGGAGTCGGGACAATCGAAGGACTTGGACTTGGAGTCGGACTCGGACTCGCCGTCGGAGTCGGACTCGGCACCTGTGTCGGCAATGTCCCCGTTGCTGGAGTTGGAGTCGAAGTCGGTGCCGGAGTCGAAGTCGGTGCCGGAGTTGGACTTGCAGTTGTCCCTGGTGATGGAGTTGGACTCGCAGTTGTCCCCGAAGGAGTTGGACTTGCAGTTGTCCCCGAAGGTCTTGTTCCCGAAGGAGTTGTCCCCGTCGTGGAAGGAGTTGTTCCCGTTGTGGAAGTCGTTGTCCCCTGAATTATGAAGGGATTGTCGGTTACACGAGGTATTTGAGCCGTAGTGAACCTAGACTCATCTAGCGTGTTCGATCGAACATCAATCAATACCGCCAAAAATTCCCCAGTTCGCCTGTCCCTAATCACAGTGTTGCTAGAATTCGACCCTTGGCCCTGGAATATTTCTAACTCTGTAAAATTCAAACCTCCAGCCAGGCCGATCGAATCTCCACTCTTAAAATCTCTAATTTGATCGGCATCACCGATATCAGGGCCACCCGTAGTGAGAAATCCGCCAGAGGTGGATGTGCCAACCCGACCGAGAACAAAGATATCCGATCCATCGCCTCCAGTTAGAATATCAGCACCGCGATCGGCCGAAATAATATCATCCCCACCGTCTCCAGACAAAGAATCATTGCCATCGCCCCCGTAGATCAGGTCATCTCCCTCGCCACCATCACCAGTATCATTTCCCGCACCGCCACTAATTACATCCCCGCCCTCTTGGCCCAAGAAAATGTCACTGCCCTCGCCACCAACCAAGCAGTCATTGCCTGTGTCGCCAAAAATCACGTCATTGCCCTTATCACCAAAAATCAGGTCGTCTTCGCCACCTCCGCGCAAAAAGTCATTTCCTTTACCGCCATAAAGCGTATCGTTACCTTCAGATCCTAGGACAGTATCGTTGCCTCGATCGCCTAAAGCTATATCGTTATCCTGGTCGCCAGTAACCAAATCATCGCCTTTGCCACCTCGTGCAGTATCATTCCCGAACCCGCCCTCAACCAGATCTTTACCAGCACCCCCATTCAGAGAATCATTACCATCTTCTCCCCTCAGTATGTCGTCCCCATCCCGGCCGAGAACCGTGTCATCCCCTGCAAGCACGGAAATCGTGTCATTGAACAAACTGCCAATTAAATATTCATTGTCATTCGTTCCTACAACTATGCCATCGACAAATCTTGGTGGCGGTGGTGGCGTCGGAACTGTCGGAGTTGGTCGTGGGACAGGCGTTACCAAAATCCCTGGGCTTGTCCCCGTCGTGGAAGTTGTTGTCCCAGTTGTGGAAGTTGTTGTCCCAGTTGTGGAAGTCGTTGTCCCAGTTGTGGAAGTTGTTGTCCCAGTTGTGGAAGTCGTTGTCCCAGTTGTGGAAGTCGTTGTCCCGGCGCCGGCGTAGGCGAGGGTACCGTGCCGATAATATCCGCAACATTCCCGTTATCATCCAGTAACACGAACGGTGGCCGTCCTTCGAGAAAACCTGCTGGTACTGCTGCTGGCATTGTTCCGCCTCCTTGCGACGCTAGTGACATACTCCCACGTCAAGCGAGTACGCTATGACGTGGGCATCTTTGCAGCCCTATGAAGGGTATACAAAATTTCCTTTATGGTACTATCATCCATAGTTCCTACTACAGAAAGATTCCCACTACGGCGTTTTATACTGGGGAAAATGTCCAACCCCAGTCTCTTTAAATTAATCGCAGCATTAATGTCACGATCTACCATCAGAAAGTTTTGCTCATCCCAATAATCTCGAATACTGCAATCGGTGAAAATCATTTCATTCCGATAACACAGTACCATTGAGGTATAAGCAGGTTTTTTTGAAATGACAACTGCTCCAGCTTTTGCGGCTATGTAGTCCAGTGTCTTGAAAAATTGACCGAAGGCAGCATCTAGCCAAGATTTATTCAGTCCTGACTTAGCTGATTGACCATTAGGAAGATAAGTCCCATCATCATCTTTTACCTTATTTCGCTTGGTTAAACCTTTAAGATTTAAGTCTTCATAGAAGAAGAATTTAGCTCCTGTTCGTGCAAGCTTATGAGCAGTTTTGTACTGAAATTCTTGGCGAGAACGAGCAATACTTTGATGCAGACGCGCCTCTCTTTTTGCTAGTTTCCGCCTAGCTCTACTTCCCCGCTTCCGCTTATTCCGTTTAGTTGAAATCCGTTCTAGTTTAGTTTTGCTCTTGCGTAGTGGCTTGAGTGAAGGTAGTTTTTCACCCTCAGATGTTGCTAGATAAACATCTTCATGAAGTACCGCATCTAATCCAATTGAGTTGTCCCAAGTCGGAATGATTTCATCAGGTGTGAATTCAGACACAGAAGGATCTTCAAGCATTAATTGAATGTACCAACCATCAGCTTTTCTGGTAACACTAGCTTGTTTGACAGTAAATCCATCTGGAATGGAACGGTGCATCCGAACCTTGACAACCCCTAGCTTTGGCAATCGAATATAGAGCCAATTCTTACGAACCAATTTAATCCAATCGTTATTAGCGGTAGAAAAAGTCATTGTTCGATAATCCGCTTCAGTCTTGAATCGGGGCTTGCCTGACTTTCCGCCCTTGCTGTCGCCAACAATAAATCGATCAAAGGCTTTATCTACTCGCTTAGAAACATCTTGCAGAATAGTTGAATCTACCTGTTTAAAGTTCAGTAGTTCGCCACTATGGAAGACTTTTACTAAGTCTTTTTTGAGGATGGGTAATTGTTGTTTTTGTGAGTAGTAGTTTGGCTTTTCTCTAGGCGCAGAGATGCTGGTAATTAATGGACAAGCATTTGCGGTAGTACGGTTCATCTGCCACCAATCAAATCTATCCCCTAGTTGACGATTATACCAATAACGGCAAATCCTCAACCAGTGGTTTAGTTCTAGCTTTTGCTTGGTGTCTGGATCGAATTGGTACTGATATGTTACTTTCATTGCGTTACGACCTTTACGCTTTAGTTAGTGTTATTCTATCGGGATTTGTTCGTCTCGTCATCCCACACCAAACGAGGCGTTATGGTGTGGGATTCCCGTCTGTTTAGCTAAGTAAGAGTTTTTAACACGCAATTAATCTCACACCAACCGTTATAGTACGATGTGAGATTTCTGTCACTTCAAGCTAGATAAACTTAAAGTCAGATGCAGTAATGACCGTGCTTAGAGCGCCCGGAAGTGTGGGAATAGTATTCAACACTGCCAAATCGAAAGCTGGGAGACTGTCATCAGCCACATTCGGATCGAAGCCGAGAACGTACTTGTTGAAAGTATTGTTCAGGTAAACAAAGAAAGCTCCTGTTTTACTTGAACCATTTTGATTTTTCAACACGGCATTCACTCCTTGGGCATTGTCGAATGTAGATTCAAATAGAATCACTTCTTGCTTGCTGATATTGTCACCGCTAGAGCCGATATTTCTGACAATAAAACTGGTGAAATCGTTAGTAGTGCCGGTGTTAGTTAAACCTCCGAAACTAGAAGATCTGAACAAGAATCTGTCAGTTCCGCTGCCACCTACATTAAAGTCGGAAATAATATCAACTCCTTCGCTAGGAGTTTCGTAGTAGAAGAAATCATTACCAACATCGCCGATCAGCAAGTCGGAACCACCCCCACCGCCGACAATATCATTGCCTGCACCGCCGGAAAGCGAGTCGTTGTCATCGCCGCCCAACACCAAGTCATTGCCAAAGTCGCCATTGACACTATCGCTGCCGATACCACCATCGACAGTATCGTCACCAGCTTCGCCCAACAAGGAGTCGCTGCCAGCTTCGCCCAACAGATAGTCGTTGGCAGCACCTCCGAGTGCCGTGTCGCTGCCGTCTCCACCCAAGATGGTGTCCTCACTGTCGCCACCCGATAGTAAGTCGCTATTGATGCCACCATCAAGCAAGTCCCTGCCGATGCCACCGTCGAGGATGTCGTCGCCCGCCCCGCCATCGATCGAATCGTCGCCAATTCCGCCCAATAAGGTATCGGTGCCAATTCCTCCGGACATGGAGTCGTCGCCAGATTCTCCCTGTACGGAGTCATTACCTGTGCCACCGTCAATGGTATCGCTACCATCACCACCTGAAAGATTGTCGCCGTCATTGCCGCCGAACATCAGGTCATTGCCCAGTCCGCCGACTAGAGAGTCGATGCCGTCTTCGCCGTCAACGGTGTCGTTGCCGTCACCACCATCGATGGTGTCATTGCCTGTAAAACCAAGTACGGAGTCGTTACCTGTTTGACCGAATTCGAGGTCGTCCCCAGCCCTGCCATCGATGATATCGTTGCCGTCGCCTCCAAACAGGGTATCGTTACCCCCTCCGCCGACGATGAAGTCGCTGAGGTTGCTGCCTGTAAAACTGCTGGCTGGGAGATTGGTGCGATCGATAATATTGTCTACAACAGTAATGCTGAAGGATATCGGCCCAACCGTGGCAGCCCCGTCTGATGCTGTAAACGTAAAGCTGTCGTTGCCACCGGAGGATAACAGGTTGTACTTGACAATGTTGTTGTTGATGTCGTCTTGGCTGAATTTGCTACCGACGTTGAGGAAAGTGCTGCCCCTTTGGACAAAGCCTCTGCTGGCGTCGGGGGCTTTGGTAATCGTGTAAACGATTTCCGACGGCGTGTTGTCAGAATCTGTGACTAACAAATCGGCGGAGGTGATTGTCTGAAGAGGAGATGCTTTCGCAACGATTACACCCTCGCTAATCACTACCTTCGGCGGGCTGCTGACGTTGATAGTCGCCGTAGCCTGACTTGTGCCACCGTTACCGTCTGAAATCGAGTAGCTGAAGCTATCAGTACCCGAAAAACTAGCGTTCGGCGTGTACTCGAAGGTCCCGGCCGGGCCTGAGGGAGTCAATTGCCCATTGGCTGGTGGAGTAAAAGTTGTGACAGTCAGCGGATTTTTGTCGGGATCTGTATCGTTGAACAGGACATTCAAACTAAGTTTTTGACCCGCAACCGTGGTGAAGTTGTCGTTGACTGCTAGTGGGAACTGGTTGGGGAAGGGACTCGAAGTTGGTGTCGGCGTCGGACTTGCCGTCGGTGTTGGTGTCGGACTTGGCGTCGGTGTCGGTGTTGGTGTCGGACTTCCCGTCGGTGTTGGGAACATCGGCGCCGGACTTGGCGTCGGCGTCGGACTATCTGTCGGCGTCGGTGTCGGACTATCTGTCGGCGTCGGCGTCGGACTTGCGGTGGGTGTTGGTGTCGGACTATCTGTAGGCGTCGGGGTGGGCAGCGGTAGCGGGGTAGCGCTACCAGGAACTGTGGGGGCAATCACAAATGTGTCTCGCCCGATCGTTCTGCTGTCAACTCCCGGTAATACTGCTAAAAAGTCGCCGCTAACGCCGTTGCGAATAATGGTACTGCCGGCTTTGGTGTCCGAACTTTGGAAGATAATCAAGTCTTCAAACTTGAGGTCCCCACTCAACCCAATTAAATCTTCGCCAACGCGAAAATCCGTGAAAATGTCAGCGTCGGCGATGTCTGGACCGCCACTGGTGGTAAATGCCGGGTTCGTGCCGTTGCTGCTACTACCGTCGGGAGAACTGAAACCACTGATGACGAAGACATCTCTGCCTTCGCCTCCTGCCACTATGTCTTTGCCTTGTTCGCCCCAAAGAACGTCATTGCCAGCACCACCATCAAAGATGTCGTCGCCTTCGCCACCAAATACGATGTCGTCGCCTTCATTAGCAAAAATCGTATCTGAATCAGCATTGCCGTAGAGCCAGTCGCCGCCTTCGCCACCGAATAGCTGGTCTTCATCTGCACCACCAAACAGAGAGTCGTTGCCTTGGTCCCCCCAGACAATATCGGCGCCTCGATCGCCCGAAAGGCAATCATCGCCCAACCCGCCGCGCATACTGTCGGTGCCTTTGCCCCCGAAACCAGTGTCTCTGCCTTCGCCAGCGATTACCGTGTCGCTGCCATCATTACCAAAAAGTTGATCGGGATTATTTCCCCCTTCCAGGGAGTCGCGACCTTTGCCTCCGTATAGGGTATCGAATCCGGAACCGCCATCAAGAATGTCATTGCCTGTACTGCCGAAGAGTACATCATCATCCTCGTTGCCAAATATCAGATCGTCGCCACCGGCGCCTTGGAGGTTGTCGTCGCCTTCCAGCCCGGAAATCACGTCAGGGCCTGGACTACCGACCAAGGAATCATTTGTTTCACCCCCACGAACTATGCCACCGATCACTACCGGTATGGTACCTCTGCCTCCGTTCAATGTGTCGTCTATGCCACCGAATGTATCGTCGCTGGGAGTGGGAGTGGGTGTGGGAGTGGGAGTGGGTGCGGGTGTTGGTGTTGGTGTTGGTGTCGGTTCTGGTGTTGGTGTTGGTTCTGGTGTTGGTGTTGGTTCTGGTGTTGGCGTTGGTCCGATCGTTTCGTCCCCCCCAAAATTGAATATCGGTCCATTTTCGAGAAATGCTGGTGGCACTGCACTTGGCATAATTTTGGCTCCTGTAAACGACGATCCCTATTGACTTTAAGAAGTGACGCTCGTGACGCTGCTACACCTGACGCTTCGGGTAGGTGTACGCTTCTCAGACACTCCGAAGAGTGTGGAGAACTTCCTTGGAGGTGGAATCAGTAGACGACAGGGTTACTGTAATTCCACCTTTACGGCGTTTTATAGTGGGGAACACGTCCAGCCCCACTCTCTTTACGTTGATAGCAGCATTGATCTCCCTATCAACCCTTAGTTATCAGTTTGTCGCCAAAATTTTTTTTGGCATATTATTGATTAATAATCCTGATTATTTCTAACATACTCAATCAAAATTGCAATGCCTATAGGTATTTTTTAACCCAGGAATCTTTGCAATTATTAAAAAATTAATCATTGCATATTTCGAGGCAAGTTTTGGGTATACTTTAATATCGATCGAAACCCAAAGGATTGATCCCAGGGAGTAGCAATCAAAATCTTTGCATTCATGATTTTTTATTGAATTATACCTTCTACCTTCTAGCGATCGATTGACCTCTGGTAAGAAACAGAGGTGTGAATTAGGGGCAACAGTGGCCCGGTTTGTTCTTGTCCGCTGACGGCTAGTTCGCTGTGGCAAAGGTAAAGCAAGGAACAGCGACTTAACAAATCTAGCAGAATACGTCGCAGTCGCTGTTCGCCAGCTTCTGTTTCGTCTTCAGTTTGCCAGGGACGCCCCAATTGCGATCGCAAAAACAAAGGCGCGCCAAACAGCGTCGCCGCCCCGCCACTCAGCCACAGATGCGAGCCAGCATCCAGCCAAAAGTGCCATTTGTGGGCGCGGCGGCTGCTGCGGTACTGAAAAATGTTGGCGAGGGTGACGGCTGAGGCGGCTGCACCGTCGGGACGGACTGGAAAGGGATTGGCGGTGACAGTTCCTTGGCGCAACAACTGGATGAAGCGGGCGATCGTCTCTGAGTTGCCACCTGTGGTTAATTCTACGCGTTGCATTCGTCCGTCTATTTGCCAGTAGTGGGTGGCGGTTTCCATTAACTCCCGCAAAGCTGCTAGTTGGTCGTAGGGGAGGTATCTGTCGGAAATCAGAAATTTTTGGATCGCTCGATCGAGCAGCGATATTGGACTCGGCAGGAGGCGCTGCTGTTGTTGCGATCGCTGTTCTTCAATCCATGCCACAATTTGCTCGTAAGCGGCGGCGGCTCGGTGTCCAAGTCTATCCCACCGGGGAAAGGCTGTAATTGGCAGCAATTGAGGTCGATCGAGATCTGGGCAAAAACAGTGATCGGCGATTAAACCGGCTCTTACTGGGTCGATCGATTTGGGATTTGGGATTTTAGATTTTGGATTGTCACCCTCTTCCTCTCCTTCTGTTTCTCCTGGGTGGTGTTTCTGAGTGCCCAACACGATCAACATTTCGGCTACAGCGTCTCGGTTTAATAAGCGGCCGAGTCCCGGATAGACTAACGCTAACAAGGTAAGCAAAGCTCGAATTGCTGGGGTACTCGATAGGGGACGCTGATCGTTGAGAGATTCGGCGGCGATACTGTCGCGGGCGAGAATTTCCGTGAGACTGTAGCGGGCAATCGCATCCATACCGGGCGCAATTACGGCTATTTCCTGCGGCTGCACGGCTTTTGACTTCACTGCGTCGGCAATTATTTCGGCGGTTTCTCGCAGCAGTTGGGCCCGAGATGTAGTTTGGAGCGATCGCACCGATCCGGGCAAACTCAAACCTAAAGGATAAAAAATATAAGAATCAATTGCTAAATTTACCACCACCTCTCCAATCTCTGGGGCTAAACCTGCTTCTGTGTCCAAGTTTTCCACCAGATTACACCGTGTTTCGAGTCCAGCCATATATTCCGTATCAGCCCCCAAACCCAAGCGCACTCCTCCATCTGGATTGTAGGCGAAGGCCCCGACTGCGCCTCGGTCTAGCATAAACTCAAACAAATAACGGCTAATGGCTGGATAATCATCAACATCGTCTGCTATGACTGCTTGGTATCGATCGGCTAAATGCTGCTGATAAGTGGTGTCCTGCAACAGATAGCGCCAGTAGAGTTCGCAAATAATCCCGTAAGTCAGGAACCCTCGCGTCAAGCACCATTCTCGCCACCTTCCCAGCAACTCTCCCATACCAGCCCACAGACTGGTTGATCCACTCTCCCCAGCAAATCCCTCTTCCAGAATGCTGGGAATCTCTTCTACGGGCCTACAACTAACAGCAGCCAATTGTAATAAGTCTAGAGTTCGACGCACCATTCGGTTTGGACTTACCCCTGTTTGTCGCAAAATGCCTTCGTCTAATTCGCGACGCCAGAGTCTAGTGGCAAGTTCCAGTTCGGTTTCGGGTTGCAGTCGCAGCGGAAATTGGGCCCTCAAATCTAGCGACTGAACTAGCAACGGCCAAAAAAGTATCACCTCCTCCTCGAAAAATCCGAAAGGTGTAGTCGAGTCAAAGGCATATTTTCCTTGGGTAGCAACGGTGATGCGATCGGCCAATTCGAGCCTGTTGTCGCCGTTAGCTGCTAAGACTAAAATTGCTGGGCCCGTCTGTCCGATCCTCCGACGCCCGGAACCCAAGCGGCTTGACATTTTAGCGGACAAGGGCTTGACACTTTGGCTCCAAATACAGAACTGCTCGATTAAACGAGTGGTTTTGCCACTGCGGGCGGCTCCGACAATCCAAATTGAATCCGAGTCCACGGTTTCCAATATAAGTAAATTTGTTAATATACCATGAATGATTGAATCACGAATCTCTTCATAAAACTAAACTGCTTGAGCTATGAACACTTCTCCCTGGGACAGGATTGTAAAATACTTCTACGGTGCGCATCAATGGTATCGAGAAACGCCTGAGAGGGCCCTAGAACAGGCTTACGAAGCTGCACTGGTAATTAAGGCGATCGAAGACGAGCATTTTGGCGGTCAACCGATTGCCGATCGAGCTAGTGATTACGGACAAAGCACTCTCTCTTTTTTTAAAGCCGAACTCCAAAAATACCTCAAAGTAATCGAAACTCGAATGGTTGAGTTTAATGCTAGCCGTTTTTTTTTGGAACTGCCGGAGCGGGTAGCAGCTAAACCAAATCGGGGACACTTGGCGGATAATTACCTAAATGGATTAGGTGTAAATACTAAAGAGCGAGCATCGCTTGTATTGGAAAAGCTAGAATGTATTGATAGAGTAACTAGCAAGTACATTAATAGTAAATCAAATGTTATTGTTCCGGTGAGCAGTTCGGCAACTGTGGCTCCTAAGACTACAAATGGTAGCCTTTATCCTTATGAAAATAACGGTTCATCTAACTCCGAACGAAATGCTCGCGATGTAGTAGACACTAACTTTGAAGAAGTAAATTTATTACCGCGATCGCTTTTGGGAACGCTGAATCGAATTACTAAAGAGTTAGACCCACAAGCAGAAAAAGAAGTAGTTAAAAATTTTCGCAATTCTAAAATCAAAACTATCATCTCTCTAAGGTTTATTTTACTTTTGATTTTAATTCCGTTGTTGACGAATCAACTTGCTAAGAATTTTATAGTAGGACCGATCGTTGACCAGGTGAGAGTTAAAAACAATGCTTCTCTATTTATCAACGTTGACTTGGAAGAAGAAGCATTTAAAGAACTGGAGAGATTTGAGCAGCACCTCAAATTTCAATCATTAATTGGCATGGCTCCAGAACTTTCTTCAGAACAAAGAGAAAAAAAGATGGAAGAGAAAGCTGTTGAGCTAGCGGGGGAATACCGCGAGGAAAGTGGTAGTGCTATAAAAAATGTTTTTGCCGATTTGATTTCCTGTGTTGCCTTTGTTGTTATTCTCGTGAAAAACAAGAGAGAGATTGAGATTTTAAAGTCTTTCATGGACGACGTTGTTTACGGTCTCAGCGACAGTGCTAAAGCTTTCATTATTATATTGTTTACGGATGTGTTTGTCGGATTCCACTCACCTCACGGTTGGGAAGTGATTCTCGAAGGTTTATCGAGACATTTTGGATTGCCGGAAAACAGGCAGTTTATCTTTCTATTTATTGCGACTTTCCCAGTGATCTTGGATGCGGTATTTAAATATTGGATATTCCGCTACTTGAATCGGAGTTCGCCGTCGGCAGTTGCTACTTACAAGAATATGAATGAATAAGTATACCCTCGATCGGATTTCTGGAGTTGAGGTTCTCGCTGGTAATGGGTAATCGGGAATCGATCGGGGTATTTTCCATTTTAGATTGGATGATTGAATAATTGGAGAATTGACCCCAGAAATAAATCCGGGGCCTATACCATCAAGAAATTCTTAGTCAACTATCATCTATTCCACCTCTTCTTGCGCTGTCGGTGATTCGCCACTGACTCCACCAGTCCCAATCCGATAAAATTACTCAGTAGCGACGCATTCCCATAACTGAGGAAAGGTAGCGGAATCCCCGTAACCGGAGCTAAGCCGATGTTCATCCCAATATTTACGAACACCTGAAAAATCAACATTGACAATACGCCGATCGCCAACAAAGAACCAAAATTATCGTTAGCAGTTTGAGCGATCATTACCAAACGAAAACAAATTATCCAGAAGACAAACAACACGCAAATACAGCCAATAAAACCCAATTCTTCGCCAATCGCTGAAAAAATAAAGTCCGTGTGCTGTTCGGGAATAAAGTTAAGTTGAGTTTGCGTTCCATGAAACAAACCCCTGCCCTTAAGTTCCCCGGCACCAATAGCAATGCGAGATTGAATCAAGTGATATCCGCTGCCTAAAGGATCTTTTTCGGGGTTTAAAAATCCTGTCAGTCGCATTTTTTGATAGTCCTTCAGCAAACCCCAAAAAACTTGTCCAACGTGTCCCGATACCACATTCACTAACACTGTACCGAAAGCCCCCAACCAGGACCAAGGCAAGGTTCGCCAAGCAATAATACCCGCAACGACTACCCACCCGATCCAAATCGGGATAGATACGTTGTTGAGGAGAACCGAGATCAGAGGAGAGAAGAGCAATATTAGCCAACCGGGATTGACATTACCCCAGTAAAACATCCCGATCGCGATCGCCCCAAACACCAGCGAAGTACCCAAATTCGGTTCTGCAAATACTAATCCCCACGGTACCGCGACGATTGCCAACATCCTCAACAGATCCGCCACCGTAGGCGTCGTTGTAGCTTGCAGCAAAGCTGCTAAAGTGATGATCATGCCTATTTTGGCAAATTCTGACGGTTGCAAGTAGAAGCCACCGATATTAATCCACCGCTGGGCACCGAGCCCTGTAGTACCGATAAACCGTACCGCGATCAATGACAAATTGATGAATATATAAATCGGCCATTTCCACTCAATTAGAATTTCGTAGCGACAACGAGAAATCACGATCGCTAAGAACAAACCGACGGCCCCAGTCACCCAGTGTCGCCACCAGTCGATCAGTCCCTGGTTGAGTTCGACGCTGCGGATCATGATTCCGGCAAAGAAGGTGAGGCCGATGCAAGCACCGAACAGCCAAGGGTCTGCTTCCTCCCAGGGTTTGAAGAGGGATTTCCAGCGATTTCTGACTTGTATTCTCTGAAACATGAGGATTTTAGATTTTAGATTTTAGATTTTAGACTATTGCGCGATTTTCCGAAGTTCTGGATATATTTGCTATTCAGAAGCCTACACCCTACTGTGGGAAGGTTGGTGTAATTACGTCATATTATTCGCCGACTTGTACGGATGTTCCGGGAAGGGAGAGGGAACGGGCTCGCGTGCCCATTCCACAAGAACATTGAATTTTTGTGGAACAGTTTGTAGGGTGCGTCGCTTGGGGGATCTTGGATAGAACTTGCTTGTTTACCGGTGGCGACGCACCTTACTTACAGGAGAGATCACCCGCGATCGTGTGTACACACATACACAGCCAAAAACCCGGTTTATGAAGGTTTTGATGCGTAAGTCCTATCATTTTTGGGCTGGTTCGTAAAGGTACTCGAAGCCGTTCCCATCCGGATCTCTACCGTAGAAAGATGCTGTACCGTCGCGGTGTTCGTGGATGTGGGTGACGGAAACTCCTTCGGCTTTGAGTTGTTGGTAAGCTGATTCCATTTCGGTACGATCGTCAAATACAAACCCAAAATGCGGCCCTGCTTGGTCGTAAGTTGGACTCAACAGTGCCAGTCCGTCCTCTCCTGCTTTTAAATAAGCCCAGTCTGCATCTTTCCAGACCAATTCCATTCCCAAGTTGCGATAGAACTCAGCAGATTTCTCAATGTCTTGGACGCAAACGGCTACGTGACCCAATCGTTTTAGTTTCATAAGACCTCACGGGATGCGGGAAACTCAGACACAAAGCGTGCTGAGAGGGAAGCGACCCTTCGACTAAGCTCAGGGTATCGCACGAGCGATTTTAATCGCCGTTTAAACCAGTTAAATTAGTTAAGCGGACACGATATTATATTTATTCTCGCCAGGGACGGGTCATTAATTCTAATTGATTGACTTCATCTTGGCTCAAATTCCAACCTAATGCGCCTGCATTTTCTTCAGCTTGTTTTGCTGTTTTAGCACCGGGAATTGGGATGACTCCATTTTGGCAAATTAACCAGTTGAGAGCAACTTGAGCGGGGGTTCGATCGCGCTTTTTGCCCATTTTTCGCAGGGTTGACATGACTAATTCGATTTTTTCGATGCCATTTTTGCTAAAACGGGAGTCTAATTTGCGAGCTCCGGCTGGTTGCTCTTGGCCACTATATTTGCCAGTGAGCAATCCTTGGGCTAAGGGGCTATAAGCTAAAATTGTGACTCCTAATTCGCGGGCGGTACGGACAATTCCTTGTTTTTCTACTTGTCGCGATAGCAAGGAGTAACGCACTTGGTTTGTTGCTAAAGGAACGCCTCTGGCTGCTAATATTTTGTGGGCTTCGCGCATTTGTTCTACGGTGTAGTTGCTGACTCCTACTGCTTGAATTCTGCCTTGTTTGACTTCATCTGCTAAGGCGTTCATCAGGGTTTCTTGACTTAGCAAAAAGCTGAAGTGCCAGTGTACTTGGTAGAGGGCTATTTGTTCTACTTGCAAGCGTTTTAAGCTAGCTGTAAGGGCTTCGGAAACAGATTTTCCTGTGATGCGCCAAGGTAGAGGGCCGAATTTGGTGGCTATTTGTACGGGTTGGGTGGTTTTTTTGATAAACTGTCCCAGCAATTCTTCTGACAAGCCATTACCGTAGACTTCGGCTGTGTCGAAGAAGCTGACTCCGGCGTCTAGGGATGTTTTGAATGCTGCTTCGACTTCGGCGGGGCCGTAGTTGCTACCGTAGTTCCAAAATAATTTGTCTCCCCACGCCCAAGTTCCTACGCACAGGGGAATGACGGCTGGGCCATTTTTTCCTAGGGTAATGGTTGTCACGGTTGATAAATCCACAGTTATAGCAGTTGACAGTTGACACTTACATAGTACCCGAATCAAACCGTCGATCGAACGCGGGGTCGCCGGCTCTATTCATGAGGTTATTTATGTCCGCACTTTCTGGTGGCGGTTGCTATATTGATTCTCTTTATTTTTGTATGAATAATCGCATTTGAGCTTCGGGCCTTGGGAGGAAAGGCGGTTTTATTTCAGTTAATATGAGTGCTAATCCTGTATTTACTTAATATTTATGTCGATCGACCCTTTGCCAGATTCAAGATTAACTGATTCCGCGACTGCTGCGCTCAAGAGGATTAACCTGTTGACTATGTTCCGGTTGGGTTTGTTTCAGATGGGGTTGGGCATGATGTCGATTTTGACCCTGGGGGTACTCAATCGGGTGATGATTAAGGAGTTGGTGATTCCGGCTACTGTGGTGGCTGGTACTCTGGCAATGCACCAGTTTGTGGCGCCGGCTAGAGTGTGGTTCGGACAGATGTCTGATGCTAGACCTTTGTTTGGCCATCACCGCACGGGTTATGTGTGGATGGGATGCGTTTTATTTGCAATTTCGGCTTTTTTGGCGGTGCAGGTGATGTGGCGCTTGGGCGGCAGTTTGGAGGCTGTAGGGTGGACGACTCCTACCTATGCTTGGGTGGGTTTGTTGGGTTTGATTTTTGCGCTTTACGGTATTGCGATTTGCATGAGCTCGACGCCTTTTGCTGCTTTGTTGGTGGATGTTTCCGATGAGGAAGACCGATCGAAGTTGATTGGTGTGGTTTGGTCGATGTTGATGGTTGGTATTATTATAGGGGCGATCGTTAGCAGCGGTTTGTTGAAGCAAATTGATGGGGATACGTCGCGGGAAGTTTTGCAGGCTTCGATTAATGGTTTGTTTGTAAAAGTTCCGGCTGTGGTTTTGCTGTTGGCGGGGATTGCCACTTTTGGGGTGGAGAAAAAGTATTCGCGTTACCAAAGCAGATCGACGGTGGTCGATCGAGAAGATAAAATTACGCTGGGAAGAGCTCTGCGGATTTTGACTGCTAGTCGTCAAACCGGTTTATTTTTTACCTTCCTGTTGATAATGACAATTTGTTTGTTTATGCAGGATGCGGTTTTAGAACCCTACGGCGGGGAAATTTTTCAGATGCCGATTTCGGAAACTACGCGGTTGAATGCTATTTACGGTACTGGCGTGCTTTGCGGTTTGAGTGCCACTGGTTTTTTAATTGTACCGCGAATTGGCAAACAAAATACGATTAGATTGGGCTGTTTGTCGGTAGCGGTTTGTTTTGGCTTGATTATTGCATCGGGATTTACTGGAAATCCGATTTTGTTTAAGTCGGCTTTGCTGTTGTTTGGACTAGCTTCGGGAATTACGACGACGGGCGCTTTGAGTTTGATGTTGGATTTGACTGCGGCGGAAACTGCGGGTACTTTTATTGGTGCTTGGGGTTTGTCGCAAGCGATGGCTAGGGGTGTGGCGACGGTTAGTGGCGGTGCTATTTTGGATGTTGGCAGGAGTTTGTTTGAGGTGCCGATGCTGGCTTATGGGTTGGTTTTTACTGTGCCGGCGGTGGGTATGGTGGTGGCTGTTTGGCTGTTGGGTAGGGTGGATGTTGGGGAGTTTCAGGATAATGCTAAAAGTGCGATCGCCACTATCCTAGAAAATGAATTAGACTGAGATTTTGGCAGTTGATAGTTGACAGTTGGCAGTCAAGCAGTTGACAGTTGATAGTTAACAGTTGACAATTGATAGTTGACCCTTCGACTACGCTCAGAGCAGGCAGTTGACAGTTGATAGGAACCAATTACCAATTACCAATTACCAATGACTAATTTTTGGGATTCTATTTTAAGTTTTGCACAAGTTACTGTCGATCGAGTCGGACAGCAGTTATTGAAAGATTTCGGTTCTGCGCAAGCCGATGAGAAGGATGATGGCAGTTTGGTGACGAAATCCGATAATTGGGCCGATGCGGAAATTAGAAGTGCGATCGCCTCTGCTTTCCCCACTCACGGTATCCTGAGTGAGGAGGGAGAACACGTTTTCCCCGATACTGAATGGTGCTGGATTGTTGATCCTTTGGATGCTACAACTAATTTTGCAAGGGGAATTCCGATTTGGGGTATTTCTTTAGGTTTATTGTATCACGGAACTCCGGTTTTTGGTTGCGTACATTTGCCGCCAATTAATCAATCTTTTCACGGTTTTTTTGCTGAAGATTTAGCGGGCGACGTGTTTGAAAATATGCCTCAAGGTGCTTTCTTAAATGGACAGCCGATCCGTGGGAGTGCTGATAAATTGAGTGGGAATCATTTTTTTAATTTGTGTTCGCGCAGTGTGGGAATTGGGCCTCATCTTCCGAGTAAAGTGCGGATGTTGGGAATGGCTAGTTACAACTTTTTAACTGCGGCTTCAGGTGCGGTTTTAGGAGGAGTGGAAGCGACTCCTAAAATTTGGGATATTGCAGGGAGTTGGGTAATTGTCAAGGCTGCGGGTGCAGTTTGGCTGCCACTGGAGCTGGGGGCGATTTTTCCGCTGGAAGTTGGCAAGGATTACGGGAGGGTTTCTTATCCGACTTTGGTGGTGGGGCGACAGGAATTGGTGTCGGTGTTTTTGCCGTTTGTTGAGGCTTGGAAAAAGAAAAAGTTGGGGTGACGTTCGCTGGACTACTTATCAAAAAAAACTGCAAATTCGAGTTAGCCGAGACTATCTCTAAATTGGTTAGCGAGTGGATGCCGGCAAATGTTTGTTTAGTAGTAGAAGGTTCTGGATTATGAATTTACTGCATCAAACCGCAAAATCTCAAGTAAAAAGGCCGTTTTTAGTTTTATCAGTTAGCTTTTTTTTAGGACAAACCGCTGCTTTCGGACAATCAATTACTCCCGCAACTGACGGCACCGGCACTACAGTCACTCGTCAAGGAAATCGCATCGATATTAGCGGTGGCAAACTGTCGGGAGATGGGGTCAACCTTTTCCACACTTTTCAACAATTAGGATTGACTGAAACTCAAACTGCTAATTTTATTTCTAATCCGGCTATTCAAAATATTTTAGCACGAATAGTCGGCGGAGATGCTTCACTAATTAATGGCTTGATTCGAGTTAGTGGCGGCAATTCTAATTTATTCTTAATCAATCCTGCGGGCATTATTTTTGGCGCTAATGCTCAGTTAAACGTGCCTGCATCTTTTACTGCGACTACTGCAAATAGTATTGGTTTTGGCAGCAACTTCTTTAATGCGATCGGCTCTAATAATTATACCGCTTTAACAGGAAGTCCAAGCAGCTTTGTTTTTTCGGCAAGTCAACCTGCAAGCATTGTTAATCGCGGAAATTTGGCAGTAAATCGAGGGGAAAGTTTAAATTTACTTGGCGGTACTGTCACAAATACAGGTCAAGTTTCTGCACCTGACGGTCAAATCAATATCATACCCGTACCGGGAGAAAGTGTTGTCCGGATCAGTCAACCGGGACATTTACTGAGTGTAGAATTAAGTAGCAAGGCTTTGAATTCTCAGACTCAGGTTGAAAAAGAGGAGAATGGGAAATCGACCTCGGCGGCAACTCTTCCTGAATTGCTGACAGGTGGAGGTGACAAAGTTAATGCTACAGGCGTTACTATTAATAGCGATGGCACTGTTCAATTAACTGATTCTGCCCCGAACAATTCGCCTTCTAATAATTTAGCAGAAAATAACAACGCGGCAGTCATAAGATCTGCGCAACAGATTAATCCGGGAAGTCCGACGAATTCTCCTCCTAACAATAGTAATGGTGGTATCTCCCCGCAACCGACTAATACGGGAAGTCCGAATTCTCCTCCTAACAATAGTAATGAGAGGATGTCCCCCGAACTGACCAATACGGAAAATCCGAATTCCACTCCTAACAATAGTAATGGCGGTACGTCTGCGCCACCAACTAATACGGCAAATCCGAATTCTCCTCCTAACAATATTAATGGGGTAAATCCTCAGACAGCAGGTAATTCCTTTCAGAATAACTCTGCTTTACCCACTATTTTGAATGGGGGGAATATCAGCGGTTCAAATAATTCGCCGATTTCCATGTTTCCTCCCGCTATAGCTAATACAATTCGGGCACAAGGGAATAGGATTCAAACTTCTCTGTTGCCGAATATCCAACCCAATCCTCCGATTAATGGACAGCTTATTTCTAACAATAATTTTGGGATAATTCCTAATAATATTCAGGTTTTATCTTTACCCCAGATGGTTAGTAACCAGGCGACTCAGGTTAATATTCTGCAAACTTCCATGTTACCGAATATCCAGCCCAATTCTCCGATTAATGGACAGCTTAGTTCTAAGAGTCAGCCAGGGGTTCCTCCTAATAATAATATTCAGATACTTGTTGCCCCCGGTATTGTCGGCGATACTACTATGCTACCTCCGGGTAATGGCACTATGTCACCTCCAGTCCCAAGGGGCAATATTCCGGGCGGTAAAGTGAATATTCCCACCAGCGGAGCAAATCCTGCGGGTAATCTTGCCGCTATTTCTAATCTCAATTACTTATTATCTGTCGATCGAAATCGTACCGATCGATATTCTACTTATTTTGGCGATAGCTTTACCGGGCAACCAATCGTCGCCGAAAATATTCGCGATACTTTGACTAAAATTTCCTCTCAAACAAAATCGCGATCGGCAATTATCTATGTTAATCTATTCCCCGATCGATTAGAACTGTTACTATTCACACCCGATGGTAATGCGATTAGAAAAACAGTAGATCGAGCTAATCGCACCAGCGTACTAACATTAGTAAAAGACTTCAGACAAGAAATCTCTAATCCTCGAAAACGGAACACCAGCAGCTACAAAGAATCCGCTCATAAACTTTACGATCGGCTAATTGCACCTTTAGAAAAAGATTTGCAGAGTCAAGGCATTAATACGCTGCTGTTTTCACTAGATACAGGTTTGCGAAGTCTTCCTTTAGCGGCTCTTTACGACGGCAAACAGTTCCTTGTCGAAAAATATTCGATCGCTCAAATCCCAACTATTTCTCTCACAGATACTCGCTATCAATCGCTTCAAAATGCCTCTGTCTTGGCAATGGGAGCAGCCCAATTTACACAGCTATCTCCCCTGCCAGCAGTACCTGTAGAACTAGCTAATATTGTAGATTTGTGGCAGGGAAAATCTTTTCTGAACGAGCAGTTTACCCTAAAAAATCTTAAAGCTCAACGCGATAGACAGCCTTATCAAATTATTCATTTAGCAACTCACAGCGAATTTCAACCCGGTGTAGCAAGCAATTCTTATATTCAACTATGGGATACAAAGTTGCCATTAAATGACCTCAGGAAGTTAGGATGGAACAATCCGCCAGTGGAATTATTGGTGCTTTCTGCTTGTCGTACAGCGCTGGGAGATGAAAAAACGGAATTGGGTTTTGCTGGTTTCGCATTTCAAGCGGGAGTTAAGTCTGTTTTGGCGAGTTTGTGGTATGTTTCAGATGAAGGTACTTTGGCATTGATGAGTGAGTTTTATCAACAATTAAAAACAGCTCCGATTAAAGCTGAAGCTCTCAGGCAAGCACAGATTGCGATGATTAAAGGTCAAGTGCGCATAGAACAAGGGGTATTGCGAGGTTCCTTTGCTTTCTCCTCGAAGAGGGCTGGGAATCAGATGCAGATTACCCCAGAATTGCCTAGCATGGGCGATCGCAATCTAGCTCATCCTTATTATTGGGCTGCTTTCACAATGATTGGTAGTCCTTGGTAAAGGCTGGTTAGTTATTAGTTATTATAACAAAAAACTAACATACTAACTATAATTTGTCTCAGGTAAATGAGGTATTCATGTTCCTATCGTAAGGTGCGTCGCCCTCGACAATCTGCAAATTCCATTGAACATCTCATAGCGACGCACCCTACAAATATAGTAAGGTGCGTCGCCCTCGACAATCTGCAAGTTCCATTGAACATCTCATAGCGACGCACCCTACAAATATAGTAAGGTGCGTCGCCTTCGACAATCTGCAAGTTCCATTAAACATCTCATAGCGACGCACCCTACAAATTAGAAATTACTAATGCTTGGGACTTATGCCTGCTTCTATATCGATGGTAATGATGAGTTTTAGCGAGAATCAAAGTGGCGATATTTAATAGACACAAATTTCAAAAAATTGAGGTTAATAAACCGAAAATTTTACCCAGGACGATCGCACTTTTCAGCGGTATTTTGATGGCATTGACAACCGCACCAGTAAATGCTTGGCTATTGGCTTGGTTCGCCTTAGTTCCCCTATGGATTTTGGTTGTCAGTTACGAACAACTACAACCAGAAGTAAAAAAACAAAAATTCTTCCCTCTTTCTTCTTCCTTCCCCCCTTTGAGGCGAGGGGGGGATTACCTTCTTCCATTATTCTGGGGAATTGGGTATCACGGATTAGCTTTATCTTGGATCGTAGGAATTCATCCGATGACTTGGTTGGGGGTTTCTTGGTGGCCGAGTTTGGCGATCGCACTTTTTTGTTGGGTTTTCATCACTCTTTGGGGAGCAGTATTAGTCGTCGTTTGGGCGTGGTTATTTGCAATTTTCAACTCTTTCTCTTTAGCTGGAAAAACTGATGTTCTTAACTCCTCCTCTTTACAAAAGGGAACTTTTAACTCCCCCCCTTTACAAGCGGGGGTTGGGGGGGGGAAATCCAAATTATTAGCATTAATCCGTGTTTTAATTGGCACTGCATTATGGTGCGTTTTAGAAAGTTTGTGGAGTCAAGGTTCGCTGTGGTGGACATCACTATCTTACACTCAAAGCCCGCACAACTTAGCAATTTTGCACCTCGGTCAACTCTCCGGACCGAGTGCAGTAACAGCCGCAATTTTAGCAGTAAATGGCTTGATCGCAGAAGCTTATATTGAAGGAAGAAGGCAGGAGGTAGAAGGAAGTTCGGCAACGAATTATATAACGGATTTAACGGATAGAGAGAAGAAGAAAGAAGGCAGAAGGAAAAACAGGATTTATTATGTTTTTCCTGTGAGTTTGTGTTTGATTTTGCATATTGCAGGCTGGAATTTATATAATCAATCCTTAAATCCAGAGGCTGGTACGGAATTAAAAATAGGCATTATTCAGGGTAATATTCCTAATGATATTAAGTTTGATTCTGTTGGTTGGCGACGTGCTTTAGAAGGTTACACGGCTGGATACAAACAGTTAGCTGACAGAAAAGTTGATGCCGTGTTAACTCCAGAGACGGCTTTGCCTTTTGTCTGGACGAATGAGTATCAGCGTTCTACTCTTTCTTTTTATCAAGCGATTCTCGATCGAGGCGTTCTGGCTTGGATAGGAGGCTTTGGACAGCAAAAGAGTAGCATGACTAATAGCTTATTTACGATCGACAAAACCGGAGAAATCATCAGCCACTATGATAAAACTAAACTCGTGCCTTTAGGCGAATATATCCCATTTTATAAAATCTTAGGCGGGATTATTAATCGACTTTCTCCTTTAGATGCTCATTTAGTACCGGGCAATCCGAGACAATTGTTTGATACACCTTTTGGTCGCGCGATCGTCGGTATTTGTTACGATTCAGCCTTTGCAGAAATTTTCCGATATCAGGCGGCAAATGGGGGCGAATTTATGGTCACAGCTTCCAACAATGCCCATTATAAACCACCGATGTTGGCTCAACATCACGCTCTCGATGTAATGCGAGCAATTGAGATCGATCGATGGGCGGCGATCGCCACTAATACAGGTTATTCTGCTTTTGTAAATCCCCACGGTGAGACGGTGTGGATGTCTGGAATTAATACTTATGAAGTCCAAGATGCTACTATTTATCGGCGGCAAACTCAGACTTTGTACGTGCGCTGGGGCGATTGGATTACGCCTTTATTGTTAGTTTTGGCTGGATTTGCCATAATTTGGCAAAGAATTTCAATAGAGTAACCAGTTAAATAACAAATAACCAATTAACCAGTCAAGAAGGATTGATCGGAAACTCGCCCTCATTCTCAATCTCTGCCGCACTTGTAACTAAATCCAAAAACGCAAATACGGCAGGAATTAACAACCCATCTCTCAAAACAGCCACTCCAATTACCCTTTCAAAAGACATTGGCAAACTGCAAATTTTAACCTTAGCAGGTATCGGTTCCGCAGCCAAACGCGGCATAATTGCTGCACCCAAACCTTGCATCACCATACTGACAATAGTCGAATCTTCGTTGAGTTCGTAAGCGATATTTAGGGGAAATTTTGAAGTTGCCAAATACTTGCGCAGCGGCATCGAACAAGCTGTTTCCGGCGGCTGCAAAATCAACGGATAATTTGCTAATTCTTCCCAAGTAATCTTAGCATTTTTACATTTCGCAGTCGGTGGCAGCAAAACCAGATATTTATCTCGTAAAATTTCCTTTGTTTCAAATTCATCGGATATGGGAAGGGAAACAAAGCCGATGTCTGCTTTGCCCGATCGCAAAGCCTCTTCCACAGCTTGGGTATAATAAACTTCGTTGATACTGACGGCAATTTTGGGAAAGCGATCGCGAAATTTAACAATAATACCGGGCAAGATATGCGTGGCGACACTCCGAAAAGTAACTATCCGTACCTGGCCTCCCTGCAAGCCTTTTTCTAAATCAGCTTCCTTGAGCATCATTTCTAACGATCGCACAATTTGACGCCCGTGAATCACTACCCTTTCTCCCACCGGCGTCAGTTGAGCACCGTGTCGCCCGCGATGGAACAATTGCACTCCCAATTCTGTTTCTAAAGAAGCGATGGCGTGGCTGACTGCTGACTGCGACAATGCCAATTCCAAAGCCGCTTCGCTAAAGTTTTCACACTCTGCAACTGCTATCAAAGCCTGAATTTGAGAGAGTTTCATCCGCCGCGTATTGATTTGATTCATAGCCTTTTTACCTTGGTGGCTTTCGGTCAATCTATCTATTTTATTCATACAATCTATGCAAGCAATGCTTTGATTGTCAATTCCCAGAGAGTTAAGGTTAATTCATCAGGTCACAGATTGACTTTCACAGGACTTGCACGCCAACAATCGCGTGCTGTATTGCAATGAAAATATTACAGTTTGAAGCTGTTATTGGCGATTTTATTTCTGCAATTTCTGTGGGATTAAAAATTGAAGGTGTTGGCTATGTCTACTTACAAAAATCGGATTGATACCCAAAATATGAGAGTTGTTTCGATTGCCGATCGAACTCAACCCGGTAACAAAAAAAAAGGGAAATCGCTCTTTTTGGCTATGAATAAAATTTGGCAGTTTTTCCTCACGGCCGCTGCTGGCGAGGACGAACTGAGAATTTGGCAGACATCAGACAATAATGGTAACGCTTGGTGGCACGGTTGCGATCGGGTTACGGGTCGCTCTATCTGCGCGGCAACTGATGATGAAATGCGCGCTTGGATCGATCGACGTTATTGCCAATAGTCGATTGTTGGTGGTGGTGTGGAGATGAAGTGAAATACAGTCCTCGATTCCCAATTACCAAAGTAGGAGATGCTATGCTTCAAAGATATTCCGAGTTAGCAACCCCCGATCGTATTATCCTAATGAAAGATGAGGTTTACAGATTGTCTCAAACTCATCGCGAAGTTCAAGTATTGTCAGGAATTGCATGGATAACTCTTGACCAACAGGACATTATCTTACAGAGTTCAGAAAAGACATCGCTTCCATCCAGTAAAAATGCTGCTGTCATTTCCGCACTCAACAATGTGCCTCTGATTTTGGCAGTATACTAAGACAAAAGCCAGGTCAATCGATTTTAGATGTTGGATTTTAGATTTTAGATTGAATAATTGAGCTAACGGATCGATCCGACGGCTTGTACCCTGGATGGTTTCGGTCAAAACATAGCAACTGAGAAAAAAATCCGCACAGTAACCCCGAAAAGATCTATCTTAAAAGTTGTATAACTTGGCTTTTGGAGGACTCGATCGGTGTATTGCCGCTCTTACCACTTCAGCTATCTCGCAGCTATAAGTATTGTCTTATCGCCTGCAATCGGCGTGCTAGCAATCTCAGACGCTTTGGCAGTTGACTCAATTATAAATCCTGGGCGCGTCCAACCGGGCGATTCCCTACGGGATAGCTTCGCTTCACGCGCCCCGGAAACAGACCCCAAAACACAAGCAGACCAACTCTTTCAAAAAGGTGTGGGTCAGCACCGTCAAGGTTTGTTTCGAGAAGCCCTCCAGACTTTTGAACAAGTTTTGGCAATTCGCAAGCAGCTAGGGGACAAACCTGGTATTGGAGAAACCCTCAACAATATCGGGGAAGTTTATGGTGAAACGGCTTCCCAGTCTAAAGCTTTAGAAGTTTTGCGACAAGCTTTAGCTATCCACCGAGAAATAGGTGAGCCTGCTCGCATCGCTCGTACCCTCAATCTCATCGGTTTCGTCAACCGAGTTGCAGACAAATTTTCCGAAGCGATGAAACTGCACCAAGAAGCTTTGGAACTTGCTAAAACAGCTAACAACCAGATTGAAATGGGAGAATCTTTTCACAATATCGCGGCTGTGTACGCAGAACAGGGAAATTATGCCAAGGCGATCGAATTTTACCAGCAAGCCCGAACTATTCGCACCCAAGAGGGCGATCGACGTGATTTAGGTCGTACCCTCAATAACATAGGTGGCGTCTATTACAACATCGGCGATTTCAAAAGAGCGATGGAATTTTACCAGCAAGCTTTAGCAATTCGCCGTGAAATAGCAGACAGGGCAGGGGTCGGTCGCCTGCTTAACAATATGGCACTTACCTATCGTAAACTCGGCAATGATACTCAAGCCCTGATCTATTTTCAGCAAGCGATGATCATGCTAGAAGCAATAGGTGACAAGATAAGTGTCGGACGCTTGCTCAACAATATGGGCACAATTTACGAGAGTCTCGGTCAATATGCCAAAGCTCTCGAATCTTACGAGCGAGCTTTAAAAATTGCTCGCGAGGGCGGCGATAAAGCGGGAGAAACAACCGCGATGGAGGGGATTAGGCGGTTGTCTTCGGGACAGACTTTGCCACAGTAATTGCTATTAGTCGATCGGATTTAAGGAAATTAAACCAGATATTGAAGGAATTAAACACGATCTAATCTCGATTTCCTCATTATGTTCTGCCAAGATGAATAGATTTTGAGTGCGCTGGATTAGCGCCCATCGTCTAATACCAAATCCGGGTTACTTACCCCTTTTATAATCTCGTAAATGTAGTAAATGTAGGGTGCGTCGCTACGAATAACTCTCGTTGCTATTGGGAGATCTCATAGCGACGCACCATACCAATTATAA
>JAAUPI010000318.1 GCA_012035135.1 Microcoleus sp. CSU_2_2
TTCCGCCAGGGGTTCAAACCCCCGTCTCATAGCGCAAGTCGGTTAAAACCGACTGGGGAAAATTCATTTCTTCAGTCCTCTTTAGAGGACTTTCGCTATGAGACGGGGAATTCATTCCCCGGCGGTATCAGGGAACCAGCGAGAGATTTAAATGTAGGTTTAGAAAGAGATGGTTTCGCATTCATCCAGCGGATTGCCCAACTCACAAATGCCAACGTAGCTGCTTCCAAAAACCTCACGGGAAGTTCAGAACCTCGCGATTTCCCGACATCCCGCCGGGGGTTCAAACCCCCGTCTCATAGCGAAAGTCGGTTGAAACCGACTGGTAGAAATCTCAATAAACAGTCCAATAAACAGTCCTCTTCAGAGGACTTGCGCTATGAGACGGGGAATTCATTCCCCGGCGGTACCGGGGAACCAGCGAGAGATTTAAATGTAGGTTTAGAAAGAGATGGTTTCGCATTCATCCAGCGGATTGCCCAACTCACAAATGCCAATGTTGCTGCTTCCAAAAACCTCACCGGAAGCGCTGCAAAAGGTGGCGACTGGGAATTGGAAACAAAAACAGGAAAAATTAAAACATCTTTAGTATTTTCTGCAGAAATTCTGGCAACTTATGAAGGAATTCTCTCATCTTTCAGTGCTGCCAGTAATTTGCCGATGGCAGCAGATGCTTTCGTTCCATCTGTAGACTACAACGGCGACGGCATCTTCGACTTAGTTGTAGGCGGCGTAATTTTCTTAGCCAACGGTACTGGCAGTTTTAGACTTCCCATCAATAGCGGCAGTGCCATGAGTGCCCTTGGTAATTTTGATAGCGACAGCATCCTCGACTTAGCAACAGTCAACGGTGCTAGTGGCGCTAATGCTGTCGAAATTCGCTTGGGTAACGGCGCTGGCGGTTTCAACGCCCCCAATACTTTTGGGGCAGGGGTTCAGGCTATCGGGGTTGCTGTTGGCAACTTTAACGCCGATACCTTCCCAGACTTGGCGATAACAAACTTTAACTCTGGCAGTCCCACTGGCAACCTGTCTATTCTATTAGGAAATGGAACTGGTAGCTTTACCGGCCCTACTAATATTAACCTCGGAGTATCCGGTGCTGCTGCCGTTTTTGTAGGGAGATTTAATGCTGACAATTTTGACGATTTAGCAGTAGCAAACAGTCTCTCTAACAACGTTTCTATTTTATTCGGAAACGGTGCGGGCGGATTTGGAACTCCCACCAATTTCGGTACAGGGCAAAATCCCAATGCCATTGTCGCAGCAGACTTTAACGCAGATGGCAGCGTTGACTTAGCGACAGCCAACAATGGTTCTAACAACGTCTCAATTCTCTTAGGAAATGGCACCGGAGGTTTTAGTTCTTCCACTACATTTAGCGCCGGTACTAATCCAAATGGAGTTGCAACAGCCGACTTTAACGCTGACGGCAGGCTCGATTTAGCAGTATCTAACAATGGCTCTAATAACCTATCAATTTTACTGGGAAATGGGACGGGAGGCTTTAACCCAGCAATTAACTTTGCTTTGGTAGGGACAAATCCCGGCAAAATCTCAGTCAATGATTTTAACAACGACTCTTTGCCAGATTTAGGAGTAACGGTAACGAATGCAAGTTCTAACCAAGTATCAATTCTCCTCAATACACCCAGTCGCGTAAGTTTTGTTACCCCCAAAATAGGCAACACTTACAACATAAATGAAGGCACGACTGACACAGTAATTAATGTCCCCGTTACTATTAGCAACAGCAGTTCTTTCGGTGATGTTATTGTACCCATTCTCATCGACCCCAGCAGCACGGCTACTCAAGGTACAGACTACACTCTTTCAACTACATCGCTGACTTTTCCTGCCAACACCACTACTCTCACCCAGAATATTGCTGTCACGATTAAAGCTGACAATATCGTTGACAGTAACGAACAAATAATTCTCAATTTTGGCACAATCGCAGGCGCAACTGCTGTTACTGGTACGAGTACGGGTTCTAGTAACCAAGTTAAAGTCTTCATCTTGGACAGGAATAGTTCTTATACTATTGCTGCCGACAATCCTACTGTCACCGAAGGCAACTCCGGCGCAACTCCCACCACATTTACGATTACTCGCAATGGCAGCACGGAACTTTTCAGTACGGTAGATTATACGATCGCCGGTACTGCAATTAACGGCAGCGATTACAACAATATCGGCGGCACTTCTGGCGCAACTGCTATTACTGGCACGATTACTTTTGCAGCGGGCGAAACATCCAAAACTATTACTTTGGATGTCTTGGGAGATGCCGATATCGAAGGAGATGAAACTGTATCTATCGCCTTATCAAATCCAGTTTCACCCGGTGGCGCACCGACAATTCCGAGTGCACCTGCGATCGCAACTATTACTAATGATGACACAGCGGGCATCACCGTTAATCCTACAGCGATCGCAACTACAGAAACTGGCGGAACGGCAAATTTCACAGTCAAGTTAAATGCTGTACCAACTGCTAATGTTACGATCGCCCTAAGTAGTGACAATACCGCAGAGGGAACTGTTTCGACTAATAGCTTAACTTTCACTCCCGCTACTTGGAACCAAGAGCAAATAGTAACGGTGACTGGTGTTGACGATTTGGTAGCTGATGAAAGTCAAGTTTACAAAATTGTCACGGCGGCGGCTGTCAGCACCGATGCTAATTACAACAACCTGAATCCTGATGATATCACTGTCACCAACAGTGACAATGAAACTCCGGGAATTACGGTGAATCCGACGGCGGGATTAACTACGGGAGAAGATGGCAGTAAGGCTAACTTTGCTGTGCTTCTAAATACTAAACCAACGGCTAATGTGACTATCGGCTTGAATAGTGACAATGTTGCTGAAGGAACAGTTTCGACGAATACTTTAACTTTCACTCCGGCTAACTGGGATACAGCGCAACAGGTGACAGTAACTGGGGTTGAAGATCGCATTACTGACGGCGATATTGACTACAAAGTTATTACGGCGGCTACTGTTAGTACAGATTCCAATTACAATAACAAAGATGTAGCGGATGTTAGTATTAGCAATGAGGATAATGATGCGGCTGGTATTTCTATTAGTGTTACCGAAACGACTGCTACAGAAGGCGGGGCGAAGGGCAGTTACAGTGCGGTACTAAAATCGCAGCCGATCGCCCTCGTCACCATCAATCTCACAACAGATAATCAGATTGAGTCGATCGCGCCTATCACTTTCACCCCGAATAATTGGAATATATCTCAAGCCATTACGGTGATTGCTGTTGATGATACCGTTGTCGAAGGTGCACACAGCGGTACGCTCGCTCACAATGTGACCAGCAGCGATGCTAAGTATAACGGAATTGTGGTTTCTGGAGTGGTAGTCGCGATCGCCGATAACGACACAGTAGTAGCACCACCGCCACCGCCGCCACCAACTCCCACGCCAACACCAACACCAACACCAACACCAACACCAACACCAACGCCAACACCGACTCCCACGCCGACTCCAGGTACTCCCGCTGTCATTCTCATTCAACCACTTGGCAGTACCGACGTACTCGAAAGCTTGGGCAGCGATATATACAAAGTGCGACTAGCTACTCAGCCAACTGCTAATGTCACCGTCGCTATTACCCCTGGAAGCCAAGTTACTGTCAGCGAAACTGCCCTTACTTTTACTCCCGCCAATTGGAATGTCGCCCAAACGGTAACGGTGACTGCTGTTGACGATGCGGTTGTTGAGGGCGATCGTGCAAGCACAATTAGCCATGCCACCACCAGCAATGACACATTGTATAATAATCTCGCCACCTCTCTCGCAGTCAATATTAGCGACAACGACAACCCAGGCGATGTCAAAACCCTGTCGAAAAAGTCCATAATCGGTTTGACAGACAAGGACGATCGCATCATAGGATCGGCATTAAATGACATTATTCACGCACGCCGTGGCAATGACTATCTTGACGGCAAAGCAGGCGATGACTTGCTTTACGGACAAAAAGGGGATGACGGTATCAGTGGCGGTGATGCCAATGATATTATTTTTGGTGGTCAAGGGATTGACTTCATTCGGGCTGACGGCGGCACTGACTTGATTTACGGAGGTAAAGAAAAAGATCGCATTTTTGGCGGCGATGGCGACGATATATTGTTTGGTGAGGGGGGCAATGATTACTTAGTTGGAGAAATGGGGGCCGACACTCTGACAGGCGGATTGGGAAATGATGTATTTGCGATCGCGATCGGTACTGGCGGAACCAGCTTAGCCACTGCCGATGTGATTACTGATTTTACCCCAAATCAAGACAAAATTGATTTAATTAGCCCTCTTGCTTTTAACCAGTTAAATATCTTTCAAGGTACGGGTCTAAATATTGACGATACTATCATTCAGTATCGGGTAACAGGGGAATATTTAGCTATATTGAAAGGAGTAACTGCTAGTAGTATAGTTCAGGGATTGACATACTCACCGCCCTTTTAGGGCGGTGATTCTTGACGCTTCATCGGGTCTTGCTGGCAAGCCAGTCTTACAGTCCCTCTGCATCCGTTTAGAGTCGTGGCAATGCCCTATCCCGACTTTATTTATATTTCTAGCCGCATTCAAAT
>JAAUPI010000319.1 GCA_012035135.1 Microcoleus sp. CSU_2_2
CACTGCACCAACACCTGCACCAACACCTGCACCAACACCTGCACCAACACTGCACCGACACCTGCACCGACACCTGCACTTACACCTGCACCAGTAGCTCAACCTAATGTTCCAGAGGTAACAGACCCGCCTGGATCGGGAGGTTCCTCAGTTCCCAGGGAACCCAATCTTCCGGACGCAGACGATTCGCCGTCTGCGAAACCAGAACGCACCAATTTGGATAGCTCTGTTACTGCTTTATCACCTTCGGAAAGTTCCTCTTCGGCATCGCCAAAACAGAACGACACTTCCTCTTCAGAACGAAATACTCAACAGAATTCGTCATCAACAGGGCAGAACACCACTTCTTCACCACAAGGAAATACTCAACAGAATTCGACGATCGCGCAAAAGATGCAAGACTGCCAACAACAGGTTAAGACTATTGGCAAGACAGAAGCAGGTCAGCGCACTGGAGGAAATTATGCCAACCTGATCGAGTGTTACAAGCAAAATCTAGACGTTGCCAAACAGGAAAAAAGTTTTGAGTGGGAAGCTTATGCGCTGAACAATTTAGCCATTTCCCACTACGTAGTCGGAGACTACCTTAAGGCAATTGAGTTCCACCAGCAGCAACTGGAAAGAGCGCGACAGCCTGGCAGCCGCGCCCAAGAAGGTATTGCTTTATCAGGCATGGGTGCAGCTTATGCTGCCCTTGGGGACTACGAAAAAGGGATCGCCTACTACACTCAAAGTTTAGGAATTACACCAATCGAATCTGCCCCCCAGTGGAAATCGCTAACGCTGAGAAATTTGGGCAATGCCTATCTTGCTCAAAACAATTATCAAAAAGCTATTCAGTATCAAGAAGAGAGTTTGGGGCTTTCTAGAACAATTGGCGATCGCCACGGGGAAATGCAGGCATTGGGAAATCTAGGAAATGCCCGTGCAATTTCCGGTGACTTTAATCGCGCCACTGAGTACCAGCAACAAAGCTTAAGTCTGGCGCGGAAACTGGGCAATCGCTTAGAGGAGGCACAAGCCCTGTTGGGTTTGGGTACGACCTACTCTTACCGCCGAGACTATGCCAAGGCGATCGAGTACCATCAACAGAGTTTAGTGCTCGTCCGGGAAGTCCGAGCTCGCCTCGGTGAAGGCATCGTGCTGACCAATTTAGGAGATGCCCAGTTTCGCTTAAACCAGCTCGTTGAAGCCGAACGAGTCCTATTCGATGGAATTAAGCTTTGGGAATCTCTACGTGCTGGACTGGGTACGAATGATGCTTTCAAAGTCTCCATTTTTGAAACGCAAATTACTGCCTATCGCAATCTTCAAGAAGTCCTCAGCGCCCAGAATAAATTCAATACCGCTTTGGAAATTGCTGAACGAGGGCGTGCCCGTGCTTTTGTGGAGTTATTAGCCAGACGCATCAAATCGAGTGAAGCGGTTAGCGAAACAGCTCAATTCCCTTCAATCGAGCAAATCCAACGCACTGCCAAAGAGCAGAATGCGACGATCGTTGAATATTCAATTATTCGCGAGCAATTTGTCGAGACTCCGCACGGCGCATCAGCTCAACAAACAGGAGAACCCCAGGACTCGGAACTGTTTATTTGGGTTGTCAAACCAACCGGTGAAATCGCCTTTCGTCGGGTTGACCTCAAATTCCTGCAACAGGAAAAGACATCCTTGGAAAATCTCGTAGCTACCAGCCGAATTTTAAAGGGAGCGAGGACACGTCAAGGAGAAGCGGCACGAGCGAAACTTCATCAATTGGCGATCGCACCGATTGCCGATCTTCTGCCAACAGACCCCAATGCGCGTGTCATTTTCATTCCCCAAGAATCTCTGTTTTTGTTGCCCTTTCCCGCCTTACGAGACACGGCTGGTCAATACCTAATTGAAAAACATACAATCTTAACAGCTCCAGCAATTGATGTCCTGACGCTAACGAATCAACAACGTCAGCAATTAGTGGCAAAATATCCCGAACCGCCTCAAGGAAAAGAGGTTTTGGTAGTGGGCAATCCCACCATGCCCACACTCAAAAAGAGTGGAGAAAAGGCATATCAATTAGCGTCGTTACCAGCGTCTGAACAGGAAGCTAAGGAGATTGCCAGACTTTTGAACACCCAAGCCATAGTCGGCGATCGGGCTACCAAAGTCAATATTTTGCAGCAATTGCCCTCTGCGCGGCTGATACATCTCGCCACTCATGGGTTACTGGACGATATCAGGGAATTGGGCGTACCGGGTGCCATAGCGCTAGCGCCCTCAGCCAACGATGATGGCTTCCTCACCGCTGGGGAAATTTTAAAGCTAAAGCTCAACGCCGAATTAGTTGTTTTGAGTGCTTGTGACACAGGACAGGGGAAAGTTACAGGAGATGGCGTTATCGGGCTATCTCGTTCCTTGATTGTCGCTGGCGTTCCGAGTACCATTGTGTCGCTGTGGGCGGTGCCGGATGTTGCTTCTGCCCTGTTGATGACCGAGTTTTATCGCCATCTCTCTTCAAATCCCGACAAAGCCCAAGCACTACGTCAAGCAATGCTGACGACAATGAAACAATACCCGCAACCCGACAACTGGGCAGCCTTTACCCTGATGGGTGAAGCGCAATAAAGTAACCGAGGCAATTTTAGATTTTATATTTCGGATTTTAGATGTTTGTTTGCTTGGCTTCACGATAAAAATGATGTGTACCAGAAACGGGTCATTTTCTGGTACACAAGGGGCGAGAGTTTCAGGACTCTAGGCGATCGCTTTTACAAAGTGAAAAGAG
This sequence comes from Microcoleus sp. CSU_2_2, assembly GCA_012035135.1. Lineage (GTDB taxonomy): Bacteria > Cyanobacteriota > Cyanobacteriia > Cyanobacteriales > Microcoleaceae > Microcoleus. The sequence continues at coordinate 2,762 of JAAUPI010000319.1, forward strand.
AACCACCAGTAGCAGTAGGAAGGCTGTAAGCAATTTGATCGAGCTGAGGTGGACTCGTTAAATCTTTGAAAAAGGTTCCTCGGTGTTCAGGTATTAGTAATAGTTGAACAGGGCTTGCTGGTGAAGTTCGCTCAATTTCTACATAACCACGAACTTCAAAATTTGCCACATCCAGTAGTGTTTTGCTTTTTGGATCTGGAGGTTGGGGATTTGCAACTGGGATTAGTACAAAAGGACTGGGCTGTAAAATGAATAAGCCTGTATCTTTAGCCGGAATAGATAGTGAAGCTATTCTTGTATCAGGACGCTCTGTAGGCTGAAGTGTAAGTTTCTGATTGCCTCCATTCACATCAAAGAAAACCAAAACTCTATTAAAATTGGAAGGTTCATCAATCTTACCAAACGGTAACTGATTAGGGGCAGCAGGGGCAAGTTCAGTAAAAAATGATGGTGAAACCGTAAAACTAAGCTCCAGTGATACGTTGAAATTATTGGGATTAGCAATCGTTAAAAAATAGCCTTGAAGGACTTTACGACTGACGTTCCCTAGCTGCGAAAAATTCTTGGGTAGCTGAGGTTTGAGAAGAATTTCAAAAGTTGAAACAAGCATGAATTTTTGTTTGTTTTTGAGGGTTACAGAATTTTTATTGGGTTAGAATTTTCCGGTTTATGCACAGGTATACCGAAAGTCTGGGATAAATAGGAGGTAAAAAAGTGCCAGCTCCTAGAAGTAATTAGGACGTAGAGATTGAGCGACCTGTGCGATCGCTACTACATTGCTTTGAATCGTTGAAACTTGATTTATTCCCTCTGTTCTTTTTGAGGGCAAGCTCTTTGTAGGGTGTGTTATTAACGCACCCTACTACAGCTATTGCTTAGCCAACGACGTATGGGACAAAGGTGAAGTCTTTTTGGAAGCTGACATTGGTTGTGTCTTGCACAACACCAATCAAATCACCCTTGTAGAAGACTCCAGTGTCTAGAGCGTTGCTACCTTGCCAGTTGCCAGCCCCGAGGGAGTATTGGTTATTGTCGCTTTCCAAGTCCAAGAGTTGAATTTTGTCACCTTCTACCTTTTTAAAGTCTGTAATGGTGGCATAGCCAGCCCCAAGGTAGTTAATGCTAGGAATGACAGCGGAACCCACTGCGAATGTGTCCGCTCCAGTACCGCCAGTGAGGATGTCGTATTCTTGGCCGGAACCGAAACCGTCAAGGTAATCCTTGCCACTACCGCCTGTGAGAACGTCATTGCCTGCTTGACCATACAGATTGTCATCGCCTGCTTGACCATCCAGCTTGTCGTTGCCAGCGCCACCGTATAAGTTGTCGTTGTTAGTGCCACCGTACAAGTTGTCGTTGCCATAACCGCCGTAGATGCGATCGTCACCACTGTCGCCGTATAAGATGTCATTTCCTCCACGACCCTCAATGAGATCATTGCCTTCCAAGCCGTGGATTACATCATTACCAAGCGTTAATACTGGCCCATTCGGACTTTGCTCCCATTGTTGATCGGTTCCTACTAATGATTTGTGCAACTTACCGTCGCCGTTGACAGTATTGTTGTCATTGAATTTAGTGCCGTTGATATTTGCCATTTCAGTTACTCCTTGTTTTTTAAAGTGATGACCCAACTGGTTTTAACGCCCAGTCTTTGTATTTGTGCAATAGGTTGATTTGGGGGCAAATCAGGTTGGGTTTTGGGGATTATGCATTTGAGCAATTGCCTTAGCTCGTGAACCCTTTGATTGGCTTATTGGGAGTGGTTTTCAGGATTATCGCATTTGACCGAAATTGCCTTTAGCTCGTGAATCCCATTTGGACTTGGACGTTTATTTGG
>JAAUPI010000049.1 GCA_012035135.1 Microcoleus sp. CSU_2_2
TTCTTGTCTCACTATACTATTTTAGTCTACCAGATTGAGTGACGCAAAGCGGGCAAAAAACTGACGCTATACTTGGGAATTAAAGCCGTCCTTTCAGGACGGGGTTTTCAACCCAGTTCTCTGATAACAAATACGGCTTAACCCCGCAGTTAGAGATTTGGCAGCAGGCGGGCAAAAGTTCAAGGTTATAATCTGTTCTCTACTTTTGCTAATTGTGGCAAGTAAGTAAAGCAGATGTCACAGTTATCAATGTCGTCGGGTGCGTCGCCGCGAATAATTCTCGCTTCTTATCGAGATTAAACTAGCGACGCACCTTACAACTTACAGCAGATTGCAAGTTTATGAAGTACATTCAACAGGGCTGTAGGGACACGGCTGAGCCTAAGTCCCTACCGAGATTTGTGTACCGAACATACCTGAAAAATGCTGTATAACGGGGATGAATAACCCGGATTTAGTATGAATCATTAAGCCAAGGCAGGTTTCTAGCAAAGTGCCTCTCTCAATTAGAGTGACTGGAGCGAAGCCAGCTAAATTAATTCTTAATCTTATTGACATACCCCCACAAACTGTAATCTCGACTCAGCCACCCCCGAAAAAATGCCATCTGACTCGGATCTTCTTGCACCCGTTTGTAACGGTAAATAATCCGTTCGTTAATCATTTGCAGCGCTGTATTTCGGTTATTTGCACCCTTCAGCGCTGCCTTGGTGCGGGCATCAAAAAATCCCGTTTGTGGCAATCCTAATGCTTGCTGAAGAAATGTAATCGAGTTATTAATTCCGAAATTAACTGCCGTGTCAAACATGACAATTGCCAAAGTTGGGTGCATTGTCCCCGAAAGGCTAGAATCCCAGTAATATTGATAAATTTCTAGGAGCTCTGATTCCGACATCTGCGTCACATCGAGGGGTGGTAGCCCGCGACGGTAGCGATAAGCATCGTATTCGGTTTGCAGGATGCCCCTGTAAGTTCGGCCGCCCTTATCTGCGGGGTGATTGCTGAATCCACCCTCAAAATATAGGGTAAAATAAAGCGCTGTTTGAAATAATTTCTGCCGAAAGTTGGCTGTCTGCTGCTGTGCGAGAGTCTTTTGGGCAAAGGGCAAAGGGATTGCCAAGGTTAATAAGAGTATCCCCAGTAGGAGGTTTGGTTTCCACTTGATTTTAAGTTGACGCTGTACTCGTTGGTTGTCGCTCATATAGCAGAAGGAAGAAGGAAGAAGGAAGAAGGAAGAAGGAAGAAGAAAAATGTAATATAATCAATGGTTTCAGCAATTAAAAACATCCTAATTGCCGAGAAGGTTGCTATAAATTCCCGATCGGACGATCGCCCGTAGTTCCGCTAAAACTGCTAATCTGCAAAATAATATAGGTTTAGCCTTTAACTTGATAGCACAAATAGGCCACAAAATGAATCCCGATTTTCATAACCAGTCTGAAACACCCAATTTTGAAGATGCCGCATCGCTGACGGTTGTTGCAGAAAAGTATTACTCTGTTGGCAATTTAGCAGAAGCGATCGCCGCTTGTCGCCAAGCTCTGGAATTACAACCGGATTGGGCACCGGCTTACGTGACGATGGGCAATGTACAGCAAGCCAGCGGACAAATTGAGGAGGCAATGCGATTGTATTCTGAGGCGATCGCCCTGAATCCCGACTTTGCTGAGGCTTATGCTAATTTGGGTAGTATGCTCTACAAACAAGGGCATTTGGTGGAGGCAATTGTTAATTACGAAAAGGCGATCGGACTCAAACCGGATTTAGCCGCTGCTTACTGGAACTTGGCTGGGGCACTGAAGCAGCAGGGGCGATTCGATGCAGCGGTAGACTACGAACAAAAAGCTCTGGAACTCAATCCCCATCTGGCTGAGGTGGATTTTCATTTAAATTTGGGAGAGCAATTAGCGCGACAGGGTAAGCTGGATGAGGCTGTAGCTGCATGGCAACGGGCGATCGCATTTAAGCCCGATTTAGCAGAAGCATATTGTCAAATTGGCATAGTTTTGCGCCATCAAGGCAAATTGAAAGACGCAATTCCTAACCTTCAGAAAGCACTGGAAATTAAACCAGATTTTATCTCAGCTCATCAACATTTGTGTGGCATTCTCAGGGATACTAGCGATTTAGCTGCGGCGCGGCAAGCTGTTCATAAATACAGCCAAATGTGCGAGGAAAATGATAAAATCATGACCGCAATTTACTTTGTCAGCACTTATCAAGTGTCGGGATTGAATCAAATTGCTGGAGATAGATTTTTAGAGTTAGAGTCGTATTTAAAAAACAATTTAGAGGCGGCTAGCTTAGTTGAGATTAAATCGCTTTATGCAAATTTTTTATTTAGCACGCCCTATCTGCGAGATGATTTGCTGGCAAACTCTAACCTTTACAGAGCAATTTCTCAAAAGTATATCGACAAATGTATCAAACCTAATTTCCCTCAACCAGCTAATTACAGTTCCCCAGCAACTGCCAAAACCAGTAAGTTAAAAATTGGCTTTTTATCCAATCATTTCAGTCGCCATTCTGTAGGCTGGTGCAGTGCTGACATCATTCGCGAATTGTCCGAAATCTCGCCGAATTTGTATTTGTATGCTTCGCAAAGAATTATTCCCGACGACCAAACTCAGCACTTTGAAAGCTTTGGCAAACTGACTCTCCCGAAAACTTACCCCAATGGTCAGGCTGATTCAACAGAAATTGCCGAACAAATTCAGCAAGATGAATTGGATGTTTTAGTAGATTTAGATTCTCTCAGTGTGCCAGTTCATGCTGACATTCTCTATCAAAAACCAGCGCGAGTTTGTGTTTCTTGGCTGGGATTTGACGCAGCTTACATATCACCTAAAAATTACTTTTTATGTGACATTAACACGCACCCAGAAGGTAGGGAACAATATTACGATGAGCAACTAATTAGGATGCCGGATTCTTTTGTTGCGGTGTCACATTTCTCAAGGTATGCAGTCGATCCGGTTGCTTTGAGAAAGTCAAATAGAATCGGCTTAGATCAGATAGTTTATCTGTGCGTTGCCCCAGGCAGAAAATTTAATCGCGATTTGGTAAAAGCACAGATTGCTATTCTCAAAGAAGTACCGAATAGTATTTTGATTCACAAAGCTCTAGGCGATGCTGCGGTGTTTCAGGCTGCTTATCACCAAGCTTGCGAAGCTGAGGGAGTTAGCAAGCACCGGATTAAGTTTTTGCCGAGAGTTGCTACCGAGGAAGAACACAGAATTATTTATTTGCTAGCTGATGTTTTGTTGGATTCTTATCCTTACAATGGTGGCACTCATACCTTAGAGGCTTTGTGGTTTAATTTGCCTGTCATTACTCGAACAGGAGAGCAATTTTTGTCGAGAATGGGTTATTCGTTCTTGCAGACTTTGGGAATTGAGCATGGTGTGGCTTGGTCTTGGCAGGAATATGTGGAATTGGGTGTAAAATTGGGTAAAGATGGTGAATTGCGAAAGGCGATTAAAGCACAGTTGGTGAAATCGAAAGAATCTGGAAATTTGTCGCCTCTGTGGAATCCGAAAAAGTTTGCTGGAGATATGTACGCGATGTTTGAAAAACTGTGTAAAATAGGAAACAGTTAGCGGTACAATCCTATGGTGTCAGTTCAACAAAAAATCTGGCCTTCAGATTTACTCAGCGACGAACCAGAATTGGAAAGCAATCTGCATCTCGAACAAATTATCCTGCTGCTTACTTGCCTGAAATGGTTGTGGCAAGACAGAAATGATTTTTTTGCTGCGGGCAATATGAGTATTTATTACGATCCGCAGAAACTCAGACACCGAAAGTTTCGTGGGCCAGATTTTTTTGTAGTTCTGAATACGGAACGCCAGGATCGCAACAGTTGGATGGTTTGGGAGGAAGACTATAAGTATCCGAACGTAATTATAGAAATTCTTTCGCCAAAAACGGCGAGGGTAGATAGAGGATTCAAAAAAATCCTCTATCAAAATACTTTTAAAACTCAGGAATACTTTTGGTTCGATCCTAAAAGTTTGGAGTTTAAGGGATTTCGGCTGAGAGATGGAGAATATGCAGAAATTGATGAAAATTTGCACGGATGGCTGTGGAGTGAAGAGTTAAAATTGTATTTGGGATTGAGAGAAAGAAAGTTGCGATATTTTACTGCGGAGGGTGTATTAGTTCCGAATTTTGAAGAGGAAACTGCTAGACAACAACGGGCGATCGCACTTATTGAAGAAAGAGCCGAATTAGCATCTCAGCGAGCCGAATTAGCATCCCAGCGAGCCGAATTAGCATCCCAGCGAGCCGAAAGATTTGCAGCTCAATTGAGAGCTTTGGGAATTAATCCAGAAGAATTATAGCAGCAGGAAGTTCGGCAACGGATTCTGTAACGGATTTAACGGATGTCACGGATGGATGGAAGAAGGCAAATCAAATAATAGTAATTGTTTCAGGGATTAAGAATGTCAATCTAAAATCTAAAATTTAAAATTGAATGATTGCAACACTGCCAACTATTAAATTTCTGAAACAGCCGACTTCCCAAGAATGGGTAGAACAGGCGATCGCCAATTTAGATACAATTTTATTAGACCATTCTCACTGCGAACGAAAAGCAGCCGGGGTAGCATTAAATTTAATGTTTCGTTACCCTGCTCATAGTAAACTGGTGAGGATGCTCACTGCGATCGCCCGCGAGGAATTAGAGCATTTCGAGCAAGTCAATCAGCGATTAGAACAGCGCGATATTGCTTTGGGCCCTTTGGCTGCACCTCCCTACGCTGCCGGTTTGTCAAGTTACATTCGCAAGCAAGAACCAGAGAGACTGTTGGATTCTTTGCTAGTTTCTGGTTTAATAGAAGCACGGAGTCACGAACGGTTGGGATTGTTGGGTGCTCGCTGTCCCGATCGAGAACTAGCTAAATTTTACCGGAGTTTGATGGCTTCTGAAGCCCGCCATTACGGCGTGTACTGGATTTTGGCAACAACTTATTTCGATCGCGATCTTGTGATGCAGAGGTTGGAAGAATTATCATTAATTGAAAGCGAGTTGCTGACAACTCTTCATCGAGAGCCGAGAATTCATAGTTAAATATAGGGTGCATTAATGTACGGTCAAATGTTCATAAGCCGTAGATTTACAGTTAGTAAGGTGACATAAAAAATATGAGTTGCAAAAATCAATGAATACCAAACATCTGGATTTTTTAATTCGTTCTTGGGAAACGCGCGATCGGGCTGATGCATTCCATTTGATTCGGGATGTTTTAGCAGAGTACGGTTTAAACTGCGAACCTTATGGCGCCGATCGAGATGTCTATGATGTAGAACTACATTATCATAAAAAGGGCGGAGAATTTTGGGTAGTTGAATGGCAGAAACAAATAGTGGGTACGGCAGCTTACTATCCCATAGAGCGCGGGAATAATGCTGTGGAAATCCGCAAAATGTATATCTTACCAAAGGCAAGAGGACAAGGTTTGGGAAAATTTTTGCTGCAAGAATTGGAAAGTAAAATTGCCAGTCGCGGCTTTCATGAGATCTGGATAGAAACTGCTAGCATTCTCAAAGAAGCTGTTACAATGTACGAAAATAGCGGATATCAACCGACAACTGGTGTTGAGACGCAAAGGTGCGATCGGGTTTACATGAAAGCTTTAAGTTTTAAGTCTTAAATTCTTGCTTTATTAGGACTAAAACCAACTGTCAGCCTTTAACTAGCTTGTAGGGTGCGTCAGCCTTGAGTTTAGTACGAAAAATTTGGGTTTATTGACTGACGCACCATACTAATTGAGCCAGTTCGGTCAGTCCAGTTGATGAAATAGATTATAATAGGAATAAAATTATTAATCAATCTTTGCCATGAATTTTATCAACCCCAAGATTGACTTTGCGTTCAAAAAAATCTTTGGTTCCGAGCAAAGTCAAGACATTCTCATCAGTTTTTTGAATGCTTTGCTCTATAATGGCGATCGCACTATCAAACACCTGGAAATTCTCGATCCTTATCTAGCTCCCCGCATTCGAGGAGTTAAAGATACATACGTGGATGTCAAGGCAACCCTGGACGGCGACAAAACCGTGATTATTGAAATGCAGGTATTGAATGTAGAAAGCTTTGAAAAGCGCATTTTATACAATGCTGCTAAAGCCTACTCGATTCAACTCGGTACAGGGGAAGACTATACACTGCTAAATCCTGTAATTGCGCTGACAATTACGGATTTTGAAATGTTCCCAGATTTGGATAAAATTATTTCGCGCTTTATTCTGAAAGAAAGAGAGTTTCTGATTGACTATCCCATTTACGATCTCGAGTTGGTCTTTGCTGAATTACCGAAATTCACTAAAGAATTAAATCAATTAGAAACGATAGCCGATAAATGGCTTTACTTTCTGAAAAGCGCCAGAAGCTTGCATGAAGTCCCAGAAAATATGGCTGCCGTTCCCGAAATTCAACAGGCTTTTCAAATTGCCAATCAATCTAATTTAAACCGAGAAGAATTGGAGGATTTAGAACACAGAGAAATTTACATTCATGACCAGCGCAATATTATCAAAAAAGCTTTAAATCAAGGACTCAAGGAAGGGCTACAACAAGGGCTACAACAAGGGCTACAACAAGGGCTACAACAAGGGCTACAACAAGGGCTACAACAAGGAAAAATTGAGGCTAAAATTGAGATGGCAAAACAAATGCTGGAGAGATTTGATGACTCAACCATCAGTCAAATCACGGAACTCAGTCTGGAGGAGATACAAAGTTTGAGAAGAGAGAATCAAGCTTAACTCATGCAATTTTAGGAACAGGCTAGAAGCCTGTTCCACAAGAGAAGGAGTTTTTGTCGATCGCACTTCTAGCCCGCTGCTTCAGAAGTTATTGAGTTACAATTATTGTTAGCCGTAACAGCAGGAGAAACAGTGATGACTATCCTCACAGAAAATTCTCAATCTCAAAATAACACCGCCAGCAACTTGCCCGACGGTCCAAAGGAATCTAGATTTGTCCAGACAGTGCGAGGAATCTTGAATCCTCTCAAATATTTGGAGGAGAAATATCAGAAATACGGCGACATTTTTACCGGCCAATTCAGCAGCTTTCCCACCCAAGTAGTTATCGGCAATCCTCAAGCTATTCAAGAAATTTTTACAGCAGATTCTAAGTTATTTGAATCCGGGACGGGAAATCAGATTGCACTACCTTTAGTCGGCCCAAATTCGTTATTGTTATTAGATGGCGATCGACATTTGCAGCAGCGGAAACTTTTAATGCCACCTTTGCATGGCGATCGCATGAAAGCTTATGGTAAAATAATCCGCGATACAACTGAAAAAGTCATTAATAATTGGACTGCTGGCAGCTTGTTTACAGCGCAATCAAGTATGCAAGAGATTTCCTTGGAAGTAATTTTACACGCTGTTTTTGGGCTGAGAGAAGGAGAGCGCTACCAGCAAATCCAGCAAGTGCTGATTAATATGTTAAATGTTTTTAGCAATCCTTTAAATGCTACCTTTTTGTTTGTCAAGTCGCTGCAAAAAGATTTGGGTGCTTGGAGTCCTTGGGGAGGTTTTTTGCGGCAAAGACAGCGTTTAGATGAACTGCTTTATCAAGAAATTCGCGATCGCAAAAATCAATCTGAACCTTTAGGCGAAGACATCCTGAGTTTGTTGATTTCAGCGCGCGATGAAGCGGGTGAAGCGATGAGCGATGTTGAATTGCGGGATGAGTTAATGACAATGCTGTTTGCAGGTCATGAAACTACTGCTACGGCTTTAGCTTGGGCTTTGTATTGGATTCATTATCTCCCGGAAATTCGCGAAAAACTGCTGCAAGAACTCAGTTCGATTGATTGTGAAAATGCCGATGTAATGGAAATTAATAAACTGCCATATTTGAATGCTGTGTGTTCGGAAACGCTGCGAATTTATCCGGTTCTTTTCTTTGCTTTTCCGCGCACTCTGCAAGCTCCGATGCAGTTAATGGGCTACAATATTCCGAAAGGAATTGTGATTTCTCCGTGTATTTATTTGGTTCACCACCGACCGGAGATTTACCCGGAACCAAACCGTTTTAAACCGGAACGTTTTCTAGAACGGCAATTTTCGCCCTATGAATATTTCCCGTTTGGGGGAGGAAACCGCCGCTGTATTGGCGCGGTATTTGCCATGTTTGAAATGAAGTTAGTTTTGGCAAAAGTGTTGTCGCGTTACTCCTTAGAACTTGCTGAAAAACATCCGGTTTTACCTGTGCGTCGCGGTTTGACAATGGCGCCCGCTGGCGGCGTGCGTTTGCGGGTAAAGGGTATAGCAGTTGACAGTTAACTGTGAAGATTAATGACTAATGACTAATCACTAATGAAAGTAAGGTGCGTCGCTATGAGATTGTCGATTTTTTGAGAGATTTAAGGGCGGCGACGCACCCTACGATAATGACTAATTTCTTTTTTGCCGCAGGGGAATCTCGATCGCAGTAAGGTGCGTCGCTATGAGATTGTCGATTTTTTGAGAGATTTAAGGGTGGCGACGCACCCTACGACAAGGACTAATTTCTTTTTTGCCGTAGGGGAATCTCGATCGCAAATTCCGCTCCTTGTCCCAATTCAGAATTGCACCAAAACTGACCGCCGTGTTTTTCTACTACAATAGACTGGGAAATTGCTAAACCCAATCCCGTTCCTTTGCCAATGGGTTTAGTAGTGAAAAATGGGTCAAACAAACGTTTCTTAACATCTTCGCTGATGCCGGGGCCACTGTCAGCAATCCGAATTGCAACGCAGTTATTTTTTGTGACTTCGGTGTGAATCCTAATTTCTAATTTTTTGGTTTTTTTGAGACGATTTTTAGTGGTGCTATCTGAATTCTCAATCTGCATTTCTAAGGCGTCGATCGCATTACTCAGCAAATTCATAAATACTTGATTTAACTGACCGGGATAACACTCTACTTTCGGCAACTGACCGTATTCTTTGATTACAGTAATGGCAGATCGATCGAGCTTATTCTTCAGGCGATTTGCAAATCATTAGTGTGCTTTCAATGCCTTCGTGAATGTCAACTTTTTTCATTTCTGCTTCGTCAAGCCTTGAAAAAGTCCGTAAACTCAGAACTATGTCGCGGATGCGATCGGCTCCTACTTTCATAGATGCTAAGATTTTTGGCAAATCTTCAACTATATAATTAATTTCAAAGGCTTCGATTTGATCTAAAATTTCTCTGGTCGGTTTCGGGTATTCTTGTTGATAAACTTGGAGAATTTTTAATAAGTTTTGCGTATATTCATCGGCGTAGGTAAGATTGCCGTAGATAAAATTAACTGGGTTATTAATCTCGTGGGCAACACCTGCGACTAACTGCCCCAAACTCGACATTTTTTCACTTTGAATTAATTGAGATTGGGTGCGTTGAAGTTGGTGCAAAGTTTGTTCTAGCTTTTGAGTTTGAGCTTGAGCTTGAACAGCGGTAGTGCGGGTTTGGGTGTAGAGTTCGGCGTGGTCGATCGCGATCGCAATTTGAGCGGCCACCGCTTGCATCAATTCCACTTCCGAATCGTTCCAATTTCGCGGTTCCCCAGCCTGATAGCAACAAATAGCCCCCATATCTCCCGCAGCAGTTTGAAGTGGGAGTGATAGCACAGAATTCACTCCAACAGCCTGGTAAATTTCCTGTACTTCTATATCGTCCAGATTGCTAACATTATCAATGCGCAGGATTTGCAACTGCAAAATCTGCTGCACTATAGGGCTAGATTGCTCGTTAACGACATAAGAACCAATTAAACTTGGTAAAACCAGATTTTTTGCTTCGCAAGTTATTTCCCAAACTGGAGGGTTGCTGTTGGGGCGATACCAAATGAAGACGCACCAATCTAGCTGCATCAAGTGACGAATTTCTTGTACGGCGGTTTCTAAAATTGTGTCTAATTCTAAAGAATTGCGAATCTGGCTGGCAAGTTGGTTGAGCAGTTTTTCTCGCTGGGCTTGTTGTCTAAGGGCTTGTGCCGATCGCGCTGATATTTCTTCTGCAAGTTTGCGATGTGTTAAATCTTGGACAATAGCTTGCATAACTTTTTCACTGCCCATGTCGATCGCTGTTAACATCACTTCTGTGGGAAAATCCGTACCATCTAAGCGCCGACTAACCCAATCAAAGCGGTGATTTCCTCGCTCAAAGGCAATCGCCATCATTTGATTAGCAAAACTCCAAGAGTATTCACCGTTGGGTTGCACAGGTGGTGCAAATTCTGCGGGGTGTGTGCTATACAACTGTTGCGCGTGAGTACAGCCAAAAAGTTCTATGGTAGCGGTATTGACATCGCGGATGCCATTTTCATCTAACATTAAAACAGGCAAACTAGTTAATTCATAAAGCGATCGGAATTTGGCTTCCGACTGCTGCAATGCGGCTTCTGTTTGCTTGCGATCGGTAATGTCTGCAATCATCGAAAAAGAGCCTGCATAGCGTCCTTGCTTGTCAAATAGGGTACTAGCAGAAACGATCGCCCACAAGTCGCTGCCATCTCGGCGGCGGAACTTGAAATCATACTGTTCGCCCATGCCCAGACGCTGGCGTTTCAGATTAGTTCGCGCGATGGCAATACCTTCTGTATCCATAAAAGCAAACAGCGATTTACCGATAATCTCTTCTATTTTGTAACCGAGCATATCGGACATTTTTTTATTAACAAAAGTCGTATTGCTGCTAGCATCTATACTCCAAATTCCCTCGGCGGCTGTCTCCACAATTCGCCGATATTGCTCTTCGCTTTCTCGCAGTGCTTCTTCTGCTAATTTGCGATCGCTAATGTTTTGAGTCATCAGCAGCCCACCTGTGATTTCCTGCCGTTCGTTTCTGACCGGCAAAGTATAGGCAAGATAGCTGCGATCGCTGTAAGTAAATTCTGTAATAACTGTTTCTCCAGTCAGCGCTGCCCGATAATTTGGTTCTACAGCACCGCAGAATTCCGGCGGAAATATTTCCCAAATTGTCTTGCCTTCCATCAACTCTTTGGAAAGACCGACGGCTGCTAATTCTGTACCTTCAGCGAGGGTGTAGCGCAGTTCTCGATCGAACAGCATCACCGCACCGTTGGGAAAGTTGCTAGCCAGAGTTCGGTAGAGTTGTTCGTTTTCTCGCAGTGCTTCTTCTGCAACTTTTCGATCGGTAATTTCGATGATTACTGCACCGATGCCGATCGCGCGATCGTCTTCATCTAGCAGCGGAAAATAAGAGGCTACGATGTGTCGCATTACCCCTGCCCGTCTGTGGTTTTCGGCGCTGAGATCGATATTAAGTATGGGTTCTTTTGTACTCAAAACTTGCTGGCATAAAGGCTCCAGTATCGGGGCGAGATCCGGCAATACTTCTCGCACAGTCTTGCCGATATGATCGCCTGGGATGACACCATTGATTTGAGCTAGCATTTTATTAATTTGTACGAATCGCAGTCGATCGTCCAAGATGCAAAGTCCAGCGGGGGAGTCGATGAAAAAGGCGTCAAAGCGAGCTTGTCCCAGAGCTAGTTCTTTTTCGAGAGTTTTGCGATCGCTAATATCTGTTAAATAGCCAATCATCCCACAAACTTCTCCAGCACTGTCTTTCAACAACGAAAGCGACAGGTGGGAATAAAAATCTTTTCCCGATTTAGGGCGCGTTATCACTTCTACTTCGTGAGAGCCTTTTTGTTGTAGCGGTTTGATGACTTGTTCTAACAAAAACTCGTGCTGTTCTGGAGGGTGAATTAGAGCAACGTGCTGTCCGATTACCTCATTTTCCTGATAGCCGTATAGCTTTTCTGAGCTTTGATTCCAACTGGTTATAAAGCCGTCCATATCGGCGCAAATCACCGATTCGCGAATTTGGTCGAGAATTTGACTTTGCAGCCGCAATTTTTCTTCAGCCTCTTGCAGTTCGACAGTTTTTTGTTGCAGTTGTTCGTTAGCTTTGGCAAGTTCGGCAGTTTGCTGTGCTAGTAAGTTTTCGAGATTGGAGTTGTAGTAATTTTGCCCTGTCTCTGACATAGCGTTGTTTTGAACCCGCGCATTTAAGATTTTTTCAGCACTCAGCCAGATTAGGGACTCTCCCTCTGTTTCAATTGCCCACTCACAAACTTGTACGGGTACGAGATGACCGTTTTTGTGTTTATATGCTGCTTGATAAGGGCCTGTGTTACTATTTTGAACCTGACTTTCTAGATAATTTTTTTCTTTGCCAATACATTCTGTTTCCAGAATTTCCCAGTAATTGAGATTGAGAGTTTCTTCAACTATGCAACCGATCGTACTTGCAAAAGCTGAATTTGCATCCAAAAATGTCCCGTCTGTGCGGCACAAGGCAAGCCCGATCGGGCTAACTTCTAACAATTTGTGTTTGCAGAGATCGCTCTTGGCTTCTGTTAAATGGCTTTGCATTGCTTTTGGCTGAGCTTGGGATGTTCAATTGTAGATTTTTATGCTGTTTGAATGTGTGATTTTTATCACTAAATCGTTCGTCAGTAGTCATGAGTTATGAGTTGTTAATTATTACTTTTGAGTGATTCTACGGACTACTGACGAATGACTCAATTCAATTAATCGCGAGCAATGCCTTCCGATCGCGCTGCCAACTGTACTGCACTGGCCACAGCAGTCGCTACTCGCTCGTCAAATACGGAGGGTATAATGTATTCTTTGTCAAGCTTAGAAGGGTTGATTAAAGAGGCGATCGCGTAAGCTGCTTCCAAATACATAGTTGTCGTAATCGTGGTAGCCTTACAGTCCAAAGCACCTCGAAATATACCCGGAAATGCCAAAACATTGTTAATTTGATTCGGGTAATCGCTGCGCCCAGTTGCGATAATTGCCACATCATCCATAATCAATTCTGGCTGAATTTCGGGAATGGGATTTGCCATTGCAAAAACAATGCGATTCGCAGCCATAGAACGTACCATGATCGCGTGAGAACTCCGGGAGCACTGACGCCTAAAAATACATCGGCGCCGGCGATCGCATCTTCTAAGGTACCGCCGGAAGGCACGGCAAATTCTAGTTTTTCTGGGTTCATATCCGTGCGATCTTTGGAGAGGACACCTTTGGAGTCACACATAATGATGTTTTCCGCGCCTGCTTTGCGCAACAAACGGGCGATCGCGACTCCGGCAGCACCGGCTCCATTAATCACGATGCACGCTTCTGCCATTGATTTCTGCACTAATTTTAGGGAATTAATTAATGCTGCTAAACTGACGATCGCAGTGCCATGTTGGTCATCATGAAAAATGGGGATATCTAGAGTTTCCCGCAATCTTGCTTCGATTTCAAAGCACCGGGGAGAGGAAATATCTTCGAGGTTAACGCCGCCAAAAACTGGAGCAATATTCTGCACGGTGCGAATAATTTCGTCGGTATCTTGGGTGTTCAAACAAATCGGAAAAGCATCGATGCCGGCAAATTCTTTAAATAGCATCGCTTTGCCTTCCATGACTGGGAGTGCAGCCATCGGGCCGAGGTTTCCGAGTCCCAAAACTGCGCTGCCGTCGGTAACAATGGCAACAGTATTTTGTTTGATTGTCAGGTTATAAACTTGTTTCGGGTCATTGGCGATCGCCGTGCAGATGCGACCGACACCCGGAGTGTATGCCATTGCCAAATCGGACTGGCGTTTGAGGGAAATTTTGCTTTCAACTCTGATTTTACCGCCGCGGTGTAAGTTGAAGGTGCGATCGTACACGTCGAGGACTTTGATATCCGGTAGCGCTTTCACCACTTCCACTATTTGTTCGTTATGCTCGGTGCTGAAAGCATTTACAGTGATATCGCGAATCGTAGTTGCCCGACTTTGCTCGATCATATCGATTTGCCCGAAGGTACCACCGACAGATGAGATTGCACTAGTGACGCTAGCCAACATTCCCGTCTGGTTGGGCAGAGCAACGCGAATCGTTAAACTAAAGCTGGGGTTTGGTGTTAGTTTTACCGTCATGTCTGGATTAAAGATTGGAGATTTCAGAATTTTAATCTTAGATTGAATCGCCAACTTTATCTCAAAAATTTAATAATTAAAATTTTAAACTTAAATTTTTAACAAACTCTGTTTGCTAGTGACAATCGAGCAATTTGCTTCGGGGTACCCGGATTCATCCGTGGAGTCAGAAAAAAGCTCGCTCATCTCGATCGCCAGCCCTCTGATTTATCAGTGGGGTCTCTTTTTTCAAGAATGAATTAGGAATCAGCAATAAAATCAATGGTTTCAGCAATTAAGAATCTCCTAACTACCGAGAAGCTTGTTTATAGATGCACGGCTGTCAGAGCCGGCAGGTAATATCAGATCGACTGACAAGCTGGCATTTTCTTTGCGTGTAAACTGCACCTACTTGCCTAATGGTTGCTGTTGAGCGATCGCGCTCCTTTAGAACGATCTAATTACCTGCGCGTTTGGCCTTTTAAAAGAAAGGCAATACAGCTTACTTGCTGGTTGCTAATAGTAGATTTTAGCGATCGGTTGTTTCGCAGTCACAAAAAATAGAAAAGAATTTGCAAGCGAGACAATCGGCGGGAACTTTTTCTGAGCTTTGCCGATCTCCCGATTCGGAGCATTCACTTCCTGGGGGAATGACGCACAGGCCAACCTGTCCGACTCCTGCCATCAGTTCGGCAACTCGCTGCAAAATACTGTCGATTTCTGCAATTATTTGCTCTGCTGCCACCAGCGTCGGCGCAACAATGAAAAAGGTTTTGACTCCTTCGGGACTGGGAGCGAAGCCGAGGGTACACTCTGCTAATAGTGCTTGAGTCGAGAGATTGAAACCGTCATAGAAGCGATCGATTACAGCTTGATAAAAGGCTTGGGTAAGAGAACGATCGCCAAAAATAGGTTGGGGTAACATGACAACTTCCTTGTGTACAATTTTTGGGAACACATAAAAAATTTTAACATACCTTAATTTAAGCTATTTAACTAAATTGTCCAGCGATCGCCATCATCGATGACGGCGATCGTTTTGTGTTTGTCAAGCGATCGCTATTATGATAAAATGTAGCCTAAGTTACTCGTAAATGTGATTTAAATCACATTTATCGTAAAAGCTAAGTAGAAATACATAAGTCACAAGACAGAATATCAAATCAAAATATTAAAGATGAAGTCGATCGCCCAACAATTAAAAACAAGATTTGACAAAGCATTCGCCGCTGCATTCGGCGAAAGTGCAGCAGGTATCGATCTGATGCTGGTACCGGCAAGCAATCCCCAATTTGGAGATTTTCAGTGCAACGCGGCGATGAATTTAGGGAAAAAGTTAGGCAAGCCACCGCGGGCGATCGCCTCTACAATTATCGAAAATCTCGACATTGCCGACATCTGCGAAACCCCAGCAATTGCCGGCCCGGGGTTTATCAATTTGAAGCTGAAACCGGCTTATTTGGAAGCGCAAGTTAGTGCTATCGCCGCTGACTCTCGTTTAGGGATTTCACAGACTCAAACGCCTCAAAGAGTCGCGATCGACTTTTCCGGTCCGAATATCGCCAAAGAAATGCACGTCGGACACTTGCGATCGACTATCATCGGAGATGCGATCGCCCGCATCCTCGAATTTATTGGCCACGACGTACTCAGAATCAACCACATCGGCGACTGGGGCACCCAATTTGGAATGCTAATCACCTATTTGCGTAGCGTTCATCCAGAAGCATTAACAACTGCCAACGCCCTAGATTTAGGCGATTTAGTCGCATTTTACCGCCAAGCAAAACAGCGCTTCGACACAGACGAAACCTTCAAAGAAACCGCCCGCCAAGAAGTAGTAAAACTGCAAGCCGGCGCCGAAGACACCCGCCGCGCTTGGAAACTGCTGTGCGATCAATCCCGCCGCGAATTCCAAGTAATCTACGACTTACTTGATATCCAATTAACCGAACGTGGCGAATCGTTTTACAATCCATTATTACCCGCTGTAGTTGAAGATTTAACCGAGTTAGGTTTGTTAGTAGAAAGTGACGGCGCGAAGTGCGTTTTTGTAGACGGTTTCACCAACTTTGAAGGCGAACCATTACCCCTAATTATCCAAAAAACCGACGGCGGCTACAACTACGCCACCACCGATTTAGCAGCCGTGCGCTACCGGATAAAAGAAGACGGCGCAAAACGCTTGATTTACGTCACCGATTCGGGACAAGCCAACCATTTTGCTCAAGTATTTGCAGTAGCCAGAAAAGCCGGGTGGATTCCTGAAGATGTCGAAATTGTTCACGTTCCCTTCGGCTTAGTGTTAGGAGAAGATGGCAAAAAACTCAAAACTCGTTCTGGCGAGACTGTGCGGTTGCAAGATTTGTTAGATGAAGCGATCGTCCGCACGCGTCAAGATTTAGAAACAAGATTAGCAGCAGAAGAAAGAGAGGAAACAGCAGACTTTATTGCTAACGTATCTCAAACAGTTGGTTTGAGTGCTGTTAAGTATGCCGATTTAAGTCAAAACCGCGCTAGCAACTATGTATTTAGTTACGACAAAATGCTCGCTTTGCAAGGAAATACCGCTCCATATATGCTGTATGCTTACGTGCGCGTGCAGGGAATTCGCCGCAAAGGAGAGATTGATTTTGACAATTTAGATGCTGGGGCGAAAGTTATTTTGCAGTCAGATGCCGAGTTGGTATTGGCAAAGCATTTATTGCAGTTCAATGAAGTTGTGAGTGCTGTTGGTGGCGATTTATTGCCGAATCGAATTTGTCAGTATTTGTTTGAATTGAGTCAGAAATTCAATCAATTTTTTGAGCAATGTCCGGTTTTAAAGGCTGAGGAACCGTTGCGGACTTCGCGGTTAATTTTGTGCGATTTGACGGCTAGAACTTTGAAGCTGGGGTTAGGATTGTTGGGGATTCAGGTGTTGGAGAGAATGTGATGTGAATTTAGAGGAATTCCCTTAAACTTTGGCAGTTAGAACCCTTGGAAGCCTTTTAAATCAGGCAGGAGTTTTAGTAGAAGATTTTTTGAGAAATCTTGAGAGGTTAATTTGATGCGATAGCTGTTAAAAAAGAGGTAAAATTAAGGGCGATCGCAGCCAGATTAACCGAGTAAAGTGCGCAGCGCGCACCCTACAAAATACTAATCCATCAATCCTAATTTTTGCAATCGAGAACGAATAACCGCCGGCTGTCTCTGAAATTTATTTGCTAATTCGCCAATTTTTTGACCGCTAGCATAATCATTCTTCAAATTCTCATCTTCGTCCCGACTCCACTTGACATAAGCTCTGGGATACTTCTGGCGAATTTTCTCATTTTGGGTTTTAGATAGAGTAGCATTATTTTTTACCTCAGCACTTTCTGGCAAAAAATTGCGATCGCCGACGGCTTCCTGCACGCGGTTAGGAATTGTAGCAATTTCTTGAGATAGCTGCCCCAAAGCATTTTCTACTTGTTGCTGAAGTTCTGTTAGCTGCCGCTGCTGCAAATTCCCCCACTGTGGCAGTTCGTTGATAAACTGCTGCAAATCAAGCATGATTGTTGTCAAAGTTTCGACTTGTTGCAACTCCGGCCGCTGCTTGAATTGACGGCTGGTCATCTCGATTTCGCTTTGAATCATTTTAATAGTTTTTTCTAAAATTATTAGCCGCTGACGCAGATTTTCAACTGCTGAAATCAGAGAATGTACGTTCTCTCCCGGCTGAGAATTGAGATTTTCGCGAGATGTTTGGGCAAGAGCCCCATCTAAAGAATTTACGGCAAGTTGTAACTGTTCGATCGCCCGATCGGTGGTGGCCGCTTGTTGATTTACCCGATCGAACGTTGAGGCCGTACTTGCCCTAACTTGCCGCTGCAACTTTTGGCGGTTAACAAAATTCAACAGCAGCGCAATGACTACAGGCACTTGGGCATAGACACTCTGCTGCCAAACCAAACTAGCAGCCAATCCAAAAGCAGAAGCAGCAAGAAAAACCAATTCAACTGTATCTAATAAATTGCTTGATGTGGAATTTTGGATTTTGGTTTTGGAATTGGATGAGGACATATGTTAAGGGGAAATGGGGAATGGGGAATTGGAACAATTTTAGATTTTAGATTTTAGATTTTAGATTTGAATATGTTAAATTTGCAAAATTAGTCGAGCTAGAGTGAAATAAATCAAGACGCCGAGGACATCAACTGCGGTAGTAATAAAAGGAGCAGACATTAACGCCGGGTCTAAACCTAAAGAACGAAATAAAAACGGCAGAGCAGAACCGGCCACAGAAGCTAAAATTGCGATCGACAACAAACTCACCCCCACTGCGATCGCCACTGCTAAATTCCCTTGCAAAGTGTAAGCCCAGGCAGTTGCTACTGTCCCCAATATAGATCCTAACAGCGCTCCCGCCATCCCCTCGCGAATAATTATTTGAAGAGGCCCCATTGCTCGAAGTTCGTCGGTGTTCAAACCGCGAATTACAACTGTTGAGGACTGAGCTCCGACATTCCCTCCGGTGCCCGTCAGCAGCGGAATAAAGGCTGCTAAAGCTACCACTTGGTGCAAAAGATCTTCTTGAGCTCTAATAATCGATCCTGTGACAGTATTAGTTAAGAGCAACACAAACAGCCACACCACCCTTTTGCGAGCAACGGTGATTAAATTAGTCTGAAAATAATTGTCACCGCCGGACTGGACGCCACCCAAGGTATAAATATCTTTAGCCGCTTCTCTCTCTAAAATGTCGATCGCATCGTCAACTGTAATGATACCGACGAGACGCTGTTCGCGGTCTACTACCGGCACCGCTAAAAAATCGTAACGCTGGATCAGCCTAGCCACTTCTTCTTGGTCAGTTCCAGTTTGAACTGAAACGACATCGCGGGTCATAATTTCACCGACAGTTTTATCCAGGGGGGATGTGACTAAATCCCTCAAGGATAAAATGCCGGTCAAGCTGCGGGCGGCGTCAGTGACGTAAAGAGAATAAATAGTTTCGGTAGTTTTAGCCAAAGAGCGAATTCGGTCTAAAGCTTGAGCGACAGTAAAGCTTTCTTTGAGAGATATGTATTCTGGGGTCATGATCCGGCCGGCGGTACTGGCTTCGTAACCCAAGAGTTGGGCCGTAGCTTCTCGTTCCGTCGGGCTCAATTGACCTAACAAGCGACGGACTAATATTGCCGGTAGTTCATCAAATAGTTTAGCTCGATCGTCCGGCGACATTTTGTCTACAATGTCAAGGACTTCTTGGCGTTTAAATTTTTCGCACAGGGACTGCTGAACGCTAGAGTCTAGATATTCGTAAACTGCGATTGCTTCGTCTTTGGCTAGCAAGCGAAAAGCTATTACCTGCATGGTTTCTGGTAGCCCTTCGATCGCTTCAGCGATATCGGCTTCCTGCACCGGCTGCAAAATCGCTTTTGCTCCTTTAAAGTCTCCTTGTTCCAGTAGAGCTTTTAACTGCGATCGAACTAATTCTCGCAGTTCTTTTCGCGCGTAGGTAGGTAACGAAGAGGATAAATAATTGTTTTCAGTCACTGACGACCCTCCTAAATCTTTGCTGCGCGCGTTCCTGAATCCAGTCTAGAGCGTATTGACACCACTGGTTGCAGTGAAAAAACTGGCGCGGGCAAGTCCAAAAGTAGGGTACCCATTGCGCACCTTACCGTGACACGAGATCAAATACATTTAACTGTCAACTCTCAACTGGTATATCTATTTACCCGATCGCGCTATAATGACACCTAACTGAACAGCAATTACTCCTAGTATGGCGCTGCCCGTCCAGTAAAAAAAGGCAACGCTGTAAGAGCGATCGCGCCACAAGACATTTGTCTCTAAACCATAAGTTGAAAAAGTAGTATAAGCTCCCAAAAAGCCAGTTGTTAGCATTAACCGAACTTCTAGAGGAATACTCACCACTCCTTCCGATGCTAGGGTAATCAAAAATCCCATTCCCAAGCAACCGGTGAGGTTTATGAAAAAAGTTGCGTAGGGAAAAGCCGTGCCCAAACGGCTGGCAAACCACAAAGTGATATAATATCGACTCAATGCGCCTGCCACCGCCCCTAAACTAATGGCGATCGGAATTCGGAAGTTGGGATCTTGTATCATAAATCTATTTCAAATTTTACACTTGAAATTTTAGATTGATTTTTTATTTAGCGAACAGATGGAAAGTATTGTATGCTAAAAATAGCGATCGCTATGGCTATTCGCACTTAAAATAAAATGTACGCTAAACCGTACCTGTAAGTTGGCGGTCTTCTACACATGAGCTAAAATTTAATAGATACAATGTAAATAAGACTTGATAATTAATTAAATTATTGCTTTTAGGGAGAATCCCCAAATGAATCAAATTAAAACTGCTGCTTTGTTAGGCTTATTAAGTGCTCTGTTAATTACCGTTAGCTATTGGGTAATCGGCGGTACGGGAGGTGCAATTATCGGCATTGGTTTGGCCACCATCATGAATCTGGGTTCTTGGTATTATTCCGATCGCATCGCTTTGGCTGCTTATGCGGCTCAACCGGTTAGTGAGAACCAAGCACCGGCACTTTATGCAATGGTGGAAAGACTTTCCCAACGCGCTAATTTACCCATGCCCGGAGTTTATATTATCCCCACTCCGGCTGCTAATGCTTTTGCTACAGGGCGCGATCCCGAACACGCCGCGGTTGCGGTGACGGAAGGCATTATGAATATACTGTCACAGGAGGAACTCGAAGGGGTAATCGCCCATGAACTCACCCACATCAAGAACCGCGATACGCTGACACAAGCGGTGGCTGCAACGGTGGCGGGGGCGATTTCATTGTTGGCGCAAATGGCGAGTTACAGTATGTGGTTTGGTGGCGGTAGAGACGATCGCCATAGCCCGAATCCTTTGGGTTTGCTGCTGACGATTATCCTTGCACCGGTGGCTGCTTCGGTCATCCAGCTAGCTATTTCGCGCACGCGAGAGTTTTCGGCGGATGCTGGTGCTGCGCGGTTAACGGGCAATCCAAGGGCTTTAGCCAGAGCCTTGCAGCGTTTGGAAAGCGGTGCGCGACAAATGCCGATCGATGGTAATCCGGCTTTTGCACCGTTATTGATTGTGAATTCCTCTGCTGGTGATTGGTTTAGAAGTCTGTTTTCTACTCATCCCAGCACAGAATCACGGATTGAAAATTTGATGAAGTTGGAACAATAATTGTCGAAGTCTTATTAAATGCTAGAATAGATTCTGGCGCTACACATAGAAAGTTACCGCCAAAATTGATTCTGGAGATACACATATAAAATCTGCATGGGCGGACTGTCGAATGTGTGGAATGTTTTCAAAATGTTTGCAAATCAGGAGATGATTAAAATGACAGATCCAGAGATGACGCCGGAAACAATTATAGACGTAACTCCCGAAACGACTGCGATCGTCAAAAAAGAAATGCCGAACGCTACGGAAGAGGCGATCTCAGAAACTGCGGCTTTGTTTGAAGCGATTAAAAAACGCGCCACCGCAGAGGTGCAAGCAGCCAACGATCTCACCCGCGAAGCTTATTTGAACGCTGTGAATAAGGCGAAGTTAGCCCTAGCACAAAATAAGACGATCGCCAAAGAAAGAATGGAGTCCGCGGTGGGGCTGATTCAAAAAGAAGCTGAGAAAAATTGGCTGGTGGTTGATGCGATTAAAACTCGCGCGCAATCACAGATGCAAGATGCCGGCGAAGTCAGTCGCGAGGCTTATTTGAAAGCGGTTCGCCAAGCGCGAGAAGCAGTGGAACAAAATAAATCGATCGAACGCGATCGCATCGAACAAGCTGTCGATCAAATTCACAAGGAAGCTGAAAAGAATTGGCACGTTGTTGTGGGGGAAATTGAGTCGATCGGCACTCGCTTGAAGGATGCGTCTAAGTCTGCATGGAGTGCGCTAACAAAGTTTTTTGACAAGTCCGATCGCGATAATTCATAAAACTTTGTATTTTTGGGGCGGGCGGGACGCCCACCCCACAATAATTCGATCGGAATAGACTGTAAAATTGAGATGTGACTCATTTGCATTCAGCAATAGTTTCCGTCATACGGCATAATTAAAAAGCTTGATTTTTAGTCCACAACTCCCAACCATGAGAACTTACTACTGCGGCGAACTGCGAAGCGAACACATTACAGAAACTGTTACCCTCTACGGATGGGTGGATCGCCGCCGCGATCATGGCGGGGTGATTTTTCTGGATTTGCGCGATCGATCGGGGCTAGTGCAAATTGTCAGCGATCCGCAACGCACGCCGGATTCTTATCCAGCGGCGGATGCTTTGCGTAACGAATACGTGGTGAAAATTATCGGGCGAGTCACTAGCCGCCCCGCCGATTCCCTCAACCCGAAATTAGCTACGGGTGAGGTAGAAATTTATGCTGACGAAATTGAATTGTTGAATGCGGTTCGCAAACAGTTACCGTTTCAGGTTTCGACGGCGGAAACTGAAAGCGTGCGGGAAGATTTGCGGCTGAAATATCGCTATTTGGACTTGCGGCGCGATCGTATGAGTCGCAATTTGCAGCTTCGCCACCAAGTTGTCAAAGCGATGCGTCGCCACCTCGAAGATGCTGAAGGTTTCATGGAAATTGAAACACCGATTTTAACTCGCGCAACTCCCGAAGGTGCGAGAGATTATTTAGTTCCCAGCCGCGTCAATCCCGGTGCATGGTATGCTTTGCCGCAGTCGCCGCAGTTATTCAAACAATTGTTAATGGTGTCTGGTTTTGATCGATATTATCAGATTGCCCGCTGCTTCCGCGATGAAGATTTGCGTGCCGACAGACAGCCGGAATTTACGCAATTGGACATGGAAATGAGTTTCATGTCTGTGGAAGAAGTCATCAAATTAAACGAAGGTTTAGTCTGCCACATTTTCCAAACAGTGAAAGGCGTTGAATTGCCTTGTCCTTTCCCGCGCTTGACTTACGCAGAAGCGATGTATCGCTACGGTAGCGACAAACCGGATACTCGCTTCGGTTTAGAATTAGTCGATGTTTCCGATTTGATGAAAGATTCGGGATTTAAAGTGTTTTCCGGCGCGGTTGCTGCGGGCGGAATCGTGAAAGTTTTGCCGATTCCCAGCGGGAATGAGGCTTTTTCTAACGAGCGAATTAAAAAAGGCGATTTGTTTAAAGAAGCCACCGAAGCCGGTGCGAAGGGATTGGCTTTCATTCGCGTGCGGGAAAATGGCGAAATTGATACGATCGGCGCGATTAAGGATAATTTGACGGAAGCACAAAAACAGGAATTGCTCGATCGCACTGGCGCGCAACCCGGTCATTTGTTATTATTTGCAGCAGCCGACGCGCCAACCGTCAATAAGATTTTGGATAGATTGCGTTTGTTCGTCGGTAACGACTTGGGATTAATAGACAAAGACAAGATGAATCTGTTATGGGTGACAGATTTCCCGATGTTTGAATGGAATGCCGACGAGAAGCGTTTGGAAGCATTGCACCACCCGTTTACAGCACCGCATCCCGATGATATTGGTGATTTGAAAACAGCCAGAGCTCAAGCTTACGATTTGGTATTGAACGGTACAGAAGTCGGTGGCGGTTCTCTGCGAATTTATCAGCGGGAAGTTCAGGAAAAGGTGTTTGAGGCGATCGGCTTATCCACTGAAGAAGCTTACAATAAGTTCGGCTTTTTGTTGGATGCGTTTGAGTATGGAACCCCTCCCCACGGCGGAATTGCCTACGGTTTGGATCGGTTGGTAATGTTGTTAGCTGGCGAGGAATCGATTCGGGATGTCATGGCTTTTCCGAAGACGCAGCAAGCGGGCTGTTTGTTGACAAATGCGCCGTCTAGTGTGGATGACAAACAGTTGAAGGAGTTGCAAGTGCGATCGACTTACGTACCTAAGTCATAAGCATCTCATGACTTAGGTAAAGCTTACGCGTCATGCTGAGCGAAGCGAAGCATCTCAGAATTACATTGAAATGCGTAAGTTATAATTATGAAACACCTTGACAATTTAACCATCCATCGGTTCCGATGTTTGTCAATTAAGATCAGATCCCCCCTAGCCAGGGTGGGCACGGGGGCACCACCCCTACAGAAGGGGGGGAAAGGGGGGGTGAAAGTCCCCCTTCTTAAGGGGGATTTAGGGGGATCTGACTTCGATCGGAAGCCAAATATCGAGCAAATTATTTCAGTCATTACTAAACCGATTATCGGAGAAATTTGTCATCAGGTTATATTTAGTTATGGGGATGAATTACGGCTAGATTTCGGTGAGATGTCTGCCTATACTCACCCAAAATTAGCACATCTATGCAAAGGTAGTTGGCAATTTGGCACAAGGGCAACACCTTGGGTTTTCCAGCAAGGCGATCGCATCTTAACTTCTTCCTTGCCAGTAGATATAGATGCAGAAATAGATGAGGTAGAAATAGATGCTGTCAAAAAAGTTTTGCAGCAATTGGAAAATAAAGAATTGATTGATTTTGCGATCGATGCTGATAATATTAGTCTCACTCTAGTTTTTGAGGGCGATCGCCAACTAATTTTACAGCCAGATTCCCAAGATGATTCTGGACTTCCCTATTGGGAATTGTTCATGCCAACAGAACAAGTTTTGACGGTTGGGCATGGATTTTTTTGGGAATGTAAATCAATTCACGAACGTTATTGATATTAAATTAAATTGAGGATGGCTTTATGCCTCTAAAATTGCGGGGGGCCCAGAAACCGGGTTTTTTTGAGCATACTCGCCGCACCTGGTAAAATCTGCGAAAAACCCGGTTTCTTTGCTTCTCGCAGGGCCAGAAACCGGGTTTTTCCATTGAATTATTCGCTGCGCCTCGTAGAAACTGCGAAAAACCCGGTTTCTTTAAGACTCAAAATGAACTCGTTTCAGCCAATTTACGATAGTTTATAGTTTATGGCATTTCTCTAGGATCGTCTGGTGGTGGATGACAACCTGCTTTAATCCATAAACCGCGTGCTTCCTGAATCGATCGCACTCCTTGATAGCGTTCGTCGTTTATGTCAAGGCGATCGCAAGTAGCGCGACCGATTGCTGTAATTCCAAGAATTTTGTACCGTCCTCACTCCAAATAAAATGCTCTTGCCATTGCTGAC
The DNA here is from genome assembly GCA_012035135.1 of Microcoleus sp. CSU_2_2. Taxonomy (GTDB): domain Bacteria; phylum Cyanobacteriota; class Cyanobacteriia; order Cyanobacteriales; family Microcoleaceae; genus Microcoleus. Next base: position 25,007 of record JAAUPI010000049.1, read on the forward strand.
TTCGAGGATTAAATAGAGCTACTTCTGCTTGAGTTTCTAGATCGCTACCGACTGTAAAATTATAACGGCGTTGATTGCAACGGCTACAAGCAAGCGCCAAATTATTCACATCATCGGTGCCATCTAAAGAACGGGGTTTAATATGGTCGATGGTAAAACGAGATGTGCTGATTTCCTCTGGAGAATGACAATATTCGCAAAGGTATTTAGCGCGTTGTCTGACATATTGCTTGGTTGTTTCGGTAATGGTCATTTTTGAGCGAGGAGGAGGGAGTTTAGGTAAGTAAAAAGCCGATCGAGTTCGTTGATGGCGTTGAGTTCGTCTTGTTCTTCAGCCGTGAGGTCATTGACTTTATTTTTTTCCAGCAGGGTTTCTAGATGGAGTTGCAGTCGATCGGTAAATTTGAACAGAGGGCGATTATTGATTGTTTCGACTTTTATTCCGGTTTCAATGCTTAATTTCTTTTTTGCCGATTCCATGCGCTTCGTACCAGTGAATTTCTGCCTCGCATATTGTCCCATCTTCAAGTTGAATGGTGGTGATACCAATTTAATGTGAAGTTGCACAGATCTCGATCCCCCTAAATCCCCCTTAACAAGGGGGACTTTTAGAAGACTCTTGTCCCCCCCTTCTGTAGGGGTGGTGCCAAGAGTGCCCACCCTGGCTAGGGGGGATCGAATTCTATGCAGCCTCATAAAAAATTGGTATGAGTTCTTTCAGCTTGCGCCAGCGTGCAGAACCTTAGGTTTTTTGCAGTCGTTTCAATTCTCGAATTGAGTTACCAATGGCAATGGTTTCAATGTCGCGAATTTCTCCTAAAATCTCAAAGTTCAATCGAGTTCTACTCCTAATATTTTAAAACTTTGCGCTGTAAAAAGGGGTTTTCTGAAACTGTTATAACTCAGGACTCTAAATGAACTCTTTTGAGCCAGTTTACAACAGTCTGAACTAAATCGGAGTCGTGGGGGGAGAAGGTTTGCAGGAGTGGGTGAGGCGTGTCTGCGATCGGACAGATTGTACCGTCGAAGCGGGTGAGGGCTTCGAGGAAAGTAGGGCTCAAAGCTCGATCGACGGGGGATGTGGGGTTGTCGAATTAATTGATTTGGTCTAAAAAATCTTTGTAAGTTAAAATTTTTGTCCCCATTGATTTCTTCGATAAGTTGTTCGCACAAGACAACTTGGATAGCTCGATCGACTATCAATTCTTTGAGGCTAGCTAGTTTTTTGCCAATCAAGAAGCTAATCCAAAGATTCGTGTCTATAATTACTTTAACGATTGGTTTTTCTGGCATGAATTTCGCTGCGGACTGCTTCTACTTCTTGGGCGATCGTTTCTAAAGAAAGTTCATCGGTTCTAAATGACTCCAAAAGAGCTGTTAATTTACTGTTTAATACTTCTTTTTCGAGTTCTTGGCTTAACTGCAATTTTTCGGGATAGGGCAGTTGTTTGACAAGGGCTAAAATTTGTTCAAAGTTTAGGGAAAGTTGGTAGTTAGCTAGAGTCATTGTTCGTTATGTTGAGGGCTTGTCTGTATTTTATCTCAAATCGCGGGTGGCCAGAAACCGGGTTTTTGCGACAATACTTCGCCACACCTCGTAGATACTGCGAAAAACCCGGTTTCTTTGCTTGTCGCGGGGCCAGAAACCGGGTTTTTCCCTTGAATTATTCGCTGCGCCTCGTAGAATCTGCGAAAAACCCGGTTTCTTTAAGACTCAAAATGAATTCTTTTAAGCCAATTTACGACAGCCTGAACTAAATCGGAGTCATGGGGCGAGAAGGTTTGCAGGGGTGGGTGAGGCGTATCGGCGATGAGACAGATTGTACCGTCGAAGCGGGTGAGGGCTTCGAGGAAAGTAGAGCTCAAAGCTTGGGCTGTGGCGGATGCGGGGCTTTCGTAGAAGATAAGGATGGGGTGTTTTTCCCAGTCTAGAAGTCGAGAAAGGGGATATTGAACCCGAATTCAGGGTGAATTACTAAACCTTGGGGCGTTGCTATGGCATGATTAAAAGTAGGTCAGTACCGTGAGGCTTGGTAAATGATGACGTTTAATGATGTAGTCGAAGTAATCAAAGGTCTTTCTACGGATGAAAAGCAAGAAATTCAACTGTTGCTGAACCAATACATCCGCGAAGAACGGCGCGATCGGATATATGAGAACTTCAAGTTAGCGCAGGTAGAACAGCAAAAAGGTGAATTGAAGTTTTCCTCTAATATTAATGAACTGAGACAACTAATAGAGGAATGAGCGTGGAAGTTAGTTTTAGTTCGTCTTTCAAACGTGCCTTTAAAAAGCGGATTAAAGGCAACACAGATTTAGAGGAAAAGTTTTGGCAAAAATTGGAACTGTTTACTTTAAATCCTTACGATCCGAGTTTAAAAACGCATAAGCTATCGGGCAAGCTTAAGGAATTTTGGAGTTTTAGTTTAGATTACGATGAGAGGGTAGTGTTCTACTTTACAGAAGATGAAAAGGCTGTTTCTGTGACGGGCGATCGATAATAGTTGCGGGCGATCGAATTCTGTTGCAGTCGATCGATAATAGTTGCAGGCGATCGATAATAGGGCTCTCTCGTAGTTATGGTGATAACTAATACTTATAATTTGGAAAGTCAAGGATTTCAGCTTTCATAATTCAAAAATTTAGTATCTATTGCTACATTTTGCACCAAACATCCGAGAGAGCCATGCCGTTGTCCCAGGAATTGCCGAATGGATCGGTAGAAAAATTATAGAGATTGAGGCGTAGGCATAAAATACAGAGAATAAAGAAGTTCGCACTCAGGACTTTAGTCATTGTTCTAGAATAGGAAAAGAGAGGACTAAAGTCCTGACTACGAACCAGTGTTTGAGTGTTGTGTTAGCTTTACAATAAATCTTTCAATTTCTCATCTTCTCCCAATACCTTGATTACCTGCTTAATCTCCTGCGTTCTCTCTTTTTTCACAATCAA
>JAAUPI010000320.1 GCA_012035135.1 Microcoleus sp. CSU_2_2
TGAAATTAGATGTCAATAAAGCATTGTCGATCGACCTGGGTACATCCGCAAATTTAATGGCTGGTGTCGATACTAACGGTGACTCATTTCTCGTTGATTCCCGGCAGGCTAAATCCATGAATCAACTCTATAACAAACGAGTCGCCGCTCGCAAAAAAGGTAAGCCCCAAGCTTATTGGGATAGTTTCTTGGATCGACTCACTCGCAAACGCAATCACCAAATGCGAGACATGGCAAACAAAGCTGCGAGAATTGCGATTAACCATTGTTTAGCTCGCGGGATTGGTACGATAGTCGTCGGTTGGAATCAAGGTATAAAAAATGGTTCCAATATGGACGCAAATCAAACCAGCAATTTGTTCAAATGCCATTAGCCAAGCTCAAAGAGCGGATTAAACAACTGTGTGAAGTTTACGGCATACGCTACGTTGAAACCGAAGAAGCCAACACTTCTTGTGCCTCTTATTTGGATGGAGATTCCCTACCCGAACACGGTAAAAAACCAGACGGGTGGGCAGCATCTGGTAGGAGAATTAAACGCGGTTTATATCGTACAAAAAACGGCAGTTTGGTAAATGCAGACATCCAAGCTGCTGCAAATATTTTACGAAAAGTAGCGATGAACTTAGGCATAGACTTAAGCAGAATCGGTAGGCGGTGTTTGACCACCGCGAAAAGGATTAGACTTTGGGCAACCAAAACTAATTCTCATTCAAAGAATCCCCGTGCATTTATGCCGGGGAGTTAGTCAAAAGGATAGACTGTATGTGAGACTCTGTGACTATTGGGATAAAAAGCCATGCCAGAAGCTGATCTTCGAGCCAATCAGCACCAACCGCACCCTGCTGTACGATCCGATATCGAATCATTGCAGCCAAATTTTGCTGCTAACGGGGGATCTGAGCCGATCGACCCCCATCCGACAGACACTCCCGTACTCCTGACCCAACAGCCAGAGGAAGACTGGCAAACAGTAAATTTTCCCAACGCGATCGGCGTAGATGCAATTCCCACAAACCGTGAAGCTAAAAATTCGCAATCTCAGACACGGCCTCCTTCAGGCGACACACCTCCGATTTCAGATCATCTCAAAAATCTGTTAGCCTCTGCCGAACAGTCTAAGGGCAAAGGATTGACACCAGTTACTCTGATGCAAGCACTGCACGAATGCAACCGCGATCTCTTACAGCGCATCGCCCAGCTAGAAACAGCCCTTGAAGAGTCGCAAAAGAACTTGCAGGCCCGAGAAACTTTGGTAGAACAGCGGAATGTCCAACTTCAAGACACTCAAGAACAATTGACCCGCTTGTTTGCCAAAATCGAAGTTTCCCATCAAACCCTCCAAAGTCAAGAAATTTCAGTTGAAAGCTTAACCAGCCAGTTAGCAACTAGTCAAACCAGACTAGCGGCAGTTGAGCGAGAATGTGCCTCGACTCAGCAGCGCTACAACGAACAGCTTCACCAGCTAGTAGCCACAGAAACTGTTTGCAGGGAACTACGATCGCGCTTGCACCGCCAGCAGCGCCACACCCTGCAATTTAAAGCAGCCTTGGAAAGAAGTCTGGAAATGCCACACATAAATTCGATCGCCAGCATGGAGGCATCTGAGAGTGCAGACGATGTAGCCAGCGCGCAATTAGAATCCTTACTCGCTGTTGTCAAAAGCCAAAGCGTCCCGCTGCAACCAACCCTCAACCCTTCCCCCGTCCAAGCTTGGTCCGATCGTTCCCAACAGCATTCAGAAGCAGCGGCTTCTGAAGACCCAAAAAGCCTAGAATCCGAGGCAACTCAGGAACTCAACACCTTAGCCGAAGCGTCCGGCATTCACTTACAAGAACTCGAAACCTACTGGCATCTCAAACCAGGAACAGACTCAGCCCGCAAGGGTGCGGAGCCTCAATTGCCAATTGCTCAGTCTGAGTCCGAAAGTGCTGCGACGTTAGAAATCCCAGAATTAGCACGGGCTTCTCAAATCTTGAATTCATTGGAAACCTTGGGTATTCAAGAAGTGCGCGGGAGTACAGCCGAATCTCGATCGACCCAAGAACCCGAGTGGCTGTCGTCGATTGCTAGTGTGGGGATGACTGCCAAAAAAAGGCGATCGCTCGCTGAAATTGAGTTACCCAGCTTCAAATAGTTGGCTCTTCTGGATACTTGGGGGTAAATGTATATTTGGCTACCGGGTAATCGGTAATTGGATCTCGATTCGGGACGTATTACCGATTACCGATTACCGATTACCGATTACCGATGATGATTCTCGGCAAAATAGGTAACTACATCTGTGTTACTTAATCGTAAAACTCGTACCTCGGTAACATCCTTGAAAAGAAGTCAAATTGGTGTGTTCGATCTGTTCCAATTTAGTCACGAGTGAGGGAGTATTGGTACTTTCAGTAGTCGAACCCCACTTGTAGATAAAGTTGCCCAGATAGTCTCCGGTTTCTTCGTAGCTGCGTTCTTCGATCGGAATTCCAGAAACGCCTGAAACTGTTTGGTTGTGGTATCCATTAACCACAATTTTTTCGATAACGGCTCCGGGTTCTACAGTCACGTTCCAGTTAATTGGTTCGTAGGCTGAAAGTGCGAGAACGATCGGCTTATTTTGGCGTTCTACTTTAACTTCGATCGCACCTTTTTCTCTCTGTCCGTTGCCGTGTTCGGAATTAGCTTCGTAAACACCTATTAAATGAAGCTCTTTATTTCCGCTGGACGAAGCAACATAAGCTGAAAAATCATCCGAACCGCCAATTCCGCAACTAGCAACAGGACTAATTGGGGAAATAAAAGCTGTTTTTTGAGCGAGTTTCTGCTGCACCGCAGGCCCGATCCACAATCCAGTGCCAACTCCCAAAGCACCTATCAAAGTTACTGCAATGCTGAGGGGAATCAGATCGATAGGGCGACGAAAAGCGTCTGTTCCTGTTACTTTAGATAGCTTTTGCCGTAAAGTTTCATCAGTGGATCGATCGGCATTGCTGTTGCCGTCAAGACAGGCAAGTAAAACCAAACTTTCCGGCTGTTCGAGCAGACTTTGAACAGCACTTCCTTCACCAACGTAGAGATTTCTAGTTTTTCTATCTAAAAGCAGCCAGTGGCGATCGTCCTCACCGAGATTGTAGTCTTGGATCGCAGGATAAACTAAATCGTGCTGCAAGAACACCAGCCAAGCCATCGGATTGCCAGTTCCGACTGTTTTGCCGTCGCTGTAAATCAGTTGGTCGATTTCCGGTTCCCACCGCCAAGCTACCCAGAGGCTCTCTCCTCGATAGCCCAGGGATTTTTCCAGTTGCGGATGAGCGGTGATTTTTAAGCGTTGAACTAAGTTTGACACTCTATGTCCTCCTCCAGTGCGATCGCCACTTCAATGTTTTAGCTTAACTTATTTTTTGTATTTCCACCGCTAGGGCTGGTTCGCAATTTCGGAAGTTTATCCTTTCAATAAATTAACTCAGCCAAAAGCTGTGAATAAACCGAGTTTCTTTACTGTTGAACTATTGCTGAAAAACGAGAACATTTCAAAGAAACTCGGTTTCTGCCCCAATCTTGAATTATTGGTTGCCGGGGCCGTTAATTGCATCCCTCGTCGGTGCAACCCCTCCCGGGCCAAAAGAACTTGGCGGCACTCTCGGCAGATTGATATTGGGATTTGGAACTAAACCATCGCTGCCATCGCCAGCAGTACCGCTACCAGGAGTTAAGTTGTTGTTCGGATTGTTAGTTGGTGAAGTTCCCGGATTGAGATTGTTGGGAGTACCAGTTGGCGAAGTTCCCGGATTGAGATTGTTGGGAGTACCAGTTGGCGAAGTTCCCGGATTGGTATTGTTCGGAGTACCAGTTGGTGAAGTTCCGGGGCTGCCCACGGTAGGATTCCCTGGAGTAGCAGTACCCGCAGGAGTAGTTATCGGCGTGCCGGCAGCATCCCTAGTGACGGCATTCGGATTCGGAGTTGCGGGATTGGCTGCGTTGGGAGCATTGGTGGGGTTGCCCGCAGCCGGAGTCTCGTTATTAGTAGCTGCTGCCGGAGGCACGTTGCTGCCACACAAGCTAACTAAGTCAAAAGTTGTGCCGCTTGTAGTTTCGATGTAGCAAACTGGCACATTTACTTGGGGGTTTGATGCTCTGGGAAAATCGGCAGCTCTGGGCATGGGACGACTAAAAGCTGCTTCCGCCATCAGTGGAGTCAGGGCAGCCGATAGAGCGACTGTTATTCGCAATAATCTTCTCATCAGCGTTTCCTCGAAGATCTAACTTACTTTGCCTCCAGTATTGCCCAGAAATGAGAAAGTGTCGTCATCCCACAATAAGAACTTGTGCTACCGCTTTTAAAAACAAGGACAAACCTACCCACAGGTAATTTTGGTCCGAGTATTATAAAACTTTATTAAGTTTGTAAGCAAGAGTAAGCAAGGGTAGTATCATATAGTCAAAAGGGGGAACAAGCGAGAATAATTGCAATCGTTAAAAAATGGAGAGTCTGAATGCAACTAGCAGAGAGACACATCATTAAATCCACAGAACATCGTTTCGCCCAGATCGATGGATTAGCCTTTCAATCTAAAAATCTTTACAACGCTG
>JAAUPI010000050.1 GCA_012035135.1 Microcoleus sp. CSU_2_2
GAAAGAATTCGCCAACTTTGTCCCGAAGATCTAGTCAACCTCGAAAACCGAATTAACGCTTATATTGCAGGATAGAACGCGATCGAACAATCTTGTCAATCCTGGCATCTAGTCGTGCAACTGCGGGTTTCGATAAGTGTGCGGGTGCCGCAGGGATTTCGGGGACGATCGCGCTTTCCCGCAGATCGCGCAGGCAGCGGACAAGCGCAGCACCGACAATGACTGCAGGTAAAGGAAACCTCTATTTCCAAGTATGAATTGTAATGGAGGACAAGTAAATATTTCTTGTTCTTTCTCCCGCTCAACTTATGGCACTATCTCGCCGCGTACTAATTTTTGCAGATAGCGATAACACCGTACTCGCAGCTCAAAGCTTTAATCGAAAGCTAGATTGGCTGAAAATCCGTGACTATCTAGCAGACCCTTCTGAAGGCAGAGAAATTATTGAAATGGTAATCTACGTCGGGCTGCCTCCAGATAGAGAAAGATTCGCAGAACAGCGTAAAAACAAAGAAAAATTTATCTACTGGGGTAAAAGGAACGGTTTTTTGGTCGTCACTAGAGAAGGCAAAGCTAAAGGCGATGAATACGAAAGCAATGTTGATATCGTCATGGCAATGGATGCCGTTGAATTAGCTTTAGAAATGCGCCCGGATATTGTTGTTTTAGTTACCGGAGATTCTGACTTTGCTTATCTCGCAGAAAAGCTCAGAAGGCGCGGAATACGGGTCGAAGTTGCATCTGTCGAACAATCACTGGGCAACGAACTCAAAAATGCTGCTAACAGCACAGTAGATTTAATTGAAATCTTTGATAGCTTTGAACCGCAAAATAACAGTCAAGATCTTTATCGCATTGGCAATGCCAGCTTGTTTGATTGACTGAACTCTCTAGCATCCCATTTTCTAGCATTCCTTAGCTGGCGTTCCAAGTAATGGTTGACTTCAGTAAATTCAAAGCAGCACGTTCCCAACAAACAAGCAACGGCAAATTGCTGGGAGAAACGGATAAGTTTGAGACAATCGATTCCCAACTCGCAACTTTAACTCAACAGGTTGAATGTTTGGGAACTGAAATTATTGCTGCCGAACAGCTAGACCGCAAAGAGTATATCAATCAGTTAAAACTGCTTAAATACTCGGTACAAAGCATGGAACGGCTGTACTTTAAATTGCTGTTGGCAACTCTTGGAACTGCCGTTTTTACAGTTTTTGGTTGGTGCGTAGTTTTATACCGCCAACCTGAATCAAACAAGTCCCAATACCATCCAGCAGCCGTTGCTTTACTAAACCGGAACTTAGATCGTGTCCGCTCGATCGACCGCCAATCGCATAGTTCTTAGTGCGGACTGAAGTCCGCAACATAAAGCGGACTTCAGTCCGCACTACAAACCTTAGATGGCGGTAAGGCGCGCAGCGCGCACCTACATATATAAGTTGAATTTTGCTAACAACAAAGGAGAGTTAAATGAGAGCGATTATCAATGGTAAATTAGTCGATTTGCCAGTCGGTGCAACGGTTGAAGAATTGAGGTCGAGATTGCCGGAAATTGGCAATGATGATGTCATGGAAGAAGGATTTGGGGGTACAAAACCTTTAAAAGAAACTGATGCTCTCAAAGAAGGCTCGAAAGTTTGGACTGTTCCTAAAATTGTTAAAGGTCAGGAGAATTAATAATGGCGATCGCGCCGAATCAGAATACGCTCGATTTCTTAGTTCTAACTTTTCTCGCAAATCTCGGTTAATTTCCGGCGTGTTTGACGAGTCGATGGAGAAATCGGAATTCCGAATTTGGAATAAAAGAGGCAGTAATTTTGACTCGGTTAATTTCTATCCTTCTTGGTTTGAAATTAAAAAACAGCACGGCGCACAGCCCGCAGATTTGATGTTTGCCCGTCAAAAAGTCTTTGGCGAAGTGTTTCAGCGGCAGTTGGGCGAACTCACTGTTGCGTTAATTGGTTGCGGGGGAATCGGGGCAGTTTTTGCCGAACAATTGGGGCGTTTGGGTGTTAAGAAATGGCTGCTTGTCGATCCGGATCGCGTCGAAATTGTTAACCTCAATCGGATGCCGGGAGCGACGCGGCAAATGGCAGATAATAGATGGCATAAGGTGGAATATGTCAAGCAATTAATTAAAAAGATTTACCCGACAGGTTCCAGCGTCAAAACTATACCGACTGCGATCGAAAACCAAACTACCCAACAGGAAATAGCTGCTGCCGATTTAATAATTGTAGCTACCGACAACCATCGATCGAGACAAATTGCTCAAGAATTAGCTTTGCAATACATGCGCCCTCTTGTTTGTCTGGGCACTCACATTGACATCCAAGCTGATGGAATGCCGAGGATGTACTGCCGCATCACTGTTCCTCCCCTCGGAGGCGGTTGGTGTTTGATGTGCGGCAACATTATCAATTTGCAAAAAGCAGCTTTAGAATCCGCCCCTGTTGAGATTGAAAATCTGGCATCGCAAGCAGGTTATTTGGAAGGTATTAACGATCCGGCTGTGTTTTGGTTGAACAGCATTTGTGCGAGTACGGCAGTTGGAGTGATTCAGGGTATGGTTAGCGGTTTTTTGAACGTGGAAGAGGGTTTGGATTGGATTTATCAATTCCCGGAATCTCAATGGTACAAGACTAATACTGGTTATTTGTCAACTCCTGATTGTTATTTTTGCGGTTCGGAGGAGTGCGATTTATAGTTTAACATTTCTGACGCATGAATAATGTTTTTCTGTTAGTGCGATCGACCGCTTCGCTCCCCCTCGCATCCCCCTTAAAAAGGGAGACTTTGAGTGCGAAATATTTCTCGTTTTTGCCTGAGTTTCGATCCCCCTAAATCCCCCTTAAAAAGGGGGACTTTGACTTCTCCAGTCCCCCCCTTCTTAAGGGGGGCTAGGGGGGATCTAGAGCTCGCAATACTCGATCGGCCCGATCTAATCCCTACACAATCTAAAAAATAGTGCAATTATGTCAAGTCAATCTGTTTCCGATTTACACAGAACTCACCAAACTTTCTCAACATCCATTGTTGCAGATTTTCTCAGCCTTGAGAACTTTCGCCAAGCTTGGAAAAAGGTAGCAGCCAATCAAGGCGGTGCTGGCATTGATGGTGAAACTCTTGATGATTTTCAGCGAGATTTAAATTTTAATCTCTCTCAACTGCGAGATTCTGTTGCTGACAGCACTTACCAAGCGCATCCCTGCAAGCAAGTTTTAATTCCTAAAATGAGGGCAGTTGGCGGGAGTTAAAAATTCCGGCGGTTCGAGATAGAATCGTTCAGCAAGCTTTGTTGAATGTTCTCAGTCCTGTTTGGGAAAGTCAGTTTTCTAGTTGTAGTTTTGCCTATCGCCCCAATCTATCTTATTTGAATGCTGTGGAAGCAGTGGCCCGCTGGCGGGATTTGGGTTACGGTTGGGTATTGGATGCGGATATCGCTCAGTATTTTGATAATATTGACCATTACAGGTTGCTCGGAGAAATTAGGAAGCAAGTTGACAATCCGGGGATTCTTTGTTTGATTAAATCTTGGATTGCGGTGGGGTTGGTGACTCCAGAGGGTGTGATTAGAAGTGAAAAAGGGATTCCTCAAGGCGCAGTGATTTCGCCGCTGATGGCTAACATTTATCTGGATGAGTTCGACAAGTTTTTTGATAATTCTGACCTTCAGTTAGTGCGTTATGCTGATGATTTTGTAGTGTTGGCGCGGACTAAAGAGCAGATTCTTCGCGCTGGTTCTGATGTGGAACGAATTCTCAATTATTTAGGGTTGGCGCTGCATCCCGATAAAACTCAAATTACTAATTTCGATCGCGGGTTTCGATTTTTGGGTCACGGTTTTTTGGAGAGTGCTATTTTCCCTTTGGATTCGCCGAAAACTGCGGTGAAGTCGGGAGCGAAAAAGGATCGAGCTAGTAAAAAAAAAGCTCGCGCCCCCCGCACAAGGGAAAGAAAAAGCGGAGGTAGTGCCGCTATCTGCTGCTACAGAAACTGTTTGCTTGGAAGATGTTGAATTTGAGGGCGATCTCGCCGATTGTAAAAATATTTGGAATCCAGAAATGGCAACTCTTTATTTGATCGAGCAAGGAACTGCCGTTTATAAGGAAAATTTGCGGTTTGTAATTTGGGTTGATGATGAACCGAGAAAGGAAATTCCGATTCGCGAGGTCGATCGCATTTTGGTGTTTGGCAATATTCAAGTTTCGACTCAGGCTATTCATGCTTGCTTGCAAGAAAAAATTGTAGTAATGTTTTTGGGCTTGTCGGGTTACTATAAAGGCCATCTTTGGAATTGGGAAGCCAGTCATTTGAGTAATGAATTGCTGCAAATTGAGAGGCGTCAAGACGCGGCATTTCAGTTGCAAGTATCTGGGGCTATTGTCCGGGGTAAGTTGCTGAATTCCAAACAGTTGTTGTTGCGGTTAAATCGCAAGCGCAAAGTACCGGAAGTGGCAAGGGCGATCGCGGGTATTAGTTCGGATATTGAGACTCTTGTTACTGTAAATAATCTGGATAGTTTGCGAGGTTATGAAGGGATTAGTGCGGCGCGATATTTTCCGGCTTTGGGCAAGTCGATCGTAAATCCTAACTTTAGTTTTCGCTGCGAAACCGCCAACCTCCTACAGATCCGGTCAATTCTTTATTGAGTTTTGGCTACACTTTGTTATTCAATAATGTTCTGAGTTTGATAGTGGCTGAGGGGCTGTCTCCTTATTTTGCGAATTTCCACTATGGAGAAGACAAAAAGCCTTATCTCGCTTTTGACCTGATGGAGGAATTTCGCTCGCCGGTTGTTGATAGTTTCGTGGTAAAATTAATCAATAACTCTGTTTTCAAGTTGACTGATTTTGAAAGGGTTGTCAGTACGGGAGGAATTTATTTACGTTCTGAGGCACGGCGTTCGTTTATCGAGCAGTTTGAAAGGCGGATGAACGAACAGATTTCTCATCCCGACATCCAATCTCCGGTTTCTTATCGAGAAGCGATTCAATTGCAAGTGCGGCGCTACAAGCGGAGTTTGGTACATGGGGTGCCGTATCAGCCTTTTTTGAGAACTGTCTAGCTGCAAGTAACTCCAGCTCAGCGATCGTAAAATATGGTTGTGGTAATGTATGACATTCCTGATGACAAAAGGCGGGTGAGGCTGTCTAATTTTCTGGAGGGCTACGGGCGCAGAATTCAATGGTCGGTTTTTGAGTGTTTTATTAGTTTGGATGAGATGCGCCAACTCCACCAGAAGGTAAAACAACTGGTGAAGCCAGAGGAAGATGATGTTCGTTTCTACTGGATACCGACTGAAGCTGCGTCGATGGTGTTAACTATCGGCAGCCCCAAGTCGGAACCACCCCCAAAGTATTATGTAATCTAGGTTTGAGCGATTTATGATGGGTTGGTTCGGTACGGGCTGCATTCATCGACGCACCTCCGAGGGCTTGGTGAGTGAATCGGGGATGAGGTGTGGAGATACGAGGTTTCGATGTGGACTGTTGGAGATTGAATCCGTCAAAGTCTTGCAGGATATGGTGTTTGACGCTTTAGGGGAGTTGGCGTGCACTCATCGACGCACCTCGCGGAATCTTCAAAAGCCTATTGTTTTCGTTGAGGTGCGTCGATGCTTTACCCTGACTGGGTTTGAGGCGGGCGATCCGGCTGTTTTCAAGCGGATCTGTGTTATGTTTTTAGAGGTGCGTCGATTTGAGGGCTGGAATCCTTGCTGGGTAAAGGCTCTGCGGCGAACTCCCTACCGATGGGTTTAAATCGGATTAGTTGGAAACGCTATGACGGGCCCGGCTAAAGCAAAGAGCAAGAGGACCCTACCGATGGGTTTAAATCGGATTAGTTGGAAACTTTTTTTTTCAGTGTTGTTAAAATCGGTAATTCGCCCTACCGATGGGTTTAAATCGGATTAGTTGGAAACATCTTCGGCCGGCTCCTTGTCGTGCGGGACTTGTCCCCCCTACCGATGGGTTTAAATCGGATTAGTTGGAAACCTTACCTCCTCGTCTTTTTCTAGTACTTCAATTGCCCCCCTACCGATGGGTTTAAATCGGATTAGTTGGAAACAATAAGCGTCATCTAAAGTTTCGATCGAACTCCATGAAATAGAGTTATTTACAACAAAAAACCGCCCTAAAAAGCGGTTTTATTTTGCTGAAAAAGGCTGGCGCATCAAACCAAAGAAACCGGGTTTTTCACGAGTTTTTCGTGCTGTATCGAAGTATTATCGAAAAATCCCCTGTTTCTGACTACTCCTGGCACGCAAAAGCAAGTTTTTTTAGTACATTGATAACAACCGTTGCTATTCCCTGTTATTAAGGCGAAAATGGAATAGCCCAAATTACAGGAGGACTCAAGCATGAATGTGTCTTTGACACCGGAGTTAGAACAGTATGTCCAAGAGAAAGTCTCAAGCGGACTGTATTATTCTGCCAGCGAGGTGATTCGTGAAGGGTTGCGCTTGCTGAGAGAACGGGAACAATTTCAGCAAACTCGCTTGCAGGAATTGCGCCAAGAGATTCAGCTAGGGCTAGACAGCGGTGAAGCAACTCCCTTGGATTTGCCAGCAATCAAAGCAAAAGCGCGGCAGCGTCGGCGGGGGAAACCTCAGTAATGGCAACTATTGTTAAACGCCCGCGCGCCGAACTGGATTTGCTCGATATTTGGGACTATATCGCTGATGATAGTTTCGATCGGGCTGACGAGTTTTTAGATCGCGTTGAGGCGAAACTGCAAACCTTGGCACGCAATCCAGGATTGGGCAGAAAGCGTGAGGAACTGTTAGTTGGGTTGCAGAGTTTTCCGATCGACAATTATTTGGTGTTCTATCGGGAAATTGAAAATGGAATAGATGTAATTCGCATTCTGCATGGTTCGCGGGACATTGAAGGCATTTTCAGTCGAGGCTAACTCCTTAATTTCTTTCTTAGCTGCAACCATGTATTATCGAAAACCCCCGGTTTCTGAGCACGGCGCGCGATCGCACAAACCAAAGAAACCGGGTTTTTCATGAGTTGTTCGTGCTGTGACAAACATTCTCAAAAAAACCCGGTTTCTCAAAACCCTGAATCCTTGTAAATTAATTACCTCGCCCGCGGCGCAAGCGATCGATCGCTACTAACAAAGCCGTAGAACCGATGTAAGTAGCCCCAAAACTCCAAGCAAAACTAATCGTACCCACAAACGCACCGTGCAAAACAGTAGGCGGTTCTAAAACTAGAGTCGATTCAGCAGCAGCAGAATTTTCCTCGCCCTTCAATCCCTGAGTTCCCAAACTGCTAACATCCGCAGTAGCAAATAGCAATTGCCCCAACGCCATATAATACAGCAAACCTTGAGCGATAAAAGCTAAAAAACGACCCCCGCGAGACATCCACTGACGGCTGCCCTTCAACTGTTTTTTATGGTCTAAATAAGCATCGCTGAGAGAAGTTCCTTCCAAAATACCCGAACCCATCAAAGCAACAGCTTCAGTTATCGGAACTTGACTCCCAAACATCGGCACAGCAATCCCCGCACCTCCACTGAGCAAATACAGCAACAAATTGCTAGAAATGTAAGTAGAAATCAAACTAGCAACATAAAATGTCCCCAATACACCCACGATCGCGTAATTAAACAAGTCCGGTGCATTAACTGCTGTTTCACCTCGATTTTTTTTCAACCTTTCAGTAGCATTCATTGTCAAACCATCATTAAGTTCCGCCCATTCCGGCGCTAAAGCCGGTTCGCT
The DNA here is from genome assembly GCA_012035135.1 of Microcoleus sp. CSU_2_2. Taxonomy (GTDB): domain Bacteria; phylum Cyanobacteriota; class Cyanobacteriia; order Cyanobacteriales; family Microcoleaceae; genus Microcoleus. Next base: position 7,733 of record JAAUPI010000050.1, read on the forward strand.
GAATCCTTGTCCAGCATTTCGATCGTTGTTTAAAGTTGCAGGATTGTTAGCGCGCATCCGATTGTTATTTAATGTTCGATCGCGATCCGCACCTGCTGTTTGTCGCTGCCGACCGTTTCTCAAAGGACGTTTTCTAGTAATTCTCATGACAGTTGACAGTTAACATTTTAGATTTGAGCTTGAGTCTTTTTCACCTAACACCTAACACCTAATACCTAACACCTAACACCTTTTCCTATCGAGAACCAGGAACAGGACAGAGATTGCGATCGACCAAACTCGGTTTAAGCACGGTAAGTTTGCCAGCATAAATGCGAGGAACGTAAATAGAACCGGGTTCAATTTGACTCATCACTTCAGCCAAACGATCGGGCAAAATATTGCCGGACAAACCTCGATCGATTCCCTGGAAAGGATGAGCAAAACCTTGAGAAGTCAATCGAGCATTAAAAGGTTCGAGTTTTCCCCAGCGAGATTCCCTTTCTTCTAAAACAGGTTGAATGCTAATACCTTTTTGCCAATTAGCAGCAGGTAAGGTGACGAATAACACGACCTTTTGCTGGCGATCGTTGTAATACAATCGGTGCATCGGCGAAGCATCCAAACGCCCCGACTGAACTTGCAATACTGTTTGTTTTTCAGCAAGCGACCATTTTCCCCGGCTATCTTGCCGCACCCAAAAGAAACGAATGGCAGCATCATTTACGGGTAACAATACCGCAGCGCGGCCTTGCAGGGAATTATTGAGGCGGGCGACGGGTAAATTTAACTGTAGCGAATTAGAATTGAGATGCGGTTGCAGGTTATCCCCAAAATTGAAAGATTGGCAGCGAGGGGAAGTTGCAGCAACTGTTGCTACCTGCTGCGCGGCATGAGAGGCTGGAAGCGGCGCGGGTAAATTCCTTTGACAAGCTGCTAGCAAGTTAAGCGAACAAAAAATTAATATAGAATGCAGTCTGCACTTCATAGGATTTCTGGGAAAAGTGGGAGTGTCTGGAGGTTTCACAAACTTGATGCCAATTTAATCGCACCTTGGAAACGGAGATTTCCCAAAAACATTGAAATTGGCTTGCAAAAAGCAGTACAATAGCCTATGAATAGAGTTTGTAGCCATCAGCAAATTCGATCGCGCTTTCTCCAACAGCATACAGCCGCGACTCGCCATCCACACAAAGTTTAGTAGGGCGCGCGCACGCAACGCAAACATTTTCAAAAGCCAAAAGCCAGCCGCATTCCGCCAAAAGCCTCATCAACGCTTGAACGAGTTGCAGCGACTCCGGTGTCAAAGCAACGCCCAAATTCAAAACATAGAAATCCAGCAAAATCAAAGACTCAACCAAATATTTTCGAGTAACTATCGCCCTGGAATAATCCCAATAACCCGAATAACCCCAAGAATCCAAAACATTTTCCCTCACTTTTTGGAATAGCTGTTCCTCCCACCTGACAACTAACCCTACAAGTTTCTGCTGCAATTCTGTCATTAAAGTTATCGGGCGCAGCACATTTCTGACCATCTTGTCAAGTCGATCGAACCAGCGAATGTTTTTCAGCGACTGTTTCCTCATGTGTAATTGCGCGAACCCTGCTGTCAAACTATCGCAAAACACAATTTCTGGCGCTGCCAAACCGAGGCTTTTGCAAGCAGCATTAATGGCAGCCGTAGCTTGCGCGCGATCGATCGGTTTGGTAGAATTAGCCAAAGTTTCCCACTTGCGGCGGGAGTTTTCGATAATAGCTTGGTGTTCCGGTGTAAAGCTAATTTTAAAATCAGTCAAGCCATTCAGATACAGGAGGGGTCTGAGGTCTGAAATCGGATTGTTTTCCAGGAACAGCTTGTTTAAATTAGTCAAAGATTGCAGCGGCAAGATATCTGATATTTGATTGTGGCACAAATCCAAATATCTTAAATTAGTCAGAGATTGCAGCGGCGAGATATCTGATATTTGATTGTCGCGCAAGTGCAATGTCATCATTCGGTTCAGAGATTGCAGCGGCGCGAGGTTTGAGATGTGATTTGAGTTTAAATTCAGGACGATCGAATTAGTTAAAAATCGCAATGGTGAGAGTTCGGAGATTTGATTGTTTTGCAGGTATACCAGCATTAAATGAGTCAGAGATTGAAAGGGTGTGAGGTCTGACAATTGCTTCCCTGCCACATATAAATTGTCCTTAGTTGACACGATCCGAATTCCTTCATTAAGACAATAATTATTATCATCAGAATAATTAGCAGTTTTGAACAGCATCTCAACAGTATGTTTGGTAGCAGCAGCAAGGCTGTCTTTGTGAAAATACCAAGCGGCAAAGCTGTTAAGGTCGAAGGCTGGTTCTGGTTGTTGTTCTGATTGTTGTTCGGGTTGTTGTTCTGACATAACACATTAAGATTATTAGAAAATCGGTTTGCCCTCCAGTCTGACGGAGAATCAATTCCCCTCTCATAGCATAAGTCCGACGGGGAATTGATTCCCCGTCTCATAGCGAAAGTCGGTTAAAAACCGACTGAAAAAACATGATAATTTGAGCGATCGAATTCGGAAAAAATGCGTATTTCAGTCCTCTTTCAGAGGACTTTTGCTATGAGACGGGGGTTTTGAACCCCCGGCGGGCTTGCGGGTAAGCGTGGGGATTTTGGCACTCTGAAAAAACCTGAGAATCTGGGCGATCGAATTCGGAAAAAATGCGTATTTCAGTCCTCTTCCAGAGGACTTTTGCTATGAGACGGGGGTTTTGAACCCCCGGCGGACTTGTGGGTAAGCGTGGGGATTTTGGCACGGGAATTTTGGCAGTTAATTGCGGTGAATTATCGCGAGTTTTACAACGGTCTATCGCACCTGCGATCGAGCATATCATTCAATTCGATCGCCAACCAAATTCACCAATAATTCAGCCAAAGCTTGCACCATCGGTCGGCTAGAAGCATCTTCATCTCTGGCCAAACGGTGAACAGTACCCGTCAATACCGGAGAGTCGCTAGCAATTGTATCTTGCGTCGCCTTCAACTCGCTGTAAACGATCGCAATAAAAGGCAGCGGCTTTTCCAGTTTCTTTTCGCAAAACTCCTGCCAATCTGCAACATCTTGCTCTGTTTTTGCCAGCATTACAGCATGAGTTGCTTGAGACATAATAATGCGATTCTCTTCAGTTGGAATTTTCCCCCCCACATCAAACAGCAGCAGAGAATTATTAATTGCTGCGATATCTCGTGCTTTGTCTCGCGCGAATTTCAGCGTAAATTTAGCTTTGTATTCTTTTTTAAGTTGGGCGGCTAAATCAGGATTGTTTCGAGCAGTTTCGCTAAACCAAGCACCCTCTCCATCGGGACAACCGGAAATTACGTAAAAATCTTTTGGAGCATTTTCGAGCTTCAATACGGCTGTTTTTAAAGCCTGTTGCAATACAGTTTTTCCCGTATTGGGAGGTCCGCACAAAACCACTTTAACAGCAGGCTGCGGTTCGCACTCGATATCCACAGTTTCCCCGACTTGACGACTCTTAGTATGGCTGACAGTCACGATATATTTATCGAGTCCTTTCTCTCCCTGTTTGGGATCGAAAACTGCAACGCCACCGTAAATATGTGCAATTTGATTCGCGATCGCAAAACTTGCTAAAACAGTAGCGCGTCCCTTAATTTTTAATATTTGTTTGCCTCCCGGCAATTGTCCGGCATCGATTAAATTTGCTAATTGCGCTGCGGCATCCCGTACAATTCGATCGCCATCTACTTGCACGCCGTTATTGATGCGGGCATTCAAAACACCATCTTCCCAATCAATTAAAAAAGAGGGAGAATCGCCGGGATTGTCAGAAAATTGCTGCACTTGGCCCGTAGCAACATCAATGCGGCTGCCAACTGGATACTCCGCAGCGTTACTGATAGCCACAACATAAGCATTCAGTCTAGTATCGGAAATTGCGATCGCCCGATACAAGTGCGCTACGTGATGGGCAATAACATAACTTACCAGCACGGAAATGCGCCCGTCAATCTTCAGCAAATCGCCACCCTTCAATTCCCCAGCAGCCTCCATCTGGTGCAAGCGCGCAGCCGCATCCCGCACGATTTCATCGCCATTGGCTGTAATTGCCATCCCGTCAGCATTTCGATCGACAAAGACTACTTTGAGAACATCTCTTTCCCAGTAAATCTGATAAGTCTTCATCATTGCCACTTCCCTGTATCGGCTGTTTCAGCCAGTATTTCACATATATGGAAAAGGAGATTTCCAGGTGCGATCTATAATGCAGAAAACCAACGGTTCGCAGTTCGGACTTCAGCCCGCAGGCAAACAAGAACTTGCATTCCGATGCTGCGAACTAACTCGATCGCGCTCGATCGAACTTGCAAATTCGATCGAGAAACTGAAATCTAAAATTTAGGTAAAGCCATGAAAATTTTGCGAAATACCTATATACTAACTTGTAGTCAGCATTGTCAAGTTCCACAAACCAGACACAAATTCGAGCGCCGCCAGCATTGGCGAAACGGCTAAGGAATGAGGCATTTCCGCAAATCCAGTCAATCGCTACTGCGAGAGTCGGTGGCAGACCAACTGCACGACGCAGGTTCAATTTTAGTCGATCGCGATCGAGAAGGCATTGCTGTTCGCGATAAATTTCAGGGTGAAAAAGCAGGCAGGTTGCAGTTTTACGCCATTTGCGGAAAATTTCCGGCTTTAACTTTTTGGCGTCCGAAATAGAACGCAGGCTCGATCGCGCCTGCAAACTGCCAGAAACTGCCTTTTGCGGAAAACACCCTTTCCAGATACGTGCCAAAATTCAGACAAACAAATAAGAACCCCGATAAGAATGCCTAACCTAGTCCGATCGAGTTTGCGGTATCCAGTTGCGATCGCCCGCAGCATCAAAGGGATAGCAGCCATCGCCCTTAACAATCCCCGAGAAACTGCGATCGAAACCCCTTGGACGGCGCTGGCCGGTTTTGTGGCTGGAATTGCTCCTTTATTGTTCTCCAGTTACAATTCAATTATATTTAGCGTAGTGGCAGCTATTTTTTTGATAGGAATAGCGATCGAAGCCAAGAAATACAAAATTTACACCGAAAATGCGCTACCGATTCCGGTAGTCATCAACATTGCTAACCCAGCAGATTCTTTAGACGCCCTCAATTCTTTATTTAACCTAATTCAATCGCGGACGCAGTATCGCAATTATCGGGAAAATATCAATAAATATTTAAGCATTACCGAAAGCGATCTAGTGTATAAATATGAAGGAGACATTTTCGATCGCGATCGGCTCGAAGACTTCTTAAAAATCACCAAGCACGACTTGGAAAGAGTCAAGCGCAAAACGCCACAAAATTCCATTTTCTACTTAGTCTATATCGGACCGATTAGCGTCGCATTTCCGATCGGATCGATGTTAGCCAGAGAAGGAATGCAGCTATTTCAAAGAACCCAGAATAACAACAGTTATCAGTGCGTGATGGAGGTCAAGGATCGCAGCTTAAAAGAAGATACCCCGGAGTTTGAAAAATTTGACGTTACTTACCAGTGCAGCGAACCGCGCCAGCCGAAAGTAACAATTGCGATCGACGCAGCGGCGCACAAAATCAAACTCAACGACCCCAACATCACCAGTTATGGAGACATCATTATTTTACAAAACAAAAGGGGTCATGCGATCGGCACTGAAGAAGATTGGACTCAATACTGTCGGGAAATCTTCAAGGTTTTGAATCAAGTCCAGCAAGAATATGCAGAGATTAAGTTAGTGTATTCGATGCCCGTAAGTTTGGCGATCGCGGTGGGGATGACGGCGCAACATTTCTGGAACATTCAGTTAACTAACTACGACGGAAAAACTGGAAGCTATCTAGATTTAATCAAAATGAATGAGATTGTTTATCGCGATTAAATTAATAAGGGAGAAATATTAACATGAGTTCAGAACGCTACGTTATTGTCACCTTTTCCCCAGTCCAAGGTTTTATCGAAAAATCTCGCAAACTTAGGGATTTGTACGGGAGTTCTTATATTTTATCTTTCCTATCTTGGGTAATTTGTCAAAAAGCATTAACTTTACAAACTGATTCAGTCGTTTCTCCCGCACTGGCGAATGTAACTCAAGGAATGCCCAATCAAATTATTTTGAAAGGAAATTTCAGTGACACAGATAAGACGCTAATTCAAAAAGCTTTTTATAAAGCTTGGGGAATTTTAGTAGATAGCTGTCAAAAATGGATCGAAGAAGAAGTTACTGGATGGGATTATCAATACTGGAAAAGAGATTGGGATTTATGGAAAAAGCACGCTTGGGAATTTTTCTGGGCCTTGGGAGAACCGGGAGAAAGTATTACGCAAGTAAGGGAACGAATGAATCAAGTAAAATGCCAGCGGGACTGGACGGGCATTAACTGGCAATGGGAAAGTTCTAGCCTTTCTGGTGCAGATGCGATCGCCTATCCTAATTTAGGACGAATCGGCAACCCATCTAACTATAACTATCAAGCTGAAAAAACAGAAATTAGAAGATTTTATGAAAAACTCAGTCAAAAGCAAGGCGAATCTTTTATTGAAAAAGCTGGTTTGCCGAAATTTTTGATAAAATCCCATAGCAAAGAATATGGCTCTTCTTTTATCGATCCGCGAGAAGAATTAAGCATCCCGGAATTGGTGAAACGTCTGATTACTCATCTAGCAATTGTGGAGAGAATACAAGTTGGTTTGAAGAAGTTAGAAATCAACATTAACTCAGACGGAATCGCGAAAATAGCTGAAGAACTTAGACCCGATTCTTTTAAAGATTTGAATCGTCTTAAGGATGATGGTTCAGACGAGGAAAAGTATTGGACGGGCTGGTTTTTGGGAGATGGCGATGGGGCTGGTAAATATTTTCAACAATTGGAAGAACAAGGTAGAGATCGAGAAGAAAAAGAAATCCGCGATTTCAGTTTAGAAATGCGCGAATGGGGACAAGACTTAAAAGACAATCAACAAAACTATTTACCGGGTAAAGGACGAATGGTTTATGCAGGAGGTGATGATTTTTTAGGGGTTCTTTATGAGGAAAGTCGGCAAATATCCCCACTAGAATGTTTTCAATGGTTTTATACTTTTAAATCACAGCTTTGGCAACAACCTCAACCAAAGAAAATATCAGCAAGCGTGGGTTTTGTTTGGGCGGGTCCTCAAGTACCGCAGCGAGATGTTTTGCAACATTGCCACGAAGCAGAAAAAGCTGCTAAAAATACGGGGCGCGATCGCATTGCTTTCCGCATTCTATTTAACAGTGGCAATCACATAGAATGGGTTTGTCCTTGGTGGTTGTTAGACAAAGGAGACGAATTATCAAAACATATTCCATCTTTGACAAAGGTTGATGAAAATTTAATTAACAGTTACCGCGATCGCGATCGGGGAGACAACTGGAATCATTTCTATCAAGATGTAGCAACTCTCAAATCGCGTCATGCTTTTGGTAACGAACAGATCGACATTTCGCTGGCACTAATTGAAATTTATTTTGCTAAGGTTTGGCAAGAAATTATTGGCGATCGCAATAACTGGTGGAATCGCTATGATGCTGACGAAATTCAAATATTTACTGGTATTTTAGGAGATCCAAAGCAATTTAATCCCGATTACCAAGAGAGTTTAGAGTTTAGAGAAGCTTTAAATGCTGAACCTAAAGTCAAGGAAGCTTTCAATAACTGGGTAATTAACTTAGCGCAAGTTGGCTTTTATTTAACAGATGACAATGGCAACACAAAAAGACCCTAAATTTCAATATCTCATCCTGGTTGAACCATTAGGATTGCTCTATGGTAGTGCCGGGAGATTTCTATCACCCGATAATTTAGTCGGACGTTCTGGAACTAGCTTTCCACCAAGTGCAGCAACAGTTTCTGGTATTTTTGCCGCTGCTTATGGTAATGATGCGATTCAAGATTTGTTTTTTGCAGGACCATTTTGGGGCAAAACAGAGGAGGTAAAATCCAATCTAAATTTCTATGTTCCAACTCCGTTAATTTATCTAGTGAAAAATGAAAAAATTAGGCATAAACTAAGTTGGAATTCCGAGAACCAAGGTTGGTTTGATGAAAATAATAAAGCACCTAGCGATAAATTTGATGGAGGGACTTGGTTGGCGATCGCAAATTGGGCAAACCCGACTCAAGTTGAAAAATCTCCTTGGAAACCTTCCCTTCACCTTCATCCGAGATTAGAAGAAGATGAACGGCGAGTCGTGAGGAAAAAAGAGACTGATAATAGTGAAGATAATCAAGGCAGTCTCTTTCTGGAAAATGCGATGCAAATGCCTGCTGATACCTGTTTGGTTTATCTATCTACTCACAAACTTGAACCTGGTTGGTATCGGTTTGGTGGGGAAGGACATTTAGTTGATATTAGTGCTATCGAACTTAATGAAGAACACCAAAACTTATTCAGTACCAAGATTGAGAACAAATTCGCCTTAATTACTCCGGCAGTGTGGGGCTCAAACCGTCTTTCTTATCGAGAACCTATTCGTTTAGATAAGAAAAATAAAGAAAAGTACCAACAAGAAGATCCAGATAGTAATAACAATTTTATCTGGAAAGTAGACAGCCTTTATACAGGGCGTCCTATTCCATTTCGCTATCGGTTGGGAGAACGAAAAAATGCCGCACCTAACGAGCCCAAACTATTGTCACGGGGGCGTTATGCTGTGCCTGCTGGAACGGTTTATGTACTGAAAGAACCTCATACTCTAGACAAATCTTGGCAAGAGTGGGATGAGTCTTGGTTTCCTCAAGAAGGACCATCACTCAAGCGTTGGGGATGTGGTTTAGCTTTACCTTTGTAGCAGTAAAACAATTAATCATTTAGAGGAGCGATCGATGTATCACAAAGCTTACGGAATTATTGAAACTCAAGCACCGCTTCACGTAGGTGCAACGGCGGGCGAAGAAACGGGGAATCTCAACTTGATTTTCCGCGAGCAGTTTACCCAAACTGGGATTATTCCCGGTAGTTCGATTCGAGGGCGATTTCGGGCGGATATGCGCGAAAAAAATGGCAATGTTGACTTTTGGTATGGCAAGGAAGCTAAAAAAAATAAATCCGATTCGGGGGAATCGAAAAATAACGAGGATAATAATACCAGTGAAGGTCTGATTAAATTTGAATATGCTTCCCTAATTTGGATTCCAGTTTATTGTCCAAATCAACCGATTGTCAGAGTCTCTTGTCCGTCGTTACTCAACCGTTATCAAAAAATAGCAGGACTTCCGGCAAAAGAGTTTCAACCTTACAGTTACTTTGGTCAAGCATCTAGTAAAACCCTCTTTTTTAACTTAGGATTCCTGCCCTTGAAAACACACGATAAAGATTTAAAGAACTATCTACCTCAAGAAGCCGATCGAGCCGATAAACTTCTACTTTTAGTAGTTGATGACACGGAAATTTCCATAATTCACGATATGGCGCTTTATCGTCAAAGTAGAGTTGCCCTTGAACATGACAAAAAAAAGGCGAAAACAGGAGCTTTTTTTGATGTAGAAGCTTTACCAGAGGGAACAGTCATGATTTTTCCTGTGGCGATGCGAAAAAAGCTGGTCGAAAATCCGGTTCAATGGCAACAATTTATTCAAGAGGGTAAGTTTCAAGATAAAGGAGAAGAACTTTATTTTGGCGGACTAGAATCCATTGGTTTTGGCAGAACTAAGGTTTTTCTAAAATCTGTTTCTGAATCCGACAAATAATTTGATTTATCCAAACTAGAAAAACTTGAGAGAGATAACACAATGAGTCAAGAAGAAAAAACAGAAGAGTTAACGGGTTGGCAACCTTACGATTTAGATCGTTATGCTCAAGAATTAGTGCTGAAATATCGGCTCGAAAAAAACGTCCTCAATGAATCTCATAAAATGAGGATGGCAGTTGCTTACGGACTAGAAAGATTTTGGGGGGAACACTTACGTCTGAAACAAGATAAAAAAGCAGAAAATCAACTCAAAAGTCAATACTGGAAAGATGTATGGGATAAATTAGCAATTATCTTGAAACGAGCTGACATTGATTTGCCTAATGACGACGTAAATTCAAATCTTCGCAATACAACGCCAGAAGAAAAAAGGCGCAAAGAGAAAGAGGAAACCGAAAAAATAACAGCAATGGCAAAAAGAATATGGGGGGAAATAACTCTACCAGAACAGAGAATTTCTTTAATGGTACTAGCTCAATTTTGTGAGGCACTGGTGTGGTGGACGCAACGATATAAGAAAAAGGAAAACGACAATAATTAATAAGCTGCTGCGCAGCAGATTAGGCGAGATCGTTTGCTGACAACACTGAAATAAAGGAGAAATATGGTTTTTAACAAAGCATTTCAAAAAGCTATCCTTGTCAAAGGGGAAAATATGCCTTTTATACCTCCCGAGTCAATTAATGGAGATGAATGGGAATCGGTAGAAACCGACCCCGAACAAGTGCCGATGATGTATCGCGCCCAAATTCAGGGACGGTGCAGTTTACAGTATGGGAAGAATAACGCACATTTAAACCGCTGGACGGAAGAATGGGTTTATCCAAACCAAGATGGAACTCCTTCTTCTCAGTATACAGAACCACAACTGGGGCTAGAGGGTTCAGTATATCGAATTAAAGTTGAATTCCCTTTTCGGGTGTTCAGTAATTGCGGTCAAGATAGCATTTTGCGTCCGAGTATTAGCACTAATGGACTTCCTTTTATTCCTGGTAGCAGCATCAAGGGTTTATTTGAACGACTTTCGCGGCATCCTCAAGTAAATAGAGCCTTGCAAAAAAAGTCAAAGAATACTGTGGAAGTATAGAGGAACCGGGAACATTGCGTTTTCATGGTGCTTATCCTGTGGGTGACTGGGCGGGAACGAAAAAGGTTGAATTAAAGGATAATCGACAGGAAAACCGTTATCGTATGGTTGATGTGGTTCACCCACAACAGGAAAGACAAGTTCAAGGAAAAGGTTCTCCAAAAGCGATCGCAATTATTAGCTTTTATCAACCGACTTTTGTGTTTGAGTTAAGCAGCCTTAAACCATTATCTGATGAAGAGTGGAAAACTATTACTGGTTTATTAAAACGGGCTTTACGCAAAGGTTTAGGGGGGAAAACCAGCACAGGCTATGGTTTGTGTTTCATTCCGCAAGATGATTATCCTTTGTGGGTTGACCTCAAAGGAGTAGGAGTTAGTCCTTTACTGCGGAGTGATGAACCTGAGTTTCGACCGAGTTTATTTAAGGCTACTCTCAAAGGTCATGTCAGTCGTTTATTGGCTGGTGTTTGCGGGGATGAAACGGTTGTAAAAAATAAAATTAATCGTCTATTTGGATATACAACTGAACCTGGAATCTTGCAACTTTACTGGGAAAACAAACAAAACTTTCCTAAATACGATACGCATGGAGAAGAAAACACACCTATATATGAAAACCGAGGTATACTCAAGCTGGATGCACCTCACCAGGAGCTTATTTTTATTCAGAAAGTGTTGGAATTTACCTATGTGATGGCAGGTTTGGGTAAATCTTGGCGTAGAGTTTGGCATAAAGATTTTATGCCTAGCTACAAAACTCGTGCTATTGGTTGTCACTGGGACTGGCTCGATAGCAGTTTCGATCGTACTGCGATTAAAAACATCGCTGATTTGAGAGCTTTTTTAACTCAATTACACGCTGATATGATGGCTTATGTGAAGGTGAATGCTAATTCAGCGTCATATTTATCTTGGAAAGAGGCATGGTGTCCCCAACGTTTAAGTGTTTACAGTCAAGTGGTTTCCCAGTCTCAAGCAGTTTGTTTGTTCCACGATAGTAAGTTTAAAACTACTCCAGCTATTGGTGGGAGAACCTCTAATGACGATCGCCCTACTTCCTTTAGCTTTGTCTGGCATCGAATGTTACCCCTACCCGACGATCGATACCTGGAAATTGTAACGGTATTTCACGCCGATCGCACCCCCTGGAAACGTCAAGGAGAAGACCAATTAGAGCCCTTCATTAAAGCCGTTAAATCAGCATTGGGAGAAGATAGCCATACTTGGGGAAACGAGCCTAAATTATGAGTTTAAAAATCATCACTTTCTTAGGTGCCGCACCCGCGACATTCACTACTACCTACGCCCTTAAAGATAACAACGGCGAAGAGCAAAAATACGACGGTAAAGTCTTTTCCGAAGCACTGCGACAATTTTGCAACTACGACTTGATGTTAGTCTGCGTAACCGAGAAAGCGAAAGCAGTTACTTGGCCGGTGCTGGAAGCACTTGAAGACCCCAGAATTCAAGCAGTTGATATTCCGACTGGCAACAATACAGCCCAAATGTGGCAGATATTCACAATTATTACAGAGCATATTGAGACGGGCGATCGCGTGATTTTTGATATCACTCACGGTTTGCGATCGCTCCCTTTTCTCGTCTTCTTATTTGCCGCCTATCTCAAAACAGCCAAACAAGTAATTATTGAGGCGATTTATTACGGCGCTTTTGAATTAAAAGCAGAAAATAATGGAGTGGCACCTATCATCGATCTATCGGAATTCGTATCGATGATTGACTGGATTGCCGCTAGCGATCGATTTGTTGAAACAGGAGATGCGAGGCAGCTATCCAAACTCCTCAATCCCCATAGCGACAGCTCTGGTGCTAATAAAAAAGCAGCAGAAACTCTTTTTGATGTCTCGCTTGCTACTTTACTTTGTCGCCCTCTAGAATTAGGCAAACGAGCCGATGCTTTAACCAAGGATTTGTTAGCAGCAGAACAACAGCAACCCGATCGAGTTGTACCCTTTGAAATGTTGCGACAACAAGTTAGTCAAACCTTCAGTTCTTTTGTCGGAGATTTAGATGGGGATGCTAAGGCAGCGTTGCAAGCTCAATTTCGCCTAATTAAATGGTATCACAATAACAATCGCATCATAGAAGCAATGACTTTGGCTAGGGAATGGCTGTTATCTGCTGTCAATTATAAGTTAGAGGGAACTGTAGATATCGACGATCCAGATACCCGCAAAGATATCAGTGAGGCTTTGTGGGAGATCGGTGAGAATAAACCCCCGAGAGAACTAACAGATTACGGGAAAAAGATTCACAAATGGTCGGAAAGAAAACAACTAATTTCCGTGTGGAATCAAGTGCGAACTCTGCGAAATACTCTCGATCATGCTGGATACAAAAAAGGCGCTTTAAATGCTAGTAAAATAGTTCAAAGTGCCGATCGAGCAATTAATTCTTTATCCGAACTAGCTCAGCGTTGGGGTTTGGCAATTGACAGTTGACAGTTAATAGTTGACAGGTAGGGGTGAAGCGTAGCGGAGGGGGTGCTAAGAGTGCCCGCCCTCTTAGTTGACAGTTGACAGTGGAGGGTTGGGAGGTGCGTCGATAAGAGGAGAGATTGCTTTCTTGGTTTGATGAATAGATTGAAAGTATTGTGCTATATAGGTTTTAGCGATTTATGATGGGTTGGTTCGGTACGGGCTGCATTCATCGACGCACCTCCGAGGGTTTTATTGGCGAATCGGAGAGGAGGTGTGGAGGTACGAGGTTTCGATTTGGGCTTTTAGGAATTGAATCCGTCAAAGCTTTGCCAAATAAGGTGTTTGACGTTTTAGGGGAGTTGTTGTGCGTTCATCGACGCACCTCGGCAAATCTTCAAAAGCCTATTGTTTTCGTTGAGGTGCGTCGATGCTTTACCCTGACTGGGTTTGAGGCGGGCGATCGGGCTGTTTTTAAGCGGATCTGTGTTATGTTTTTAGAGGTGCGTCGATTTGAGGGCTGGAATCCTTACTGGGTAAAGGCTCTGCGGCGAACTCCCTACCGATGGGTTTAAATCGGATTAGTTGGAAACGTTCTTGCTCTTCCCTTTCTAGATAAAGACTAACACTCACCCTACCGATGGGTTTAAATCGGATTAGTTGGAAACTCGTCAGATAAGGATGGAGCAGTCAAAGTTGTAGCCCCTACCGATGGGTTTAAATCGGATTAGTTGGAAACTGTTGTTGTTGTTAGGAACAACAACAGGACCTGTACCCTACCGATGGGTTTAAATCGGATTAGTTGGAAACAAGTAACTGAGAACTCACTTGGTCAGAGTTTAAACTCTGCCCTACCGATGGGTTTAAATCGGATTAGTTGGAAACCCAGTGCTTCCGTCACGAAGCACTGGTCTCCACCAAAGCTGCCCTACCGATGGGTTTAAATCGGATTAGTTGGAAACATTTGTGTGCGCCTTGCATACTCCGCACCCATTCAAAAAACCCTACCGATGGGTTTAAATCGGATTAGTTGGAAACGTTTTCTGTTACGCATTGCCTTGAAAGGTTCCATCACCACACCCTACCGATGGGTTTAAATCGGATTAGTTGGAAACTTAATTCCTTCCAGCTTGGAACCATCATTTTCCCCTACCGATGGGTTTAAATCGGATTAGTTGGAAACGCATACTTGAATCAGGTTTTCTTGGGGTACGCCCATGAGGGCCCTACCGATGGGTTTAAATCGGATTAGTTGGAAACGTGGGTGTATAATTGAAACGATAGGGCTATTAATGCCCTACCGATGGGTTTAAATCGGATTAGTTGGAAACTATTAATGCCTCTATTACACCTAAAATACTGTTAACCCTACCGATGGGTTTAAATCGGATTAGTTGGAAACCCAAACTACGGTGTAGTTTGGCGGGCCGTCTCCCCTACCGATGGGTTTAAATCGGATTAGTTGGAAACTTAAAGAGTTGTTGTTCTTCAACATGTTGTCCAGCTCAACCCTACCGATGGGTTTAAATCGGATTAGTTGGAAACGTCGAGCCGGGGGGCGTGGCTGGGTTTGCGGTTTTGCCCTACCGATGGGTTTAAATCGGATTAGTTGGAAACCTTCCATTTTTAGATTTGGTTCGTCTTCGTCTTCGCCCTACCGATGGGTTTAAATCGGATTAGTTGGAAACTTACTTTCCTGAATTGCAAAAGCTCCAATCGGCCCTACCGATGGGTTTAAATCGGATTAGTTGGAAACTTACTTTTACTTCCTGGTGACCAAATAGCTAGATTGCTATCTGGAGCCCTACCGATGGGTTTAAATCGGATTAGTTGGAAACCATTAATTCGACTTCCTTTGTGGTCTCGTTTTTGCCCTACCGATGGGTTTAAATCGGATTAGTTGGAAACAGCAATATGTTCCATCTGGTTCGTCAAAACATTTGTCTCCCTACCGATGGGTTTAAATCGGATTAGTTGGAAACAGCTTGGGTGCGGCCAAAGACCTCGCCAGCTTTCCAACCCTACCGATGGGTTTAAATCGGATTAGTTGGAAACCTATTTTTCCTGACAAGTCGGATGAGTTGAATGATGAGTTTTTTGACATCGATCCAATCCCAACCTGGAGAGTTTATGCGATTTTGGTAAACGTACTTTTTGGGAGAAACTATAATTGCGGTATTGAGCGATCGTCCAACTTCCTTTATTTTTTTAGTAAAATTATAACTTAATGCACGGTTGACAATTGACAGTGCAGCGCGATATTTTAATTACTCCTTATTCTTCCATCTCCAATTCAACCGTTTAAACGATCGACTGTTTTTGTCAATTCTGCTAACAAAAAACTATCAGCGGCTCGTCGATCGTAAATTTCCAACAAACTGCCGTAATACCATAAAGTGCCTGCTTTTCCCCCTTTGAATTTATCCCACACTGCATCGCCAACTCGATAATAATCGGCTAAAATCGATCGCGCGTTGTGCAATTTGTCTGCCACCGACACCCGCAACACAGACGGGGAAGCGCAACGCATTTGTTCGATATACTGCAACTTGCGATCGCGCCAAGGTGGTTTAGGAAATACGCAAGGTTCCGTGCAACCATCCACAATACTAACCACTCGTTCTCCAAATTGCATCAAGATAGCTTCGCGAGTTTCTGCACCTCCCCTATCTTCTACAGCATCGTGCAACAATCCCGCGATCGCTTCGTCTTCATCGCCTCCATCTTCTAATACTAATGCCGCCACGCTCAACAGGTGGCTGAGGTAAGGGATATCGCTACCTTTTCTTACTTGGTTGGCGTGCAATTGAGCTGCGTAGATTAATGCTCGTTCAAAGCGAGATGTGAGTTTGGGATTTTTCGTAATTTCAGTCATGATTTTTGCTAATATTGCTCGCTCGATTGCGGGCGCTCGATTGCAGTTTGCTGGTAGAGATTCCTGGTTTCTTCAATATCTTTAATTATGCGATCGCGCAAATCAAACGGCAACACAACTTCTACTTTCGGTCCCCACGCCCTCAAGCGCATCATTACGTTGTTATCGATTAAATTCAAATCGTTGCTCCGAAAATCAGCGCTATAATAGGCATGAGGATATTCATCGTCATCCGGTTGAGTTGGTAAACTTTCTAATATTGCTACCAACCTTTCCTTTTCTGCCGGATTCGGAGCGTACTCTCTAATAAACTTCCGAAAATCCAATGGGGCATTGATGAATCTAAAAGTTTCGTGGCGAAAGCTATTGATGATGTAGCGATCGTGAAAATCTCGATCGAATCTCAACAGCATTTTCCGGCTGGGTTGATAAAAATCAAATCCCCAAGCTGCTGCTAATTCAATCTGAATGAATTCCGGTGACAACTGTTGTTTGACAACCAGTTTTTTCAATGAGTCTGGGACTTTCGGATCGTTCCATTCTAAAATTTCTAGTGATTGAATGCGGTCTAAACGATAATTATGCCAACCGATATCGTTTCTGTTTTTCGGCTTTTGCCCGAAAGCGCAAAGATAGGGCGCGCGTTGAGAGTAATAAATACAAACTGGATAAATAATCCGCCGTGCTTCTCGCAGCAAACTCGCACTATCGTATTGTATTTCGATCGGCCTGGTAGGCGTTGTTTCCCAAAGTGCTTTTAACTGTTGCTGCCAGTTGTCAATTTTATCTGTTGCTGCTTGCGAAACAACATATTCAACCTGCATCAAAAATCGCTGGACGCCGTTAATCGGTTGGCGGTAGTTTTCGGCAATCGCCATAAAATCCACTTGAGTGATAAAGTTTCCCGTATTTTCCGGTACGTTTAAACTCTCGATCGCGGGAAACTTTTGCACTTTGAGATACATTCTTTTCCCAACTCCTTTAACTTGCGTGAGGTTGAGCCAGCCCATTTTAATCAAGGCCTCAAAGTCAAATTCCAAGTTTTTGCCAGTAACTGCAAACAGGCGACCGTCGGGAAATGGCGGCACGTAGTTTTTTTTAGCTTTTAGAGATTCGTATTGGCTTTTTGTTCGATCGACTGTTTCTGCTTCCCTCGGATAATTTGCCGTAGCTAAAAACACCTTTAATTGCGATAGCGCAATCGGATAAAGTTGCAAAAAAGATTCCTCCCAAATCTTTTGAGAGACAGTCAGGCTCGAATCGCCCGCAAATAACCAGTCGGTAAGAGTTTTTGCACAGTAACATTCTGGATCGTGCAAAGGCGGAATTTCATCGCGTTTGTGATAGACTTTTTGGGAGCGATCGTGCTTGTTCGCTGATTGAGCTTGGGTAAAAAACTGGTTGCGCCACTCCTCATAAGTAAAGCGTTCTCCCAAATTCAACTTGACTTCATCGCTATCGCTACCGTAAATCGATCGCAGTATTGTCCACAACCGCACTGCTTTGGGTAAGTTTTGCTTCAAAGAACCTGGTGCCAGAACTTGTAAAACACCCACGCTAGGCGGATAGGTAAATTGGGGACGCATAAATATTTGTTGTTCTATAACAATACTAGATTAACAGTGTTTGGAAAGCTCCCTTTCCCGATTTATGCCAAAATCAAACTGTCAGGACACCGAGTGCAAATACGGTAGGGAAAGTATGTAGCCCACATTCCGCAGGTGCGATCGTGCGATCGAGTATTTTTAAAAGATGAGCAAAATTGAAGCGTCTAATATTAGAGTACAAGATCTTGACCATTGCGGACTAATTGCTGGCATCTGTGATGATATGGGATTAGTCGAACAACTCGATCGAATGCTGGGTACCCATCCACAAGAAATCGTCACTCCCGGTCAAGCCATCAAAGCAATGATTTTGAATGGGTTGGGATTTGTCAGCGCCCCCCTGTACCTGTTGGAAAGCTTTTTTGTGGGTAAAGCCACAGAACACTTGTTGGGAGAGGGTATCAAACCGGAACACTTAAATGATGACAAGCTCGGGCGCGTCCTAGACAAATTGTACGCTTTTGGCCTGACAGAACTCTTCGTGACAGTGGCACTATCGGCAGCACGGCATTTTGGCGTAGATATGCACAGCCTGCACCTAGATTCGAGTTCCCTCCACGTCGATGGCGAGTACCTCAGCAATGAAGATGACACCGCAGAACCAGGTACAATTCACATCACCCACGGCTATTCCAGAGATCACCGCCCAGATTTAAAGCAATTCATGGTAGACCTCATGTGCAGTGGTGACGGAGATATCCCTTTGTATTTGAGAGTGGGAGACGGCAATGAAACCGACTCCGGTGTATTTGCCCAACTAATTCTGGAATTCAAACAGCAATGGGATGTCGATGCACTGTTTGTCGCTGACGCCGCCCTCTACACAGCGGATAACCTGCAACAAATGGCACAGTTGAGATGGGTATCCAGAGTCCCAGCTACCCTAACCAGTGCCAAGGAATTGTTGCAACAAATCCATCCCGACGCCTTCGTCCCCAGTTCCCAGGCAGGATATCAGATCGCAGCTTACTGCAATCGTTATGCCTCTATTCCACAAAGATGGCTGGTGGTGAAGAGTCAGGCGCGGTTAGAATCAGACCTCAAACAATTGGAGAAACGCCTTGCAAAACAAGAAGCAAAAGCCCGTGCCGCCCTCAAGCAATTGCAGAGTCAAAAGTTTGCTTGCCAACCAGATGCCCTAACTGCTGCTGCCTTATTTTCGCAACAATTACCCTACCATCAATTGCAGGACTTACAAACGATCGAAATCGTCGAACACAAAAAACGCGGCAGACCCAGCAAAAATGCTGTCGGTGAGAAACATTATCAAATCTCTGCTGTACTTGCCCCGAAAGATAGTGTCATTGATGCCGAAAGGCAACGTGCTGGATTGTTTCTGTTGGCGACCAATGTGTTAGACGAGAAGGTATTGAGTGACGACCAAATTCTCCAAGAATACAAAGCACAGCAATCAACAGAACGAGGTTTTCGGTTTCTCAAAGACCCCTTATTTTTTACTTCGAGCGTTTTCCTGAAAACTCCCCAACGAGTAGCTGCGCTAGCTACAGTCATGGGTTTGTGCTTGTTAGTATATAGTTTAGGTCAACGAGCGCTGCGTTTGGCTCTCGAACGCGCCAAACAAACCATTGATAACCAAGTCGGCAAACCGACAGCCAAACCCACGCTGCGATGGGTGTTTCAATGTTTCATGTCAATTCATTTGTTGACGGTTAATGGCGTCAGACAAATTACCAACC
>JAAUPI010000051.1 GCA_012035135.1 Microcoleus sp. CSU_2_2
CGTGTCAGTCTGTGGAGCGACCGTAAGACCTGAAGAGAGTAAATCTCCGAAGGCTGGTGCTAAGAAGCAGAAACCTAAGTCGTGAGTCTTAGGAATCCCCGTGCGTTTACGCCGGGGAGGATGTCAAAATTAGAATAAATAAGATAAACGCAGCGATCGGGGGAAACAGCTATCGAAACTATCTACGGCAATCTTCAAGGATTAAAGTCCAGCCAGCTCAAGCAACTAGAAAAGCTTTACCACCAGCGACTCCCGGGCGATCGGTTTACCACAACCGAATTTGCCCAGCGCGTAGCCGCCATCAGTTCCGAAATTGACGAACCAATCTGCATCTACATCAACCGTCGCGGACAAGTAATTCGCGTCGGCGTCGGGAGTCCCCGCCAAACGCAGATTCCGCCCCTAGAATTGCCCCGCTATGGGGGAGGTCGCCTCAGTGGCATCCGCTGCATCGCCACCCACCTGAAACCAGAAACACCAAGCGAAGCAGCCTTGACCGCAATGGCAATTCAGCGGCTGGACGCCCTAGTGTGGCTGACACTCACAGGCGGAGGATTTCAGCGCCGAGGTGGCGGTGCCACCGGCTACATTCAACAAACCTATCTCGCTCATCTGATACCCCAATCACATCAGGACAGTTTGGAGTTGTCAGTTTTGAGTCCTCCGGTAGAAGAATCTGCAATTCAAAGCTCGCAAATGCCCACTCTCAAAACTCCGTGGAAAATATCTGAACCGTTGAGTCTTGAGGATCTCGCAGATACAGACTTTCTAGATGTAGTCGAAGGACTCGAAGCCGAGTTTGAAGGGGAGTTTGTCGCCAGAGAGGTTGATGCCGATCAAGACAAAGTGCTGCTAGTGGGGGTAATGACTCAGGAGATGACCCCGCTGGATTTTGAGGACGGACTCGCAGAAATCACACGGCTGGTTGACAGCGCCGGAGGTCAGGTATTGCAAACAGTGCGCCAAAAGCGATCGCGCCCTCACCCCCAAACAGTTGTAGGCGAAGGCAAAGTTCAGGAAATTGCCCTCACCGCTCAGACGATTAGCGCTAACCTCGTAGTATTTGATCGCGACCTCTCGCCCGCACAAATACGCAACTTAGAGCTTCAGCTCGGTATTCGTGTAGTCGATCGCACAGAAGTAATTCTCGATATCTTTGCCCAAAGAGCTCGATCGAGCGAGGGTAAATTACAAGTCGAACTTGCTCAGCTACAGTACACCCTACCCCGCCTCAGAGGTCGCGGTCAGGCAATGTCGAGACAGGGCGGCGGCATCGGTACCAGAGGCCCTGGGGAAACCAAACTCGAAACAGAGCGACGGACGATCGCCAAACGGATAGCACGCTTGCAGCAAGAAGTCAATCAACTGCTAGCCCATCGCTTTCGGTTGCGTCAAAACCGGCACCAGCACGAAGTACCCTCGATCGCGATCGTCGGCTACACCAACGCCGGCAAATCCACTCTGCTCAACCTGCTCACCAATTCCGAGGTTTACGCCGCCGACCAGTTATTTGCTACCCTCGACCCCACCACCCGACGCCTAATGATTCCTGGCGCTGTCGCGGACGAACCTTTGTCGATCGTCCTCACAGATACAGTGGGCTTTATTCGCGAACTGCCCCCCGCCTTGATCGACGCTTTTCGCGCAACTCTGGAGGAAGTTACTGACGCCGATGCTTTGCTGCACCTTGTCGATCTCTCTCATCCCGCGTGGCAAAGCCAAATTCGATCGGTTATGAATATTTTGACAGAAATGCCCGTAACGCCAGGGCCTGCCCTTGTAGCTTTTAACAAAATAGACGCTGTAGACGGAGACACTCTCGCCATAGCCCGAGAAGAGTTTCCTCAAGCCGTGTTTATTTCGGCCGCCAAAGCTCTTGGCATGGAAACTCTCCGTGACAAACTAGCTCAGCTCATTCAATATGCCATCTGCCCTCGGTAAATACTTAAATATTCCTTGTAAGTAGTTGACAGGAGTTAAAATACGTACCTATACTGAGGACAGATTTCATTGAAGCATGAGACTATAGAATAGTAGTCATAATGTGTTATCACAAGCTATAATACAGCAGAGTTAGTTTACCAGCCCCTAAGTAAATCATAATTTCAGGAGGCGATCGTCAAACTAAAATATTGTTTATTAATGGCTGTAACGTCTGTTCGTCAAGCTATTCGTTAAAAAGTTGCAAAACGGTGCAAACTACAAACGCAGCGCAAATTTGAAATAAGATAAAGTTATTGAGGCGTTTGGGCGATCTCCTCAAGCGCCGAAATATTTTATAAATGCGCCAGTAAGAGCAAACATCAACTTACGGTAATAGCTCTAAAACCCTTGCCCGTCCAGCGTTAATCCGTAGCACTATTCCTAATTCTCCGATTTTACCACTGTTTAACTAAATAGTTATGTGTACGTTCCTGGCAAAACTAGCAATTGGACTCTCTGCCACAGCGGCAGCAGGGTTCTATCATCTAGCTGCCGCCCCTCCGGCTTTGGCAGCAACAGATGTGTGCGGGCCCGGAAACTTTTCTAGTGTATGCGTGCCTGACAATTCCCCCAGTCCGCAATCACCAGCAACGGAACCAGACCCCCAACCGACATCACCAGCCATAGTAGACCCGGTACAGCCCCCGGTAGTCGAATCACCAGCCATAGTAGACCCGGTACAGCCCTCGGTAGTCCAACCGACGCCCCCGCCGATCTTTGCCGATTACAAGGCACCTGCCCCCAGAGCAACAACTATCCCTGAACCGGGAACTGTGGCAGGACTCTTGCTGATTGGTGCAGGAATCATCTATTCCGGCAGAAAGCGAAATAAGCAAGTTGGTCAGCAGCGCTAGGCAGCCTAGAGCTGCTGTTTCCTGTAAAAATGTTTCCGTTTATTGAAGTGCGGGTCTTTTTTGATTTTTAGGGGTCGATATAAATAAACTTGTCTAAAAAATAACTTTGCAGCGATCGTGCGGGCTGCAACTATAATAAAAATTTAAATAAGATTGATTAAGATTAAAATTAAAGAATATTGTGATTTTTTGAAGATCCGATGCCCCCTAAAGTAGAAATTTACACTTGGAGAACCTGCCCGTTTTGCATTCGTGCCAAAGCACTACTAAAGCAAAAAGGGGTGAAATTTACAGAGTACGCGATCGACTCAGATGAAGCAGCACGAGCTAAAATGGCCGATCGAGCCAACGGAGGGCGAACCCTGCCTCAGATATTCATTAACGACCAACACGTGGGCGGCTGCGACGACATCCACGAATTGGATGCTCTCGGCCAGCTCGATCCCCTGCTAGCAAGTTAAAAATTACAAATTACCAATGAGGCATTCGCTTTTAAATTTTGAGCTTGCCGAATTTTTCTGTGACCAATTCATAGGTGCCAACAGACAGTCAACAACCCGCCGTTAAATCGGAGTACCGATTATAACGGGGGCTTGCAATAAAGCCCTAGTTGACCAGACTCAGGCAGCAATGCCTACGTTAGTGGCAAGTGTTCAAGTTCTTACCTGTGGATGCGTAGCTAGTCCACAGCTCTAAAACTCTTAAGTTAAACAGGTTTAAAAGGGTTAAACCAGTGCTTTTGAGAAAGTACCGACCACTAACTTTGTCGAAGCTAACGTTACTGCAAAGAAGAGACACAACAATGTCTAAGCAACCAAATTACGTTTTTGTTCTTGATACCAACCGCAAACCTTTAACACCATGTAAACCGTCTCTAGCTCGTAAGTTATTGACTACTGGCAAAGCTAAAGTTTTCAAGCTGTATCCGTTCACAATTATTTTAAATAAGGAGGTTGTTGATACATCAAGACCACTAACTCTGAAGATTGACCCTGGTTCTAGAGTTACCGGATTAGCTTTGCTTTCAGGTTCTACTCTTCTCTGGGTAGCCGAATTAACCCACCGTGGTCAAGCAATTAAAGTCTCTTTAGAGTCAAGGCGCTCATTGCGTCGTGGTCGTAGAAATCGACACACTAGATATCGTCAAGCCAGATTTCTCAACCGAACAAGACCAAAAGGCTCTCTAGCACCAAGTCTTCAACACCGAGTTGAAACAACCCTAACTTGGGTAAGAAGACTATCAAAACTTGCACCAATTAATGCAGTTTTTCAAGAGTTAGTCAGATTTGACCTTCAGCACCTAGAGAATCCAGAAATATCGGGAGTTGAATATCAGCAAGGTGAATTAGCGGGTTACGAAGTTCGTGAATATCTGCTGAACAAGTGGGATAGAAAATGTGCCTATTGTGGTGCCCAAAATCTACCATTACAAGTTGAGCATATTCAGCCCAAAGCTCAAGGTGGAAGTAATCGAATTTCCAATCTTTGTTTGGCTTGTGAGCCTTGCAATATCAAGAAAGGGACGAAAGATGTCAACATATTCCTAGCCAAACAGCCTGATGTTTTAAATAGAATACTGGCACAATCTAAACGTCCGTTAAAGGATGCTGCGGCTGTTAATTCAACACGCTGGGCATTGTATAATCGACTCAAAGAAACGGGGTTAAAAATTAGCACGGGTTCTGGTGGTTTAACCAAGTTCAATAGAACTCAACTAAACTTGCCAAAAACGCACTTTTTCGATGCTGCTTGTGTTGGTGATACACCCGAACTTTTGGTACTAGCTAATCAACCTTTACTCATCAAGGCAACTGGTCATGGTTCAAGGCAAATGTGCCGCACTGATAAATTTGGTTTTCCTTCTCGGTATGTGCCTAGATTTAAGTTTGTTAAAGGTTTTCAGACTGGCGACATCGTGAAAGCGATTGTAACTTCTGGAAAGAAAATGGGAGCTTACACAGGTAGGGTGGCTGTACGCTTAGCGTGGGAGCTTCAATATCTCAACAACAATTGGGTTAATTCAAGGAATTAGCCATAAATACTGTCAACAGATTCACAAAAAGGATGGCTACGCTTATGTTGCATAAATCCTGCCCCCCTTTTCCTCCCACCTACCCCGTGCTGAGTACAGCTATGGTGGGGGTCTCCAAGGGGGAAGACAGATGAAATTTGCATTCATCATCGATCCCCTCGCGAGGCTAATTCCAGGACACGATACCAGCGTAGCGCTGATGGAAGCAGCTCAAGAGTTAGGTCACGAAGTCTGGGCGACTCAAGCCAACGAGTTAAGCGTCATCGGTGGCAAAACCTGGGGAATGCTGAGTCGGGTGGCGCTAACCCCAGTAAAATTGCTAGAAGGACGCTGGGTAGCAACTGAGGTTTGGTACGAGGTGGAACCACCTACTTTGCAGCCTCTCGAAGCAATGGACGCAGTATTTATGCGTACCGATCCCCCCGTCAACGTTCCGTACCTTTACGCTACTTACCTTCTCGACAGCATCGATCCCGCTAAAACTCTGGTAGTTAATAGTCCTAAAGGATTGCGGGCGGCGAATGAAAAAATGTATGCTTTGCAATTTGAGCGGGCGATACCCGAAACAATTGTCTCTCAAAACAAGCAGGTAATTCGACAATTTGTCGAGAAAAAAGGAGCCGCAGTTCTTAAACCTTTGGGTGGCAAAGCTGGTGAGGGGATTTTATTTTTGGAGGATGGCGATCGCAATCTCAATTCCCTAGTTGAAATTAGCACTCTACAAGGTACTGTTCCTGTAATGGTTCAGACTTATCTGCCGGAAGCAAAAGAGGGAGATAAACGGATAATATTATTGAATGGTTTGCCGATCGGCGCTATAAATCGCATTCCCACCGGCAATGAATTTCGTGGCAACATGGCCGTCGGTGGCAGAGTGGCAAAAACCGAAATTACCGATCGAGAACGTCAAATTTGCGAGCAATTAGCACCCGTACTCCAGCGGGACGGACTCTACTTTGTCGGCATCGATATCATTGGCGGTTATCTCACCGAAGTTAATGTCACTAGCCCTACAGGGATCAGAGAAATTGACTTGTTTGATGGCGTAAATTTGGGCAAGCAAGTAATTGAATGGGTCAGTTGTCAGTTGACAGTTGACAGCTTGCCCTGAGCCGGCCGTTGGGTTGACAGTTGTCAGTTGTTATTTATGAGTTGCTACCAATGACCAATGACCAATGACCAATGACCAATGACCAATTACCAATTACCAATTACCAATTACCAATTCCCCATTCCCCATTACCAATTCCCCATGATTAAATTATGTCTAAAATTGGCGTTGCAGTAGTCGGTACAGGTTTCGGTCAAAAAGTTCACATTCCCGGATTCCAGGCACACCACCGGACGGAGGTTGTGGCTGTTTACCACCGGAATTTAGATAAAGCACAGGCGATCGCCTCTGCCCAAAATATCCCCTACGCTTGCAACTCGATCGGAGATCTAGTTGCGATCCCCGAAGTAGCGGGCGTCAGCATTTCCACGCCACCATTTTTGCACTTTGAAATGGCAAAAAAAGTGCTACAAGCAGGCAAGCATTTATTACTAGAAAAACCGACAACTCTGACGGCAAATGAAGCTAGAGAACTTTACCAATTGGCAAATATATCGTCTCACAACACCATTAACCAAGGTGGTTATCGATCGATAGCAACAATGGATTTTGAATTTCGCTTCATTCCCGCTTGGCAAATGCTAGAAGAGTTATTAGCAACAGGATATGTCGGAGAAAAGCGTTTAATTAAAATTGACTGGCTGGTTTCCAGTCGCGCTGATGCTAATCGCCCTTGGAATTGGTACTCGCAAAAAGAGAAAGGTGGCGGAGTTTTGGGTGCGATCGGTTCCCATGTTTTTGATTATATTAACTGGCTGTTCGGCCCGCCACAGCGACTGTCTGGGCAATTGATTACAGGAATTGCTGCCCGTCCCGATCCGAATGACTGGGGAAAATTAAAACCAGTAGATGCGGATGATTCTTGTACGTTGATGTTGGAATTAGCCGACGGGACGCCTTGTCAAGTTTGCTTGAGTTCTGTTACTTATCAAGGGCGGGGACACTGGGTAGAAATTTACGGGAGTAACGGCACATTAGTTTTGGGAAGCGACAACCAGCAAGATTACGTACACGGATTTCGCCTGTGGGGTTCCCAAGGAGGAGAATCTTTAGCTGAGATTAAAATTCCTCAAAGATTGGAGTTTCCTCACGTTTATCCAGATGGGAGAATTGCAGCGTTTATTCGAGTAGTAGATAAGTGGGTAGAGGCAATAGATGCGGGCGAATCGTTGATACCGTCGCTGAGAGAAGGGGTTTACTCGCAGTTGTTGATGGATTTGACCCAGGAGTCAAATGCTACGGGAACTTGGGTCGATATACCGAATTTAGAGAAATTTTTGAGCTTTTGCAGCAGCCCCGCGCTGTAGAGATTTTTCGGTCAGTGTCGGAATAAATTTAGTATCAATTACTACATTTGACTACTTCAAAACTATTTTGAATTCCCCAAAAAATAACTTCTGGTGCGTCAATTACCATGGCGGCTGTTTCGGGAAAAGCGGAGGCGAGATATTTTAATAACAAAGTTCGATCGCCCCCAGTCAGTGCAATTTTGCTATCGGGAAACAAACTCCGCCAATCCTCAATAAAATCCTTCACCGCTGCTACAACCCCCCGCACAACTCCGCTTTCAATTGCCCCAGCAGTATCGGCAGCCCAGCGCCACGGCAGATTGTCTGGTAAACTTACCAGCGGCAAACCAGCCGTTTTTTCCTTGAGCGACGATAACTGCAAACCCAATCCCGGTAAAATTGCGCCGCCAACGAAATGCCTATTGACATCTGCACCAGTAAATGTTAAAGCTGTACCCGCATCTATAACTAAAATCGGCCAACCCAATTGAGTGCCAGCACCCAGTAAAGCTAAAGCTCGATCGATTCCCAGGCTAGAATAGAGCCCCCCGATCGGTAACTGGTCTAAAGTAATAATTCGGACATTAGGATAACTCTGCCAAAGTGCTGTTTGCTCGGGCACGACGGAAGCTAAAACTAGAGGTATAGCGAACAAAGGAAGTGTGGGAGGACTGGAAATGTCAAAAGTAGTAGGAAGAGAAAGGAGATTTTCTGAACAGCTTTCCTCGATCGAGCTCATGACTGTCTGCGCTAAATATGCTGCCTTTTCCTCCTCGGATAGCTGCAAAACAGCGCCAGCACTCAAATGCTCTGTATCCCATGTTTTCTGAAGAGTTTCGCCAGCAAATAATCCCCAGTGCAGTCGCGAATTTCCGAGCGCCAAAGCTATTTTAATCTTCTCTTGACTTGTTAATAGAGATTTAAGATTGCTGGTGGGTGCGATCGGCTCAAAACTTTCGGCAATAGGATTTTCCATTATTATTTAGTTGCGCCTGGATCATGAGTATTGTCTACTACAGACAGAATAGTTTATAATTATAAATATATGTAAAGTGCTGAATTGCAAAGCTCTAGTTGCATCATATACAATGTTTTAAGATTTTCCAAGATGCCTGGTAGCGAGCCTAAGGCTTTTGGCGGGGTAAGCAGAGGTCTAACAGATCGGATTCAGTCAATACAGTGCACAAATGCTGAGTAAATATGTCTTTAAAAATACATCACCAAGAAAACCTCTCACCAAGATTAACTTCCAGGTTTCCCGAAGCAGACAGTTGGATGACAGATCAGGGACTTACTTTGCCGGAAGTAGACGAACAAAAAGCCCTAATCGTGCAGATGCAGCAGCAGGTTCAGCTATCAAACTTGCTGAATCAAATTAACAACGAAATTCGCAGCACTCTTGACATAGAAGAAATTTTAACATCTGCCTGTCGCTTGCTAGGACAAGCACTACAGTGCAGCCGATCGAGTATTTTAGTCAAAGAATCAACTACAGAAAAAACCTTTGTCACGCGGGGAGAGTATAACGCCGGGGACTATCCGATGCAACTGGGCATGAAAGTACCAGTTTTTGGCAACCCACACTTAGAAGCGATTATGTCTCAACAAGAGTCGCTAGCAGTGACAAAGTTTCTAGATTTTCCGGGGTTGAACCAACAAAGCAAAAAAATTGCCGAGGATTTGGAGATTAAGTCAATGCTAGCAATAGCGACTCGCTATCAAGGCGAAGTGAATGGCATAATTGGCTTGCATCAATGCGATCGCGAACGGGAATGGACTGATTGGGAACGGCAACTTTTAGAAGGGGTGGCTTCGCAATTGGCGATCGCCATCAATCAAGCTAAATTGTACAGCAAAACTCGTCGCCAAGCCGAAAGAGAATCGCTGCTGCGGCTGATTGGCAACCAAATTCGCAGTACCCTCGATCTAGGAACCATCCTGCAAACGGCAGTGAAGGAAGTTCGCCAACTTTTACAGTGCGATCGAGTAATTATCTATCAATTCCAAGACAACTGGCAGGGCAAAGTTGTAGTGGAAGATATGGTCATCCCTTGGCCTTCAATTTTAGGAGAGATGGGGGAAGACAAGTGTTTCAGGGGAAACTACGCCGATTTTTATCAGGCAGGGCGAGTTCGAGCAATTAATGATATTTTTCATGCAGATTTGGAGCCTTGTCACGTTGATTTTTTAGATAGTTTACAGGTAAAAGCTAATCTAATTGTACCGATCGTTACATTGAGAAGCGAAGAAAATGTACCTGCAACTGCCGAAAGCAATCGTTCTAAATTTTCCGGTAGGCTGTGGGGTTTGCTGATTGCTCATGAGTGTGGCGATACCCGCAATTGGCAGCGGCAAGAAATGGAGTTACTTTCCCAGATAGCCGACCAAATGGCGATCGCAATTCAGCAAGCAGAATTTTACAATCAAGTCCGAGATGCTGCGATAAAATCTCAAGCTCAAGCCCAGCAGTTACAGGATATGTTAGCAGAATTGCGATCGACTCAACAGCAATTAATTCAAAGCGAAAAAATGTCCGGCTTGGGGCAAATGGTGGCAGGAATTGCTCACGAAATTAACAACGCTAACAATTTCATTCACGCTAATTTGTTTCACACTCAGGAATATGTAAAAACATTAATAGAAGCTCTTGACTTTTGTGGCAAAGCTTGTCCGGAAGCGACGGAGGCGATCGCCCAAATTAACGAAGAACTAGAAATAGATTACATTCGAGAAGACTTTCCGCCCTTGATCGATTCAATGCGAGAAGGCAGCAACCGCATTCGATCGATCGTGACGACGCTGCGAAGTTTTTCTCGTTTAGACCACGCTGAATTCAAAGCTGTGGATTTAAATGAAGGCTTAGAAAGTAGTTTGTCAATGCTGCAAAACAAGCTAAAATCCCATATCAAAATAGAAAAACAATATGGAAGTCTGCCACTAGTAAAATGTCATGCTGGTCAAATCAATCAAGTGTTTTTTAATTTGATTGACAATGCTTTAGATGCGATGAAGTCAACTGGCAAATCTGGGCAACTAACAATTCGCACGACTGTCAGCGAACCAGGGTGGATAACCATTTCTATTCGCGACACGGGTACAGGCATTCCGGCGGAAATTAAAGATAAGATTTTCGACCCATTTTTTACTACTAAACCCGTAGGAAGTGGCACTGGTTTGGGACTTTCGGTGTGCTATCAAGCGATCGTTCAAACTCACGGTGGGCGGATTAACTGTGTCAGTCAGGTGGGTGAAGGAACTGAGTTTATTGTGGAATTGCCACTAACAAATCATATCAAATCCGGTGGCATCGGAATTAAGATTACCCGAAATCAGGACACGGCAATGCCATGTCCCTACAATTAATTGGGGTAGAGAAACGGCATTGCCGTGTCCTCCTCGCGGGCTATCAATTATTTTGGGTTAGGGACACGGCACTGCCGTGTCCTCTTAATATTATTTGTCAAATTGTTGCTGATATGCCTCATATACGGCTTCTAAAAAGACATTAGCATCAACTTTGGTTGGGAGTTTTTCCAAACCAATGATTTGTTTAACCTGAGTAGCCAGTTGTTTACTCAAATCATTTCTGGCATTAGGTATCATAGCTTCGCGCCGCTGCAAATACTCTCGAATTACTGCAAAATCTTCTGGCAGCAAGCGGGAAATATCGGCCTCGGCAAGTAGTTGATTTATCAGGGATTTAGCCGAGTTTGATACTTTCAATGTAGCTTTCACAGGTTGTTCTTCTTGAATTACTAGGGTGCCTCCTACCAAATCTCCTAAACGTTTTTCCCGCTGGCTGAACACTATAAAAAATACGCCTATAAAAAATAAGTCGTCAAAAGGTCGCAGCAAAGCCCGTAGAGTTGATTGCTGAAGCCTGACTGGACGGCCGTCATCCCGAATTACTCGGATTTTGACATGACGCTTGCCTGGTGTTTGACCGGACCACACGGTTTCAAAAAATACAAAGTAACCTACATAAATGAAAAAAGCAATTAATCCCTGAATTGCGATCAACCAGAGTTCTATGCGATTGGTAGTTCCTACTAACTTGGTAATAGTATCAAGCAATACTACATTAAATATTGCTACACCTATGAGAAACACTAGGAGAATCACACCCAAAATGATATAGTCGATCAGCAATGCGTAGGCTCGGTTGCCAATTCCCGCTAAGGTAAATTCGAGTTCAACACTTTCTGGAGTGTGGAGAGTGAATCGATTAAAAAATCGCATAGCAGTACTGATGAAAAAACAGAGATTCAACGATCGCCCACTGCCAAATTGCAACAGTTTGAGGGTCTTCTTCATCACCAAGACGCGGGCTGGCAGTGCGCACCCTACAGATAGAGTTCATGCTTCCAAGACTATTACTATGATATTGAATCGCGCATTTCCAAACCTAAACCTTCTTTGCGGCTGCGGAGATCGTAGTAGATAACCGCTTTAATAGCTTGCCAAAAAGGAAGTAAAGCCGCACCATTAGCAAAGCTCAGTGGCAGAATCAGAATATAATAAACTAAGAAGAATAGACTCGACTCTGCGCCCAAAATTCCAGTTAAAATACCTTGAACGATCGCGCTAAGTAAATTCACCACAATCCCCAGGGGGAGTGAAATCAAAAAGGCAACAAAAACTATCCACTGAATGCGTCCAACCGACCCTTTAGTTAACTCCCAACTGCGACCTATCGCTGAACTAGCAGTCAGATTGTTCTCGATCGCCAGTGGCAACTCAACAATCAGTAAGCGAGAGATTATTCGGATATATATAATAAAGAAAGCAATGACTGAAACTATTGTCAGCAAAACTGAAATAAGAGTACCATTTTGCCCAAAGATAACAGCAGCACCCCCTGCCAAAATTCCGATCGCGATGAACCGACCAAAGATACCCCAAGGAAAATCAGAAATGTCAATATACCCGCCCAGAAAAAACTCCACATCCGAGGATTAACCTCACTGCGAGCATCATTAACAGTCTCTGGATTTTCCCTAACTTCACCGAAAGCCAGACGAGAAATTAGCCCTGCGATCGCAGAAAATTTAGCCCAACCGTAAATGGGAACTAATAACCACAGATAACCTACGAATGCCAAACCAAAATATGACTTAAAATGGTCGCGGTAAATTCGCAAACCAGCACTAACAACATTACCGACGCTCAACGGGCCTGTTTGTATAGCAGAACTCAGATTTTTAGGCATGATTAGATGGGTGTTATTGTGTGAGTAGTAAAATTTACACTATCTTAAGCTAGATATCCTATAACTTAGAGAAAACTTCATGAATATTAAACGTTGGATCGCGCGGCGGGAGAAAAACTGGAAACGATTAGACAATCTTTTAACAAAAGTAGAAAAAAAGGGGCTAAAGTCCCTACTTGCCTCTGAAATCACCGAATTAGCGAGTTTGTACCGTTCTGTTTCGGCTGATTTGGCTAGGGCGAGGACAAACGAAGTCGGTAATCTTTTGTTACAAGATTTGCAAAGATTAACTTCTCGTGGCTATACCCAAATTTACCAAGGTTCGCGTCGCCAAGATTGGGATGCTGTAGTGGAGTTTTGCCGCTGGGGTTTTCCGGCTGCGGTACAGCAGACTTTTGGTTATACTGCGATCGCCACTGGTATTTTTTTACTAATGGCGTTAATTGCTTGGTGGTTTGCTTGGCAAGATCCGGCGTTTTTGTCCCTCGTAGTTCCCGGACATTTGATTAAAACGGTGCGAGATGACGGGGAATTGTGGATGGGTTCAATTGTGGGAATCGAACCTTTGGCTTCTAGCAGTATTATGACTAATAATTTATCCGTATGTTTTGCCGCTGTTGGGGGAGGAATTGTTTTCGGTCTTTACACTGTTTATATTATGGCAGTCAATGGAGTGATGATAGGTGCGATCGCTAGTTTAGTATCTCAGCATAATTTAGCTTATCCTTTTTGGGCGTTTGTATTTCCTCACGGTGCTTTAGAATTGCCGGCGATTTTTTTAGCTGGCGGTGCTGGTTTAATCGTCGCCCGCGCCATCTTTTTTCCTGGCAAATATCGTCGTGCTGATGCCATGAAATTTTACGGTACTCAAGCTGCACAATTGGTATTTGGGATTGTACCGATGCTGGTAATTGCTGGTACGATCGAGGGTTTTTTCTCGCCAAATCCTGCCGTTCCCGATCCGTTTAAGTATGTGGCTGGGATTGGATTGTTTGCGCTATTGGTGATGTATTGTAGTCGGAGGCGATCGGCTGATGTTTCTAGCTAGATGAATCGGCGATTGAACGAGATTTTGTGTAATTAATTCTGCCTAACTACTTAATCACAGAAATAAGTCGTTTTTGCGTCATACTAAATCCGAATTAGTTGCCCCCTTTACTATCTAGTGTGGTGCGTCGCTACTTAAATTGCTGTCAATAACTAGAATTTTCGAGGGCGACGCACCCTACGAATAATCTTGGCGTCAAGGAGATGTTATACTAAATCCGGGTTACTTACCCCCTTTATAATCAGCAGTCTCGTAGGGTGCGTCGCCACGAATGATTTTCGCTATAAACCAATATTAAACGAGCGACGCACCATACAGTTTATAACGGGGATGAACAACCCGGATTTGGTATTATACCCGGATTTGATATAAGTTTTATTAAAGTTGATTGCGAGATTTAAGTTGCAGATATCTGTCCACCAATTGCTTGCTAATTCGATCGGCTGGTGCATCCAAAACTAAAACTCCTTTTTGTTTCAACTGTGCAAAAGCTACTTGACGCTGGGCCAGTAAATCTAAAGCGACAGCACGATTATAAGCAGGTGTAATTTCCACGGTGGAAGTGTGAGCAATTTTGTCAACTAGAGGATCGCGCAAAGTTACGCAAAAAGGTAAATAACGAGGTGTTAAACGCACTAAAGCAGAAAGCATTTCCGTAGAAGCGGTAACATCTACTAGATCTGTAATTAGCACGACTAATGCGCGGCGAGTTTGTTGAGTGACTAATTTAGTGACGGCACCAACATAGTCTGGTTCTAACAATACTGGCTGAATTGGTGCTAGGCGTTCAATTAATTTTGATAGTTGATGTTGACCTCTTTCTGGAGGTATCCAAGTCGTGATTTCACGATCGAACACGCCAACTCCCACACGATCGCCCCGATTTAGCCCAGCCAAGGCTAAAGACAGGGCTGCATTTACTCCCCAGTCAAAACGCTTCAAACCCTGCACTCGCGCCGTCATCAGCCGTCCCCGATCGAGTAAAATAATCAAAGTTTGCTCTTTTTCTGGCTCTAAAACTCTGACTAAAGGGCGCGATCGCCTCGCAGTAGCTTTCCAATCAATCAAACGAGGATCGTCACCAATACCATATTCCCGCAGTTCGGCAAATTCTGTTCCCATGCCGAGTTTTTGTAACCGACGCATTGTGCCGCTATTTTCCAATGTTAGCCGAATTGAGAGTTCTTTCAAAGTCTCTAAATCGGGATAAACGGCTACTTTTTCACTAGCAGGTATTTTCCAGTCGTGCCATGCTAAACCCCAGGTTCCTAACTGTCGCACTTGAATGTCTCCCCACTTATATTCTCCGCGACTTTGCGGGCGGATTGTATAAGTTAATTCTTCATCGCTGTTAGGACTCAGGGAGGCTTCTAGCAGCGGAACCGAGACATCAAATTCTAGGGGATAGGAGTCGCGCAGTTGAATTTTAGCGGTTTGATTTGCCGATCGCACTGACAGTAAAACCGGATTGTCTCGTCCGATCGAAAGTCGGTGCAAGGGATGGCGCGTCACTTGCACGCGATCGGATTTTACGCGCAGTGCATCAGTAATCGCTAAACCGATAATTAAACAGTCAAATAGCAAAGTGCCGATGATACTTGTCTGCTGATCGACAAGCATGGCTAGCAAAAGGGCGATCGGAATTGCGATCGCTAATAGGAAATAAAGGCGAATAGAAGGAATCATAATGATTTGTACGGGGTACGCTACCTAATTTAATTGTTTCATAGATTAAGCAGATTTGTCATCGGCATGAACGGGAACTTCATAGCGCAACTCTGCGAAAGCATCTCCATAAACCTTCGCGGATAAAAGTTTGAGCGGAGGTGTTGTAATTGTGCGCGGTAGTAATGGTGCTCCGCTACCAAGTGTCACCGATGCAATTGACACAATTATCTCGTCAAGTAACCCACTATCGTAAAATTGACCAACTAAATCGCCACCTCCGACAATCCAAATATTCTTATTTCCTGCCGCCACAATCATCTCTTGATGCACAGTGCGGACATCCCCTTTAACGAATCGAATATCTGCTCCCTCGATCGTTGGTAAAATACGAGATGTAAATACCCAAGTTGGTTGTTCGTAGGGCCATGCTTGAGGGCGATCGGCACTTTCATCGATATGATGGTTCAGAATCCATTCATAAGTAGTTGCTCCCATTGCGATCGCCCCGACTTCGCTGATGAAATTAGCATAGCTATCTCCTTGAACCTCGCCAAACTGAAATAACCAATCTAAAGAGTTCTGTGAATCAGCAATAAAACCATCTAAGCTAGTAGCCGTGTAATACTGAGTTTTCATTAAAAGTAATCTCCTAACGTAATCTTCTTTTTGTAATTCGCACTGACAGTGGTGGCAAGGGGCGATTTGGCATAAGTTGTAACCAATGGTTCATGAATGGTTGCGATCGCTTTATGTCGCGATCGGAGAATCGCTTTCTGTTTGACACCAATCCGATCGATTCAGGCGATAAACAAAGCAATCGTCGTCACCAAACCATCGGCGATAGATACATTGAAAACCGAGTCTTTCATAAAAACGGTGAGCGCGGGTATTGCTAGCAAGTGGATCGATTAATATAGCAGTCACAGCGGGAGAGGCAAAACAGCGGGCGATCACAAGTTGCATCATTTTTGTGCCATAACCTTTGCCTAAATCAGCCGCTTCTCCGATCCAAATGTCAATAGCACGAAGATCTGTGGCAACATCCCCCCAGTAGTGAGTATCCTCCCGCGCTGGATCGATGATTTGGATGAAGCCGATCGCACGACCATCAATCTCAGCAATCAATTGCTCTCGCCAATCGGGATTGCGGCTTAGTTCTACGTCCCAACCCCAATCATCATTCGGATCGGCAGCAACCACATGATCTTGTTCATCCCAGTGTTGCAGTATCGCTAGGTCTGCGGGGGTGGCGGGACGTAAATCTATATTACTAACGTTAATGCCAGTACGATCGATCATAACTTTGGCTCCCGATAAAGTTTGAATGAATATTTAATATCCGCAGCATGATGGCAACTATTTGTGGGATACAGTAACAGGGAGAAACCCCGTCTCTTCGAGCAGCAGCCGTAGTTTTTCATGCGGAAGTTTCCTGTCCTTCTTCTTATTTCCCCACATATCCGAAAAGAAGTCTTGCATCAACGCGATGATGCTGCGGTATTTGACGATGCTGGCGACATAGAACTCATCTAACTTGATATCCCCGTCAGCATGGATTTGCTCGATGTTTTCGAGTAATATGGCTCCCACTTCATAAGGTTTTAAGCTTTCTTTTATGCAGTATTTTGCCATGAGCCTATGTTGATCGTTCTCCGAACATGAATTATAGGGCGATCGCACCAGATGACCGAGATTTCGCAAGACTTCTCCGTAGTCATAAAATGTATTTTGCTCACAGAAAACTTCTTCATCCTTCGTTAATGAAAAACTCTTGTCCAGAACCAAACCAAAATCGGTCAAATATGTTTGCTCGCCGTCAGTCAAAACATTTTGAAAATGTGCGTCAAAGTGGATGATTCCCCTCGTTCTCAAAAAATCAATTGTGGTGCGCAATTCATCCAGGGGTTGTTGAAGTTTGTTCGGGTTTTCCCGCAACCATGTTTCCAGAACGTGCGGTATATACTCTAGGAACAAAACCAACTCATAATTTGCGCTCGATCGATCTAACAAATAATTCCCGGCATTCGCACTATTCCCCCAGTATTCGACATAATCTTTGAGACGCGACCTATCCACAGCCGATCGCCGCCCAGAGAATGGCATAATCCGATAATGATATATCAGCGGGAAAGTGGCGATCGCCCCCTCTAATACCCAGTTGGTTGTTTTGATATGCGTCACGAGTTCGCGGAAAACTCCAAAACCAGTAGAACCGAAAGAACCGACACCGTAATTACAGTAAGTCGGCAAATTATAGAGGTTTCTGGTGGAAAACAGGTTGTCATATTCGATGTTTGTAACTGGCAGACGTTTCACAAATACCTGGGATTGTCCGAGGGCGATCGTGTGATTTTTACCCCATCCCAAACTTGACAGAATTGACTCACTATTCTCAAACAGAGAATGCAATTGGGAATTATCCAACTGAGCGATTTGTGAACTGAGATTGAAGTATTTCTGCCTTCTAAGTTCAATCGAGTTCTTAGCCATTAAATTCACCTGAGACACACGACAATTTGATTTTATTATACCAGTTGTGTCCAGGACTATAATGAATACTTAGCAATATTTACGCGATCGTGGGCTAGGTTGAAACCATGCCGACATGACCCGCGACAATTTGTAGAGACCCTGTGGAAGAGACTGACCAAACGCGAGTGAAGCGATAATGCTCATCTATTTCTGTCCCTTCGTAACTGCCTAATATGTGCATTTTGACTGACACAACTGAGAACCCTTCATTGAGCTGAATATGTCGCTCTGAGGGGGTTAGCGCCCTGCAATTTAGCGTTCCAGATTGATGTATGGCAAGGTCTTGTTGCTTACTTACAAGTTGACCGAGATAGCTGGTAAAAATTAGCTCCGGTGCAATAAGTGCGTCTAGTTCAGCTACATCAGAGTTCAGCATGGCTTGCCGCAGACGTTCTTCTATTTCAAGGATTTGCGATTCGGAATGTTTGCTCATAAAAATAGCTCCTCGCAGATGGACTGACTATTGATTATACTAAGATGTTAGCCTCTATTCAAGTATGGGCATTCAAATTCAAAGGCAATCGCGCCGCATTGACATGAACCTTTGTTATACATTTGTGAACTCCATTCTGAAGTTTAAAACCAGAGATTGTCCCATTCAATTCAAGTATTTTGGGGTGCCGGTAACTTATCGAACTTTTGCAAATCTGGATTCATGTAATCCCACGGTTGAGCACTAGCTGTGTAAAAATCTATCATCGGTTGAAACTGACTTGGATCGTCAAGACTGCCTGCCATGATGCCCATAAGTTCAGGAATCGGCGGCTTGCTAAATAATCGAGAACCACAATTTGGGCAGAACCCACGACCGACGATATTGCCACTATCACCCGTCACTTCATAGTATTTGACATCGCCTACGATCGTCACTGCATTCCGAAGTACAAGAATCGCCGCAGCAAAAGCAGTACCTGTCGCCTGCTGGCAATCTCGGCAGTGACAATTGCCCATAAAAATTGGTTCTGCTGTGCATTTATACCGAATTTCTCCGCACATACAACCGCCAGTAAAAGGTGTTTTCACTTTCTTACTCCTGTCTACTTCAAAATTTGTAACTGCTCATACATCTGACGATAGATATGGAGTAAATGCTCGCTGAATTAATCATTTCTATTTTGAACAGAGCCAGATTGATGCGACTGTGCATTAGGTTGAGATGCTACGATCGCGTTAATTGCTACGAGTAGCACCAGCCAGAACCCAGTATTGATATCCAACACAATGCCAAAACACGCAACTAGCAAAAGCCCCCAACCAACAAATGAAGGTAAAAGAGAATTCAATTGATTCTCAACCCAGTGACAAAGGAGTCCATAGATAATCACGAAAAATCCCGGCATCAGAAACCAGTAATACCCCCAGATTCGCAGAGAATCAGACTTGACAGCATCGATGATGCCAACATCAGCAATTTCTTTCCAGATATCACTAAAGCCGATCGCTCCAGGATTCACCAATGCAATTAGGCTGTGAAGTAGCCCGAACGCAACCAGTGCAAGACCACTAATATTCTTCATTTTTTTCTCCTATCTTTTAGATCGTATACTGTTCTTTGAACCGTAATCTGTCCTTACATATCTAGAGCTTTTTGAAATATCTGGCGATCGGGAACAGCCCAAAACCCACTTTTTCATAGGTGCGACGTGCTATTTCATGACCAGGATCGCCTCCAGTCTCCACCATAGCAATAGACATTCCAGCATCTTTCATTCGATCGAGAGCGAATTCTGTCAAAGCTGTGCCAATACCGTTACCTTGAAAGTCTCGATCGACGGCGATCATATAGATTTCACCCATGCTAGACTCGGAGTCTAGTTTCACGGCGACAAAACCCACAGTAGAACCTGCATCATCGATCGCAACCCATACATTTGTGTCTTCAGCAGCGCAGACATCCTCGACAGCTTTTTGCTGGCTTACACGCCAATTATCGGGATAGAATGCTCGGTACACGTCAGCATCCATCGCATTCTGAATTGAATCAAAGACCGGAGCCCATGCTCGCAGTGAAAGACTAATGATTGCATCAAGTTGATGAGCCTCGTAAGGTTCAATCCGCATTTCCATATTAACTTAACTCCTGTTTACGCCGAAGGTTCCCAAGCGATGAAACCACCTTTTATGATTATGATTATGATTATGATTATGATACATAGCAATCCTAAATCATTTGTGAATTTCTTACTCCCTCCCCTTAATCAGGGGAGGGTTGGGGTGGGGTAAAAAACTTTACGACTCCTGAAAGGACTGCCATAATTGGAAAAAAATCGGAAATGACAATGAGTTTTGAACTCGATCATCTATTTATTTGCACTGATATTGATGCGCCACAAGCCGATCGCCTGAGATCTTTTGGCTTAACCGAAGGCACATCCAGAGTTCATTCTGGACAGGGCACTACCAATTGCTGCTTTTTCTTTCATAACTTTATGTTGGAACTGCTATGGGTACACAATCCAGAAGAAGCCCAGTCGGAAATCACCCGTCCTACTCATCTTTGGGATCGATGGATCGATCGTACTAAAGGAAGCTGCCCCTTTGGGTTTTGCCTCCGTCCAAAAGAACATCCTTCTGATGCCTTGCCCTTTCCAACATGGGAATACCATCCCGCTTACCGATCGGACTCATTCAGCATTTCTGTAGCAACTAATGCCAGTGTACTAACCGAACCGATGTTGTTCTATCTTCCCTTCGCAAAACGTCAAGATTCATATCTCGCCGATCGGCGCCAACCGTTGAATCATCAGGCAGGTTTCACAGAAATGACTCGTCTAACATTCATCAGTCCTTATGCAAATCATCTTTCTTCAGAAATGCAAGCAACGATCGATAGCAATTTGCTCCAACTGCAACAGGGAGAAACCTATCGAGTCGAACTAGGCTTCGATGGTGAAAAACAGGGAAAACAGGCAGATTTTCGACCAGAATTGCCGTTGATTTTGTCTTGGTAGAGACGCAGTTACCTCGGTACAGCAACTTGTTTTAATACCGCAGCAATTAACGATCGCCCACTGCCAAATTGCAACGGTTTGAGGGTCTTCTTCATCACCTTGACGCGGGTTGGTGCGCGCTGCGCACCTTACGGCTACCCAAATAATTCTAATCTTCCACTTGTCGCACAGCCATGCGTTGCAGTGGCAGACTGAGGATGCTAGAAGCAGTCAACAAGTAAGAAAGAACGACTGTCAATTTCAAGCCCTGTAATAAACTGCTTCCCTCCGGTAGCGGAAGTTTCAGCCCTAAGGCAGAGATGCAGTAGACTATCGAGTAAGTAAAGCTCATCTGGATCAGGAGTTCTTGGCTCAAAGTACGATCGTCTGCTGGTTTTGATTTGCGATCGGACAGCAGGAGTAGACCGGAAATAGAAGCCACAAGAGAAACCATAACTAGATAGTCGTGCCAGTTAAGAACAATCATTTCTAAATTTCCTTGTTATCCTAATTTTTGGAATCAGACATCAGTCTAAAGGATAAGTTTTCCCAGTCAAAGCAATAGTTACAAATTGACACAGCCACAGTTACAAATCGCAATGAAAAGCAACCGCAACCGCCAGCAACAGACTCGTTTAGTCGGCCGAAAAGGACAATTTAGCTTGAATGTTGTCAGGCTAGGTCTACCTCGCCTACACTTCGCAGATCTTTACCACTCGCTGCTAACTCTTTCATGGCCGCGATTTTTGATACTCATTTGGCTGTCGTATACAGTCACCAATTCCTTATTTGCCTTAGCTTATTTGGCGGGAGGAGATTGCATCGCCAATGCTCGGCCCGGTTCTTTCAACGATGCCTTTTTTTTCAGCGTGCAAACAATGGCAACCATCGGCTACGGTGCCATGTATCCGCGCACGGATTATGCTAATACGATCGTCTCTATCCAAGCGCTGTTTGGTTTGTGGGGAGTGGCAATGATTACAGGACTTGCCTTTGCGAGATTTTCTCGACCAACGGCTAGAGTTATATTCAGCCGTGTAGCTATTATCGCTCCTTTCAACGGCGTTCCGACTCTGATGTACCGTACAGCAAATCAGCGCTTCAACCAAATTTTAGAAGCTCAGCAGCGAGCTACTCTGATTCGCGATGAGGTAACATTGGAAGGAGAATTAATGCGACGTTTTTACGACCTGCCACTGATGCGCAGTCAATCTCCTGTTTTTGCATTAACTTGGACTGTTATGCACGCGATCGACGAAAACAGCCCTTTGTACAAACTTACTGCAAAAGATTTGGTGGAACAGCAAGCAGAAATTGTAATTACGCTAACGGGACTTGACGAAACTGTTTCCCAAACTATTCACGCCCGCCATTCTTTTGTGGCATCAGAAATTTTGTGGGATATGCAGTTTGTAGATATTATATCCAGAAAGCCGGATGGAAAGCGTGTCGTTGACTACACTCAGTTTCACGAGGTGAAGCCTGTTGAATCAAAGTTTTGATTGAGCCAGTGTTAGAATACCTGTATGGCAACACAAGTTAATATTTCAGGATTTATTTATGCAACAGGGATATATCGTAAGGTGCGTCAGACCCAAAATCCTTGATAATTATTCTATAACTTCAGTTGACGCACCCTACAAGTCGATGGTAGTGTGACAGTTACGTAGTCGTATATTTACGATCGCAATAATTACCAATATGACATTGAAAGAGCAATTCATAGAAAATGAGAAAAATTGAAATTTGTCGGTAACAAAAGCCCTTGTATGGTGCGTCGCTATGAGATTTTTCAGGTTCCCAAATAGATGGCTGATGGCGACGCACCCTACGATATCTGTCAACTGTTTAAACTATGCGACTAATTCAGTGCGTCGCTATGAGATTTTTCAGGTTCCCAAATAGATGGCTGATGGCGACGCACCCTACGATATCTGTCAACTGTCAACTTTTTAAACTATGCGACTAATTCATACTGCTGACTGGCATTTAGGACGGCGTTTTCGAGGTATCGATCGAACTCCTGAAATTGCGATCGCCCTCGAACAAATTTTGAAGCAAGCAAAAGCATTAGATGTCGATGCTGTGCTGATCGCGGGCGACATTTTCGACGTGCCAAACCCGACTGCTTATGCCGAACGCATTGCCTATCAATTTTTCTGCGAACTCCAAGCAACAGGCATTCCAGCAATTGCGATCGCCGGGAATCATGACTCAGCACCTCGCATTGACAGCATAGCTCAATTGCTTTCCCTAGCGGGTGTTCGCGCCTTAGGAAAACCCAGGCGATCGACAGAAGGTGGCACAATTAATCTTAACACAAAAAGCGGTAAACTTTGTGTAGGAGCAATGCCTTTTGCTTCCGAACAAAGGTTATTAGATGCTAATTCTTTGTGGCAGTCTGACGCAGGCGATCGCCGAAAAGACTATCGAGAAATGGTAGCAGATTTACTGCAAAATTTAACCAGCGATTTTAGAGACAATACGGTCAATGTGCTGATGGGCCACATGAGCATTGATGGCGCTAGATTAGCTAAATCAGAAGTCGCTTATTACACGCGCGAAAAATACCTGCTTTCTTCGCACACTCTGCCGCCCGAAGCTCAATATATCGCTCTCGGACACATCCACATCCACCAGCGGATTGCTAAGAATTCTCCGGCTTATTATTCCGGTTCTTTAATTCAGTTAGATTTTGGAGAAGCGGAACAGGAAAAAGGATTTTGTTTGATTGAAGTTGAGCCGGGAAGGCCAGCGCGGGTAGAATTTAAACCTTTGACTTGCCATAAGCCTTTAAAAGTGCTTAAATGTCAAAATGACAATCTAGATAAAACTTTGGAAGCTCACCAGTATCATCCCGGTTTTCTGAAAGTAATTGTCGAACTAGATACTCCGCAAATTGGACTTGCCGACAGAGTGCGCCAAATCTGTTCTCAAGCGCTGTTAATTGAACCGCGCTACCCAGAAGCGTCGCTAGAACCGACAGCAGTAACTGAGATCGATCGCCACAATTTCGATCCGGCAGAAGAATTCTGCAATTACTATCAAAACCGATTGGGAACCACACCGAAACCAGCAGTATTGGAGGAATTTCAAAATTTGTACAAAAAGCTTAAGGAAACAGTTAATAATTAGAAAAATACAATTCAAAATCTCAAATCTAAAATCAGTATGCGTCCAATAGAACTTTTTCTCGAAGGATTTACCAGCTTCCGCCGCGAACAGCGTTTGGATTTCTCCGAACTCGATTTATTTGCAATTACTGGTGCTACTGGTTCTGGTAAATCTTCACTGCTAGATGCCATGACTTACGCACTTTTTGGCACGACAACTCGCAGTGGCAAACAAGTCAGCGATTTAGCCAGC
Organism: Microcoleus sp. CSU_2_2; assembly: GCA_012035135.1. Classification (GTDB taxonomy): domain Bacteria; phylum Cyanobacteriota; class Cyanobacteriia; order Cyanobacteriales; family Microcoleaceae; genus Microcoleus. Next base: position 24,023 of record JAAUPI010000051.1, read on the forward strand.
CAAGGTAGCGAAAACTTAAAAGTGCAATTGCGTTTTGCAGTGGGTTCCGCCCAGTATCGGGTGACGCGGCGGTGGCGGTATCGTCCAAAATCTCCTGAAAATAAGGTGATTTTGGAAACTTGGCAAAATGGCGATTGGGAAACTTTGGGAACGAGTATTGTTGCTGTTCAAAACACTATTGAACAGATTTTAGGAATGGATTTTGATACTTTCACGCGAGCAATTGTATTGCCTCAAGGCAAGTTCGATGAATTTATCAAAGGTGATACATCAAAGCGTCGGGAAATTTTGCGACAGTTAGCTGGATTTGAGATTTTTGAGTTGATGCGGAAGGAGTCAAATGAACTCGCAAAGTTGCTGAAACAGGAACGGGAAATGCTGGAACGGCAGTTAGCTGAGTTAAATGCGCCGACGGCAGATGAAGTGACCCAAAGGCGATCGCAACTTTTGAATTTAGAACAACAGTTACCTGAGTTTGAGCGATGCGTGATGAAAGCTCAAAAGGCTCTGGATGAAGAGGAACAGCTATTTTCGCAAATTAGTCGATCGAGAGAATTGCAGCAAGAGTTGGCAAAATTAAATGCTAATTCACCCGCTATAGAAAGTTTAGCAAACCGTTTAGAACAAGCGCAAACTGCCGATCGTTTACAGGGAAATTGGGCTTTACTTCAAGAAGCTCGCAGCCAATATAAAACTGCTGAAAATGCTGCTAACTTAGCGAAAGAACTATTAATTAAAGCTCGCTCGGAGTTGGCATTACAGCAACAGCAACTTGACTCAGCCAAAGCAACAGAAGAATCCGTAGCGCCACAAATTAAAGCTCGTGAAAATGCTATTGCTACTGCTAAAGTATATGAAGAACAGCGGCATCAATTAGAAAAAGAAGTTAAGATCGCCCAAAAAAATCTACAGGAAAAACTGCGTTTTTTACAAGCAGCAGAAAAAGAATTTCAAGCTGCTAGCAACAAAATGCAAAGTGCTGGTTTGCGAGTTACTCAAGCAGTAGCACTGCTGGAAGAGTATGTGGCGGGAGGAAAACGTTTGGAGCAATTGCAGCAAATAGCGCCTTTATTGATAGAATTTCAACTAATTGAACAACCAGCAAAAAATCAACAGCAGCAATTGAATCAAGCAGTCGTCGATCGGCAAAATGCTCAACTGCATTATGCTGAGGTTTCTGCGAACTTAGAAACTGCGGAAATCAAGCTAAAAGAATGCGGTAGTGAGTTAGAAGTGGCCGAGGTTGCCAATGCGGAAGTGGCACGTTTAGATAGTGTTGCTGCTGTCAGAATGTCGCTCAATTCTGGGGATATTTGTCCTGTATGCGGGGGAGTGCATCCTGAGAACGATCGCCTCCCTCTTTTGCCGGAATCTCATATTGTAGATATCGCTCCTTTGCGGCAACAATTAGCCACTGCAAATCGGGTATTTCAAGCCGCTCAACTGGCAGCAGCAGAGGCCAAAAGCACTGTTGCTGCACGCCTGCAAAAAGAAGCAGAAATTGCTCAAACGTTAGAATTGACGCTAAATAGAGTTGCCGAATTGCAGCAGCAAATCAATCGAATCTTGAACGATTCTCAGTGGCAAGCCTCGCAATTACAGCAGGAGTTAGAAATGCTTAAAGAAAGCGATCGGCAATACCGCGAAGCCGAACAACTGTTCCAACAAGCATCGGTTGAATATGACAAATTTCAACAAATATTTGTTTTTTCGCAAGCAACTAACGTAGCTAAGCAGAATGAATATCAAGAGGCGATCGCGGAATCCGATCGCCGACAGCAACAGTTACAAACTTGTGTCAATGCACTGTATCAAATTACTGAATATCAACCTTATGCTAATTTAGCAAAAGCCTTAGAGAAAGACAAGCAAGATTTGGCAGCATTGATTAAAGCTGCTGAGAACTCTTATCAAATAGCTCAAAATAATACAATTCAAGCAATAGAACGAGATCGACAAGCAGCAGATCTACTGGAACAAGCTATTGCCAAAAAACAGCAGTTGAATTTAGATTGGGAAACTAAGTTAAACACTGCTAATTTTACAGAACAAACATTTTTAACCGCCATTACGCCAGCTAAAGAACAATCTCAATGGGAAATTGCCATTCGCGAACAGCGAGAATCCAAAATTAAATTAGAGACGCGGATGAAAGATTTGAGCGAGTCGATCGCAGGTAAAATAACGGATGAAAATATCTTAGCACAAGTGCGATCGGCAAAACACACCGCCCAAGAGAACTTCAAACAAGCCAACAACAACCGCGCCGAATTTTTAGCTTGGATTCAAGTAGCCGAACAAAATCTCGAACAAGCAGAAAGACTGTCACAGCAAATTACCAATTTCACCGAACAGGAGCAAACTTATCACACCTTAGCCCAAAATCTCAAATCCAACGAATTTCAATCCTATATTTTAGAACATTTAGAAGCAGAATTAGTGGGCAGCGCCACATTAATTTTGCAAGAATTAACAGAAAATCGCTACGCTTTAAAAATCCAAGACGGGGAATACTGGGTAGCAGATAATTGGAACGGTGGCGAATCTAGACGAGTGCGAACACTTTCCGGCGGCGAAACTTTTGCTACTTCCTTATCAATGGCTTTAGCTTTGTCAGAAAAACTCTCGCAAGGCGCTCAACTGGGCAGTTTGTTTCTCGATGAAGGATTTGGCACTCTCGATGCTGAAACTCTTGAAAGCGTGACTCAAATATTAGAATCTTTGCGGCAACAAGACAGGCTAATTGGAGTGATTACCCACGTTCGAGGATTGGGAGAAAGATTGCCAGCACAAGTTAAAGTATACAAATCGCCACAAGGCTCTAGAATAGAAATTGAAAAAATTTAAGTAGAAGGAAGTTCGGCAACGGATTCTGTAACGGATGTAAAGGATAGAAGGAAGACCGAAGTTGGAAGCAACTTTCAAATACTAATTTTATGCCCTATTCTTTTGGGCCCAATTCCCAAGAGCACCTTATACCAAATCCGGGTTACTTACCCCTTTTATAATCTCGTAAATGTAGTAAATGTAGGGTGCGTCGCTACGAACAACTCTCGTTGCTATTGGGAGATCTCATAGCGACGCACCATACCAATTATAA
>JAAUPI010000052.1 GCA_012035135.1 Microcoleus sp. CSU_2_2
GGTTACTCATCCCCTATACGATCGTATGGTGCGTCGCCAGGAATTTCTCAAAGTAGATGAGATTATCGCTGCGACGCACCCTACAACTTATAACGGGTACGAACACCCTCCGCTTCGCGCTTGCCCGAATGTGGTATTACTTCGGGCGCGCAGCGCGCACCTTCGCACCAAAAAAAAACGATCGCACTTGCAGAAATAAAGTGCGATCGCTCTTATTCTAATTAACTTTACGTCGCTGGATAAATTTGACCGCGCATTTCGCCATAGAATGAGTTTTCCTCCGTATGCAGGTTGAAGTAAAGCGCACCCCGTCGCGCTACAGCTTCTATTCCAGCAACAGTATTCACTTGACCCGGAAGGCCGATTTCCACCGGACAACCTTCAGGTAAGCGAGGAATATTGTCAGGAATTTGAATATCTTCCACCGATGGAGGCGAACTTAAATCGGGAATTTGAGAGATACCTTGAATTAAATCAGTAGGTAGTCCAGAAGTATTGTTAGGAATGTTGCCAATAAGTTGGCTTAATTGAGGCAAACTTTGATTGGGAACTTGAGGTAAAGCTGTAGGTAAGCTAGGAGGATTTACAGGAGTTTGTCCGGGAAGTTGGTTCAATTGAGACGAACTTTGATCTTGACTGTGGTCTTCACCTAAATGAGCAGATTGGCGGGCAGTATTTGCAGAATTTTGTCCTATAGGTTGACCGTTCCGCAGAGTTAAACCTTCATCGGGAATGCGAGGCACACCTTCCGGTAAATCCGGTGGAGAATCGATTAAAGTAATATTTTCATTCGATACCAACGCAGAAAATTTACCATCTACGATCGTTTTGTCAAAGGTTCCATATTGCCCCAAATCGAGTACAATCGGCCCGAGTACGCCTGGAGGTCCGCAGTGAATGTGAAATCCGGTAATCTCTGAAGTATCGACACCAGAAATTTTCACGTCAATTTTAGCAGAACTGAGGTTTTTCGGAAAAGTAATTGTACCGTATCCTTTAGCGTCGGATTCGATTGGTTCTCCAGGTTCTTGTTTGGGACTGAGAAATGCTTCATATTTAGTAGCATTTCTTTCTCCAAAAGGATCGGGCGTATTTTCAACGGTACCTGTAATAAAATCTGCTGCGGTTAAATCGGCCACAGTAATGCCATTAATTAATAATAGCGGTTGGTTGGTAGTGCGATCGGTAACTAATACTTGACCTGCATTTGTAGTAATTGCGAGATTGTTAAAACTGAGAGAAGGATGCAGTTGAATAAAGTCAATGCCATTTTGAAAATCGGTAATTCGATCGAGTCCTTCACCTCTAGCTATGACAAAAATATCGCTGCCATTGCCTCCCGGCTGACTCATCGTCAGATGTTTATCATTGATGAGGAGTTCTTTAGACCCAATTTTGAATAAATGATCGCCATCAAAAAATGTGAAAACTATTTTACCAGGAAAACTATATCCTGCGGTATATGTACTCCCAGCTTCCCAAACAACATTGAGGAGCTCGAAGTTCTTTAACTTTGCCAGCCGCCATTGAATTTTGTAATCTTTTGAATAGGGGATATGTTTAGTAATAGTCGGTAGTTGCTTAATATATATCTCCGGATCGTTAATTTCAATATTCAAATCCCAGGACATAAGAAAATCCTCATAGTTGATACCCCACAGTAAATAATATAGGATTTACGGCACACAGACTCTATTTGTAGGTGGCGCACTGCGAACATTACTACTTAAAAGAAGGAATCCGCCGCCTCATCCTCTCCTCTCTGCGCCCTCTGCGCCCTCTGCGGTAAAATCCTCTTAATATCTATTTCACCTCATTATAATCCACCCCATAACTCGTATCTCTCCCCGACAAATAAGTAGTTTTTCCCGTCAAAGTCTCCAAAGTTTCTTTCGTTTTAGCAGAAGTAATCGTATTCAAAGGTACATCCAACTTGCTAGCCAAACCGGCCGCCACGCCTACACCTTGTCCTTGATAAATATTCACCGTCGCAATGCGCCCGACAGATACAGCCATACCGACATATCCAGAGGAACGCCCGACGATCGCCAAATTATTCACCTTACTAGCCAAAGCACTTTCTATACCAAAATTATACATCGGCAGTGGCGGAATTCTCGATGACAAATCCTTGACTCCGCCCCGCAAATCGAAATCATAGGAAAAACTGCCGATCGACTTTTCTGGTTCTGTTCCTCCTTTAATTATTTCCTGTCCACTCAGCGGATCTACCACATCGCGAATGTTCAAAGTTTGCCTGATGTAAACCTCATCTGGAATAAATACTCTCACATCTTTACCAGATTTTTTTTGCAGCCATTCTTGCAGGTATGACATTTCTTTCTGCATCTCAGGCGTCGGCTTTCTATCATTAGCTTCCATCTGCATCAGTTGGTCAACTTGATATTTAAACAAAAAGCCGTTCCACGACAAGGAATTATCTTTATATACGCAAATATTAGCCTTGTCAAAAAAGAATCCTTTATCTTGAGTAAAAGGTAGATCTCTGTCTACATGATATGCCGCTCCTAGGGCGACACTTCTGATATTGTAGCCGTCTCGATAAGCTTGATAAATCGTGCTTAAAAAATGCCTCATCCAGAATTCGGTACTAGCATCATCTTTATATTTGCTAATGCTGGCTTTAATCTTTTCTACTAACGGTGTGTTGTAAAGAATTTCGTCTTCCATTCTGCGGAGGTCAGACATCGTTAGACCCCTAATTATCGGAACTATCGATATCGCTAAGGTTTCATTTTTAGATTTAATATTTTGCGATTCATATCCTGTATAATAAGATAGTCCCGCTTTTCTGGCGAGTTCGGCGTCTTGAGTTACGTCAATGAAAGAGTTAGCTTTAATTTGGACATCGCTGTCTTTGACTGTGGCATATTCAATTTTTTGATCGACTACGTGAGGGATGAGCGTTGAGTTGGAAATAACTTTAACATCGGCTGCTGATAGCATCTCTTTAAGTGCTTTATCGGCCATTTTTGGTTCTAAGCAAGATTCGGGAACATTAGCTTTGTCTAAGAATTCCCGGAAACATTGGGCGTAGGGTTGCTGATGCCAATCGGGGATTTTATCTAAATCGACGTAACCTAAACCGCCACGGGTAAGTACGCCACCTAAAGCTGCGCTTTCATGGTTCGATCGCACTACGGCTACTTTTCCCTTTTCACCTAGAGTTTTCTTTGCCCAGATAGCTGCACATATCCCCGGTACTTCATCGCCATATACTACTACATGAAAGTGGCGATCGGCTGATGTTTCAGAGGCTGCTGGGGGATTGTTTGTAGCTGTTCGGCGCAGGCTTTCGGTATCTAGTGTGGCACTTGCTTCGTTTCTATAGTCGATCGAATCTTTTGTTTCTTTGAAGTATGGGGAGTCAACTAAAAGTTTGATGGCTACAAAAAAGATGGCAATGGCAGCTAGTTTCTTGAAAGTAGGAAGCATTCAGTTGACTCGTTGATGAATTTGACAGCCCTGAAAATGATGTTCAGGGTTTACGGAGTTGAATATAGCACGTTTGGGTAATTTCAGCACAATTTTAATTGTTCCGGCAACGCTTCTTTTACCGATTACTCATTACCCATTACTTGACCTAACTGAACAAACATACTCCCATTCTGTCCAGCCTAATCTTTGATGTTTAACCGTAAATACACGCAAACATACCCAGATCTATAGTTAATTTTATCTGCGTATGTTTGCGTGCATCTGCGGTTTTATTCTGCTTTAATCCTCGTCGTGGCCGCCAGCGACTTTACCCCGAAACACAACATAATTGTAGATGTTGTAGAAAATCATAATCGGGATAAGAAAGCCAATGAACACAATCATAAATACCAGGGCGCTGGGCGCAGCAGCGGCTTGGTAAATCGTGAGTTGCGTCGGAATAATGTAGGGAAAAACAATCAATCCCAAGCCGATGAAACTGAGCAAGAAAATCAAAATCGTCCACACAAAAGGCGTCCGTTCTTCTTGGAGATCGAGACTTTTTATCAATAGTCCCACCAACAAAACTCCCAGCAAAGGAATCGCTACAAAGACGTAAACTAGCGGTTTCTCGAACAATCTTGCTCTGGTGCTTTCATAAAAAATCGGAGTTGCGATCGTAATTAAAATCGCTCCGATTAACGTCGTCACCGCCGCAATTTTAGCCGTGCGATAGTGATTTGTTTGCAGTTCCCCCTCAGTCTTCATAATTAGATAGGTTGAACCGATCAAAACGTAGCCTTGAATTAGCGTCAAAGCAACTAATGTCGATCGCCAATCCAGCCAGTCCCAAGTATTACCCACAAAGTGACCGGCTTCGTCAACTGCAATGCCTTCGAGTACGGCGCCGAGGGCAAATCCTTGAGCTAAGGCTGCTAAAAAACTGCCCGCACCGAAAGCATAATTCCAAAATAACTTGCGGTTAGAATGCTCCCGAAATTCAAAGGCTACAGCCCGAAATATCAAACCGAAAAGCATCATGCAAATCGGTATGTACAAGGCAGTTAAAATCGTGCCATAAGCCAGGGGGAATGCGCCAAACAAAGCGCCTCCCATCAACACTAACCAAGTTTCGTTAGCATCCCAAACGTTGCCCAAACTGGTCATTAAAATGCCTCGGCGCTCGTCGTCGTCAGCAGTCAGAGATAAAATTCCTACGCCTAAGTCAAAGCCATCTAGCATGACATAAAGCAATAGAAACAAACCCAAAATAACGAACCAGACTTGCGGGAGAAAATGCTCCAAAGATTGCATGAAATCTCCTATTGTTGTGCTTCTACGGGACGGCGATCGGGAATGTGTTCTGCGGGTTCAGTTTCGATCGCAGGTTGATTGTCTAAACCAGGTACTGGCAGATTTAAATTAGGGCCTTTGCGGATAATTCTGCTGCCGAAATACAAGGCACAAACAAACAAAAAGCTGTAAATAACTGCAAAGAAACTCAGGGAAGTTAAAACATTGCTAGCGGGGATGTTTGACACCGCATCAGCAGTGCGAATTTGCCCGTATAAAGCCCAAGGCTGTCTGCCGACACAGCGCACAATCCAACCCGATTCTACGGCAATATATCCCAGTGGCGCTGCTAATATCCAAGCGCGCATTAGCCAAGGTTGACTGCTAATATTTTCAGCCGAAAGTTGGCCTCGCATCCACTGAATTGTACTAAATAGCATCAATCCGACAAAGAAGAATCCAATCCCGGACATGATGCGGAAACAATAGTAGATTAAACCCACCATCCGGGGTCTATCTTCGGGTTTCCATTCTTTTAAGCCGAGGACTGGTTCGGAGAGTTTTTGTTTGAATTCTAGAACGTATCCTAAGCCATTGGGAATGCTAATTTCCCAGTCATTTTTTTGGGCTTTTTCGTTAGGAAGAGCCATTAAAGTCCAATCGGCTGATTCTCCGGCTGGGGAAGTTTCCCATTTAGCTTCGATCGCTGCTAATTTGGTTGGCTGATAGTGATAGACTTGTTCGGCGCTCAAATGTCCGATGAATATCTGCAAAGGTGCAACTGCGATCGCCGTCGCTATGGCAATCTTTAAAGACTTGGAAAAGAAGGCTTCGTGGCGCTTATTGAGAATGTACCAAGCGCTAATTCCTCCAATTACAAATAGCGAGGTTTCCAATGTTGCAAAAAACATATGGAGAACGCTGTTTAAGGCAAAGGGGTTGAGAATTGCTTGAAAGTAATCGCTGACAACAAACTTGCCATTGACCATTTCTCCGCCAGCGGGAGTTTGCAGCCAAGAGTTAGCAACTAAAATCCAGACGGTTGATAGGTTTGCGCCGAAGGCTACCATAATTGTAGCGAGATAATGGACGATCGGGTGAACGCGCCCCCAACCGAACAACATAATTCCTAAAAAGCCTGCTTCTAGCATAAATGCCATAGAAGCTTCAAACCCTAAAATGCTGCCAAAAAAGTCACCAACAGCTTCGGAAAATGGCGCCCAGTTTGTGCCAAATTGAAACTCCATTGGAATGCCGGAAGCTACACCAATACCGAAGTTGAGAACGTATAGTTTCGCCCAAAAACGAGCATGATGGTAATAGTCAGGATTGCGATTTTTCAGCCAAATTCCCTCAACAATTACCAAATAAATTCCCATTCCAGTAGTGAGAACTGGCCACAGCATATGGAATATGGCGGTTAGCGCAAATTGCATCCGCGATAGCGCCACGGTGTTAGATAAGATATCCATGTTTGTATCCTTTGGTCAGTTCAAGAGATGTTTGTTTGCACGAGATCGAAAATTGACACTGGTTATAATGTAATGTAAAAATTCGTAACAATTTGTATGTGAAGTAACTTTTAAGGTTTTATACAGATTTCGGTTTTATTTTATTGTGTTTTTTAGAACAGGTAAATTAGGATTTGCGGTTGGGTGAGGGCGGGTTTAGGAGATTCTGGGTTTTAGGCAATTATTTTCAGTGAGGGGAACCCCTACAAGATTTATGTTTTTTTGATGGATATAATATTACCTAACTGTGACTGTATAAGTCAGTTTAAAGGGTTTGAAATTACCTGCTTTTTTGGGATCGCCGCTCAGTTCTAATTCGTAAATTCCTGCTTTTGGAAACACAATATCAGCTCCCGGAATGCCTTTGTAACGCTCCGCAAATACTGCTTTTAACGGCGGTTGCATCAGTGGCTTATCCCCCTCTTTATGACCCTTGGGATAAACTGCTAACTTGCAATTACAATGCTCTAAGGGGATAATTTGACCGCCCCTACGAGTCAGTGCAAACCAGACTCTCGCAGTCTCTCCGGCGCGGGGATTGTGATTGGGTTCTAGGTGAAAGGTAGCGGCGACATCTCCCGATACTTCTACTTCGTGGGCTAAAACTGAAGTTAATTTTAACGGCGACATGGGAAATATTCCTGCTTCTATTAGCAATCCCAAAAAGACTAACAATCCTAAACTTTTACTTTTGTTTGACAGGCGAAACATAGAAATTTTCCAGAGATAAAAGTGACCAAAATAAGCGCGATCGCACCAACAAAACTAATACTGCAACGAATGCTAATATCGCTGTCAGCAGTTGATTGTGCAACTTCCATTCAAAACCGCCGAGATAGTGGGAACCAATGAGTACAGCATGAATAGCGCACAGTAAAAAAGCGGGAACAGTTAGCAAATGAATTCGACGCCACTGCTTCCCTAAATAATTTTGAATACGATCGTAACTTGTAACCGCCGCCGGTATCATCAACAGTAGCGCTACCATCCCAGCGATCGTACCCAACTGATGCTGTGGCAACATAAAAGATAGCGCGTCAAAATTCCATTGTAGCGTATGATCTAGCATATGAAATGTGTGCGCAAGGGCGATCAAAAATCCTCCGACACCCAAAGCCCGACGGTAGTGCAAAAGTTGCGGCAAAAACTTGCTGACAGGACGCGCGATCGGTGTTAGCATCAAACATAGTAGCGCTGCATGGCCTGTAAAATCAACCATTGCATCGGTTCGCAACAGAGTAATGATGCCGATCGCAATTGTTACCCAACCACCTGCACGAAACAGTTGACTGCGTTTGTCAGCGCTGAATCTACTAGCAAAAAAACCGACTCCTAGCATCGTTGGCAGCGTACCTAATCCAAACGCCAACATCGTAGACGCACCCAAAATTGGGTTTCCGGTTTCCGCCGCTTTAATTTGTGCTGCATATAGGAAACCGCAGGGAATTAAACCCCAAAGCAAACCCAAAGCGGATGGTATCCACCAATTTTTTTGAGTTGAAATCTTGGTCATTGCATTGCTGATGCGATCGTGCGAAATTGGATGCAGTAATGGCAAACGCGGGAGCAAATCCGGTTTAATTTGTAATAAACCAAACCAAACTAGCATTGTGCCTGTAATAATTGCGATCGCGCGTCGCAATCCGCTACCAGTACCTGCCATTTGTCCGCTAGCAATTAATACCGAACCTACTCCACCAATGGCAGCACCAACTAAGGCATAAGCCACAATTCTTCCCAAGTTTAGTAGCAAATGAAAGCGCAGGGAAGCTAATTTATCGTTGCCCGCATTCGATAGGGAAAATGCCACTGTCAGCGGGCCACACATTCCGGCGCAGTGCCCGAAACTGCCGAGAAATCCTAAAGTTGCAATTAGCAGCAGATCTAGCATATTGAGTCATGCGATTTTAGATTTTAGATTTGTTTTTACTGCTTACCTCTTACCCAATGCCCAATGCCCAATTTCCAATTCCCAATTATCAAGTAATAAGGGTCTTGCATCCCCAGATCGGCGGATTGTTTTTAGGGCGGGGTTAAATCCTTACCATAAAAACTCCGCCCGCAACTGTCAACTGTCAACTGACATATACCTACTTTTTTTCTGGATGAGCAGCCGCCGGGGAAGCTGCGCCCATTTGATTAATCGTAGCAATTAGCTGATAAAGCCGCCCTAAATCTCGCTGGTTGAAATGCAAAACCAGGCGCGACAAATCAAAAGTTTCATCTCCGACTTCTGGAGGCAAAGCTGGACTTTTTTCAATTTTTCCGGTCACGACAATATCGCTAAAATCAGCATTTAACTGTTCTACACTAGCGTCGGAAAGCTCGGATTTCAAGCGAATTACCAGTTGTTCATTCACGTAGCGGCAAGAGTGATAAACTAGATAAAAACTAGCGATCGCCTCGCAAGCTACATCCACATTGTCAGTAATCGTATATAGACTTCGATCGTGGGTTGAAATCAAACCCCGGCCGCGCAATTGCTTGTGCACGAAAGCATCCCAATCGTGCCAATAATCGCCTCCGGGCCGATCGATTAACACCACAGGTGCAGGGCCAAACTTGCCAGTTTGAGTCAAAGTCAAACACTCAAAAGCCTCGTCCAGAGTCCCGAAACCGCCCGGAAACAGAGCTAAAGCATCGCTTTCCCGTAGAAAGAATAACTTGCGAGTGAAGAAGTATTTAAAATTGAGCAACTTGCGATCGCCGGCAATAAAAGGATTAGAATTCTGCTCGAAAGGCAACTGAATATTTAGCCCAAAAGAACGTTCAGCAGTCGCGCCCTCATTCCCCGCTTGCATGATTCCCCCACCTCCACCAGTAATCACCATAAATCCCTGCTGGGCGATCGCCCTCGCAAAATCTTTTGCCATCAAATATTCCGGCGATTCAGGTGAAACTCTCGCCGAACCAAAAATCACAATTTTGCGAACGTGGCGATAAGGATAAAACATCTCAAAAGCATTTTCCATATCTCGCAGAGACGACGAGATAATCTTCCAGTCAAGGCGATCGAGATCCTCTCCGGCCATCCGCACGATCGTAGAGAGGGATTGCCCGATCCACTGTTGGTGCTTCAACATTGGCAAGTGATTAATCAAATCTATCACCTCAGCCTGGAGGGACTCAAAAGCTTGACCAGACGGAGAAGGAATCATGAATTTTTCCGAAACTGCAACAACTTGTAGCGACTCAAAATTAAAGGGCGAGACAAAATTAGAAGCCACTAGCTACCAGCAAATTGCCTGACTGGCGACTAATGACTTTTTCTGTACCGCTTATAAAAACCTACACATATCTTGGTATAAATCCGTAAATATGGGCCTGTTCAACTCCGTAGAGTTAGCATCCTGACTGACCAAAAAACAGCGGATTAAAGCAAGCAGTTGCGTTAAACTCACATTTTGCACAAATGCTAATCACAGGCAGGATGCCTGTTTTACCAAAGATCGAGTTTTTTGTGGGGCGGGTCAAAGAGTCCGCTCCTGAAAAGCTTAGTGACGATGATCGTGCGTGATGCCCGGTTAAACTCACATCACGCAGCATTTTCAATCAGCTTTTTAGGGGTTTGATCTCGAATCTCTGAGGAACGAAATAGATCGGCGCGAAGCACTGGCTTCGCCTAAGAGGCAAGAGGTCAAAAAGGGCTCTTCGGCCCACTCTACAAAAAAATTCATTTCTTAAGAACAGGCCGAAGTGCCTGTTCTGGAGAATGGTACAAGATCTCAGGTTAAATGTACTTTTCTAAAGTGTTGGCGAGAGTAGTTTTGGGAACCGCCCCAACCACCATATCCACCCGTTGACCGCCCTTAAATATCATCAGCGTCGGAATGCTGCGGATACCGTATTGGCTGGCGACGTTAGGATTTTCGTCGGTATTAACTTTTACTACCTTGACCTGCCCTTCATATTGCTGGGCAATTTCATCTACTACAGGCGCCACCATCCGGCAGGGCCCGCACCAGGGAGCCCAAAAATCTACTAGAACTGGAACTTGACTCTCGAGCACTTCCTGCTTGAAGGTAGAGTCGGTTACTTGCGCGGCTGCTGACATCCCTAGCCATCCTTGTAAATACTATTTCTCAAATTACAATTTTAGCAAAAAGTGTTACCATTCGCGCTAAACCTTTTAGAAGGAAGAAAGAAGAAGGAAGAAGGAAGAAGGAAAAGGGGAAAGCAGAGGGTTTGCGATCGACTTTTTCGGCAGCTAAAAGCCTGAAACCCTTACAGAGTAAATAAAAGCGAGCATTACCCCACAAAAGGAACCGCCCAGACAGTAGTCCGGGCGGAGTGTGGTGTGAGGAGTGAACGGAAACATGCGTCTCCGCTTTCTATATTGTGACATCTCCTTCCCAATAATTCCAGATGATTCTCTAAACTTCGAGACTATTTAACAATTTTTTTGACATACCTCCTCGTCACTCCTAGGGAGAGGATTTGAGCGCGTGAATCAGTAACTTAGCGATTTCCGAGAGTTGCTTTTTGTTGAAGGTTTTGAGCAAAAGCTTGACTACTGCCTTCGGTTCTGCCGGAAGTGCTACTTGCTTGGACGCTGCCGCTGGGGCTGCTGAGGTTGCCTGGGTGCTGGTTGCTGCTTTTGGAACTGATACCAAAAGTAGTAAATTTTTACTCGGAGCGACAGCCTTGACTTTCCCCGCTTGCACCAAATCTCCAGCGTCCTTGAGTTCTTTGATAATCAGCGGAGCTAAGACTTTATAAGAGTTTTTGGGATTAGAGATCGCAACTCTAGCTGTTTTGACTAAATTTTGCCAAGTCTCGACTCCACCTCCCAACTTATTGAGGCGAACGCACACAGCAGCCAACTGCTCGCGAGTAGCAATCGATTCTTTCTGTTTGAACACCTGCAACATTTCTTTGAGTAAAGCCATGACTTGAACTGCAAAATTCTCCGTCGTCCCACTGGCTGTTTTAGCAGCCCGGGCCGAGCCGGAACCCGCAGCAACCGCAGGAACTTTGCCCGATGCCAAGTTGTTGAGGTGAGTTTCCAGTTGAGCAAAAACTGGCATCACCTGCTGCACGAGTTTCTCTCCCTCTTCATTCCTCAAGCCAAAAGGCCCTTCCAGGCGTTTCACCAAATCTTTAAGCGTGTCAACCCCTTTTAAGAATAGGGATTCTGCTGTTTGGTCAACGTGCTTGACAGGGCCGTCTTTGAGAACCTTAAAACAATCTTCCAAGCGGTGAGCGGTTGTTTTAATACTATCTAAGCTGAGCATCGCCGCCCCTCCTTTGACGGAATGAGCGGCTCGAAACATCTCTTGGACGCTTTCGGGGTCTTTCATCGTGGACTTCAAATCCACCAAACCATTTTCTAGAGTATCGAGGTGCTCTTTAGCCTCCTCTATGAATAAACGCAAAATTCGGTCTTGCTGGTCTGACACGACAGTCCTCCTAACAATCTCAGCACCCCTCCAGAAAGCACCCCTAACGAGGGAGGAAACGCGACTCATGTCAAGAGTCCGAAGCTCCTCTTGAAACATTCTAGCCTCAACAGCCAGCAGACTCACAATACTGCTCTCTGTTGAGTATTAGCTGAAGAGTGCCTTAGCCTCACACTGTAACCTCAGGTAGTTCGCTTTTGAAACTGGTGCTTGATCGAAGATTAGCCTATCAGAGTTTTGAGGGGGTATCTGGAGCGACCTCTATGCCCATTCCCGATTGAATCATCTGCTGATCCGTAATCAAGTCGCTCAACTGTCAAACCGCAGATGAAGATTTTTTTCTACTGTATCCAGAAGCTTGAGGGCGATCGATCTATCCAAAGGCAGGAGAAATAGGGGCTAGGGAGGAGCAGAGTGCTGGTCGATATTGATTATGAAATCATTTTAGCACTCGCTAAACCCGCCCTTTGTATCTACGATTATGCAAAAATAGTGTCCGATGATCGACTTTTACAGAACTCGCAAAATGCTAGCAATACTATCGATTGATTCCATTGCTCGAATTTCATCAATTGCCTGTTGGAAATTACCTTCTCTAACATCATGAGTCACAACGACAATTTCTGCTAAATCACCGTGAATTCCGGTTTGTACAACTGATTCTAAACTAACTTGGTGATCGCCGAAACAGGTACCAAGTTTACCAATTACTCCCGGAGTATCGCGCGTCAGAAACCGAGCATAAAATCGCGTTACAAGTTCCTGCATCGGGGCAATTTTGCAGTAATGTTGGTGATTGCAACTCAGCAAAGGATGGGGAATCGGCACAGTTTCGGTTTTCAGAATAGCTGCAATATTCATGATGTCAGAGACTACCGCACTAGCTGTCGGCCCCGCACCGGCACCGCGCCCGTACAACATCAATTGCCCGATCGGCTCTCCTTCGACTAAAATAGCGTTATAAACCCCATTGACACTCGCCAGCGGATGAGTTTTCGGAACAAAGGTAGGATGCACTCGAATTGAAAGCATTTCTGTCTCAGATGTTGACTTGATATCTTGAGCAATAGCTAGCAATTTAATCGCAAATCCCAGCTTGTCTGCATAGTCAATATCCGCAGCACTAACTTTTCCGATCCCTTCGCAGTGAATATCTTTTAAATTGATGCGGCCGCCAAAAGCTAGCGAGGCTAAAATAGCTATTTTATCGGCTGCATCTAATCCATCTACATCCGCTGTCGGGTCGGCTTCTGCGAAACCTAATTTCTGCGCGTCTTCGAGCACTTCGGCAAAGTCTGCACCTTCTGTTTGCATCCGCGTCAGGATGTAATTAGTTGTGCCGTTGACGATGCCAATGACAGTTTGAATGCGGTTTGCGCCTAATGATTGTTTGAGAGTTTGGATGACTGGAATGCCGCCGCCGACAGCAGCTTCTAACATTACATAAACGCCTTTTGCATTGGCAGCATCAAAGATTTCATTGCCATAGCGGGAAATAACAGCTTTGTTGGCGGTGACAACGTGCTTGCCCTTAGCAATAGCTTGCAGAATCAGCGATCGCGCCGGTTCCAACCCGCCAATCAGTTCTACTACAATATCAATTTCCGGGTCAGTGACGATCGCTTCCAGGTCAGTTGTCAGCACATTTTCTGGCAATTGTAAAGACCGAGTTCGAGAAATATCGCGCACGCCCACCCGATAAATTTCCAATTCCTGCAACAGCGGATGACGGCCATCTGGGGAAAGCAAAATCTCTGCCGTTCCCGCGCCAACTGTACCTAAACCTAGCAAACCAATTTTGAAAGCCACGACTTTGACCCGTTGAAACTCTAATCTACAATCATTGTACGATCGGTGTGTATTGGCGGTATACCGCGTAATGACAGAATGTCCAGAACCCCGACTTCTTTAAGAAATCGGGGTTCTGCATGACTAATTAATCCAGATTTTACCTTGCGATTCAAAGTTCTGCATCCATGTCTCCTCCTATTTCTCGCAGTCGCTGCGCCAATCTTTCAGCCCGCTGCCTTTCTAAATTAACCTGCTGTTCTACTTGTTGTTTTTGCTGTTCTAGTTGTTGATTTTGCTGTTCCAGTTGTTGATTTTGCTGTTCCAGTTGCTGATTTTGCTGTTCTAGTTGTTGATTTTGCTGTTCTACTTGTTGCAGGTGCGTCGCCGCTTCCTGAATCAAATCTTCGACTTGTGGCGGACATAGCACTTCGCTCACAGGTAAAATAAATTCAGGGAACTGTACGGACTGAACTTGCTGTCCCGGCAAAAATTCTCGCTCAGAATAACTGCTTTCGTTTTGGGAACGGCTGCATACTTTGATTTTCGGTCGATTTGGATCGGCAATCCAATATTCAGGAATATCGATAAAATCATACTCTGCCCGTTTGCGAATGTAGTCTTCCCGCCAATTTTGGCTGGTTACTTCGATAACTAACAGCGGTTTTTCTTCAAAGTCCAATACTGCCGAACCAGGTTGCGCGCAGACTTGTTCCCACAAACTCCGAGTGCAAATTACTACATCGGGAACGCGGGAAGAGTTTTCTTCTGTTCGGACTGCGGTAGTGACAACTGCAACTAAGGGCAGATTGTTTGCTGCAAAGAAGCGCCGGAAGTGGTAAACCAAAAATTCGCAGATTTTAATATGTATTGCTGTGGGTGTTGGCATTTCGATGAGCTGTCCCCGATATAATTCATAACAAACCCCTGATTCTCCCTGATAGTTCAGATATTCTTCAAAGGTCAGTTTTTGAGTAGAAGTTAAGACCATGAGAGTTATATCCCTGTTTCGGTGAGCTTAGTATATATTTTACATGAATAACGTGAGTTCGAGGCGATTTGAGTAGCGGTACGGTGCGTTGCCACGAGTTTGTTACACGAGGCGATGATTGTCGCAGCGACGCACCCTACTTCTGATGCGAACCTATTTTCTTAAAGGCAAAAAAGCTAGCTTGCGTGACAGTCAATCCTAAATCCGAGTAAAACTGATGCCATTTCTCCTTAACCTTAGCAGGCTGGCAGAAAAAGCAAAAAAATATAATAATCGTCCGGATTTCAATTTCAGTTTCTTGATTTAGGGGGTAGTACGATTAAAATTCCACTACGATTTACTTGTCTCATCGAAAGATTGAGGTTGCGATCGTTCTGTGGCAACGTTACCCGATTACCTTTCTCTCAAGCCTTCTTTCGATGAGTCTTGCGATCGGGGAAACAGCCCAAAGCGAGAATTTTGATTTTGTCATCTCTTCAAAAAGGCGTGCATTAGATATTTACTGAATTCTCTTTTTGCGGTTGTTTGCACCTTTGAAAATAGGTGTGCATCAATCTGCATATCGAGGAATCAAATAACGATTGGCTTTGCTAGTTAGCAATTTACCACGCTCGATTTAGTTGTTCATTGTTCGCAACTATCTAGGGCTTGCTGAATAAGTGATCTGCAAGGGGGGACGGAACAGGGAATAGGGAACAGGCAACAGCTAGGGAACAGGGAATAGGGAACTTTCAAGAGTGAAGTGCATGGATTTTCCGGCCATTGAGGTCCAACACAGGCATTCTCTCCACTTATTGAACCTGAAAACTCTCATGGGACTCATGTTTTGGAGTTATTCAGCAAGCCCTATCTATGTTTTGCATGGATGAGCGATCGCAACTTTTGAGGTAAATGGTTTTGTTAACTTCAGTTGAGCTGCTTTTAGCTGTTTTATTTTCCAATTTATTGAGGTTAAAAAGATGAACCCAACAGAACTCGCAAAGCATCTAGAAGCACAAGCAAAAGAATTAGAATATCTCGCCAAAGAATGTGATGATGCACAAGACTATGAGCAGGCAAAAAAATGTAGAGACAGTGCTAAAGAAACAAGAATCTTAGCAAACAAGATTCGTGATAACGATCGATCTATCATGAGTAAATTACAGCAACTCAGCCAATTAATCGATGGATGTAATAATCACTGTTATTCAGCAGAAGTTTGTAAATCTCTGATAGGATTGATAAATAAATTTATGCTACAAAAAATAGAACCTTACTCTACTCATTTGAGAGAGTGCGGTGTTATATACCCCAGAAAATAATTGGAATAACACCCAAAAATCTTGCTATTCAGGATTTTTGGGTATCGCATGAAGCGGCTTGGTATAACAGGTATAGTTTCTATTTTTTATTTCTACTTTCTTTTGTTTTGGCTAATCTTTCTTTAGTTTCTTGTATTAGTTCTTCATTGTATTTGCTTTTTTCTGATGCGTCTGAAACGGTTATTTTTTGTTCTTCCAAGTCTTTTTTTAAATCTATAACTTTATCAAATAATTCATTCTCTGTTAAACATTGATTGTTGGATTCTTTAACTAAAATAACTAAATGATTGAGAAGATTTACAAAGTCAGATAAAGATTCTTCATCTTGCAATGAAAGTGATTCTTTGCTTAAAAGACGCTGAGAAATTTCAATGATTTTTTGGGTGGTAATTTGTTGAAATTCAGGGTCTGTATCATATCCAGAATCTATATGTTTAAGTTCATCCTTATGAGCATCAAAAAAATCTTGACTGTAAGAAGCTTCCTGGTATTTGTCAGCATTGCGGATTGTCTCTATATCTTCTATTGTAGCGCCACCTAATTTAGCTTTCGCAATACAAGTTTTATTCAAATTGACATCCTTTAAATTTACGCCTCTAAGTTTTGCACCCATTAAGTTTGTTTCCTTACCTAAATGAGGCTCGGAGTCAATCACACCGAAAATAGCTCCGCTTAGCTTAGCTCGATTAAATATTGTCAATCCGAGGTCGGCATCACGTAAATCAGTCTTCCGAGCGCGTGAATCAGTCTTCCGATCCTCAAAAGAGCGTAAATCTGCTCTAGTAAAATCAGTACCCCAAAGCTTAGCTTTCTTAAAGTTAGCACCTTTTAAATTTGCTCCGGTAAAATTAGCTTCTTCAAGGTTAGCTCCTTCAAAATTAGCTCTTTCTAAGATGGCATTTTTAAAACTTGCTCCTGTTAAGTTAGCACCACTTAAGTTTATTTCTCTCAAGTCTGCGCCATCTGCATCAAGACCAGTTATATCAGATCCTTCCTGATATAACTCCTCAATTGCTTGCCTTCTTGCACCACTTGTTTCCGAGCCTTGAGCACCGTCGATTAATTGCCAAGCTTGACGTTCTAATTGTTTTTTTCTGTCGAAGGTATCCAAGAAGAACAAAATTGCTGCGGAAATAACAGCAATATTTTGAGCTTGTGCTAGTAACTTCAAATCAGAAGTCAGACAAATAATTGTGGCGATGCTAAAGTTGTATTTACATTTTTCCTGCTGATTTTTTACTTGCTGATTTTCTACTTGCTGATTTTCTACTTGCTCATTTTCCAACCAAGCTAGTGCAAAAACAATGGAAAATGTTATTGAAAGTGCTAATAGTATTTGACTCCAGCTTTTTCTGATACTTGGTGCCGGGAATATCTTGTCCCGAAATATACGTATACCTTTAAGGAATGATGTAGCCATTAGCCTTTACTCCTACTTCCTTTAAATGATCATCTGCTGAATGCTGAAAACTGACAGCTAGTTAAAAATTGTCAGCTAGCCGTATCCCTTTGCTTTTGTACCGCTACCCCCTGACTCAGTCGCCAATCTTCGATCGCACCCAAATACTGAGCTAGAGAGTGTGTGGGATTATTCAGATTAATTAACATTCTACGTAATATTATTACAGAAAATCGATCTAAGATTAAAAAAAATGTAGGGCGAGCAATGCCCGCCCTACAACTCAGATTAAATCACCCTACACATTAGTAAGTTTCAACGTGCCAGCGGTGTTCTTTCTTCAACTTTTTCTGATAGGTAGCCCAATCGACGCCGAACTTGCCAGACGCAGCCGACATTCCCTCATCGATGCCGCCTTCCATGCCCTTCAAACCACAGATGTAAGTGTGAGCATTCGGCTTTTGAACCAACTCCCACAGTTCGTCAGCGTTCTCTTGAATCCGACTTTGAATGTACATCTTGCCGCCGTCAACATTCTTTTGCTCACGGCTGATGGCATAAGTCAATCGGAAATTATCGGGGAACTCTCGTTGCAATTGCTCCAATTCTTCCTTATACAGAATGTTGGGAGTATAAGCAACGCCAAAAAACAGCCAAGCTAAACCTTTAAATTTGTAACCCGGATTGTTTTCTTTAAACATCCGCCACAAATAAGCCCGGAAAGGAGCAATTCCTGTACCAGTAGCCATCATAATAACGGTGGCATCTTCGTCGTCAGGCAACAACATTTCCTTGCCTACAGGGCCGGTGATTTTGACATCATCCCCTGGTTGCAAACCTGTAAGAAAAGTCGAACAAACACCAAAGACTTGTTCGCCTGTTTCTGGGCTTTTGTACTCTAGCCGACGGACGCAAAGAGAGACAGTTTTGTCATCTACATCGTCTCCGTGACGGGTGGAGGCGATCGAATAAAGCCGAATTTTGTGAGGTTTGCCGTTCTTATCAGTGCCATCTGGAATAATGCCAATACTTTGACCTTCCAGATAGTGCAAATTGCCTCCAGAAATGTCAAATTTGACGTGACGGACTGTGCCATCACCGCCTTCTCTGACCAATTCTTCTGTAGAGATGCACTTACCAATATAGGGATTGGCGGGCTTGTAGAGGTTAACTGGAACCTGAACCTTTTCCTTTGCTTGAGTCATGGGCTTAGTTTTTTCTCCAGATTTCTGACTCTGTGGCCCTGGCTCTGGTGCGACTTTGCCATTAGTTTCGGGAGCGCCATTTAAAGGGCGAATGCTGACGATTTTGCCACCCATGCGCAAAATTCTGCGCATTTCTTGATTCATGCGATCGTAGGGTACGGAGATAAACACGCTGCCGCTACTGCGAATCTGGTGACTTTTTTGGTCAGTTGCTTGATTCTGACGCATACCCTCGACTTCGTAAACAAAGATGCGGCTGCCTGATACTGAGCTGGCCGCAGCGCCAGAGATGCTTGGGCTATACATTTGTTGCTTTTCCTTCACAATACAGAGTTATAAAGAGAGAGAATGTGACCGTAGACTCAATTTACTTTTTTCTTAAGGCCATCTGGACTAATTGGTCGCGTTAATCTTTCACCGTTGCCCTGGGGCTTGGTGTCCAGTTTTGGTCGCTCAGTCTCCAATTCCCAATTAGCCAAACACAGCGCTCGCCGAGCTGGACTGCGTTCAGGTGTTGACCTATAGCTATTGTTGTCTGCGTACTGCGACTATTTTACCCGATCGAGGGATCTGCCTTCTGTCTGACTCACAATCCTCTCGATCGCCCCTAGCCCCGCCACCTTAGCTCAAAAGATAAATCCTTTGTGTTGAGGTTGTGGTTGTGAGGGGCGACCGCATTCTGATAATATGACTCACTAAAGTTATCAAAAAAATCGGGTCTAAAATCCCGTCCTTCGCTTGACGGCTTTGGGTTAAAATTAAAGTGTCTACAGGCTCGAGACACGTTGAAATAGCCACGGCAAGAAGCGCACCTAGACGGTTGCCAGGGGCAATGCTTAAGTGCAACCCTGACGACAAACAAGTATTAACTTGTGTACCAAAAAGTCGCCCTAGGGCATTGGGAGACTCTAAACGAACGTGGAGCGAAGGTAAGACTACTTCGGTAGCACATTGCTGTGAAGCGTTAAGGATTCCTTGCTCCTTCAGGACGAGGAGGTATGTCAACTAAACGCCTGAAGCCCCAAGTCCTACCTTTTGGGAAGCGTGGGATGGAATTGCCCTCAAACAGAATAGGTATGTCACTATTAATTACTTACCTTGAAGATTGCTTGGGTTTTTCCACAGCAGGCAGTCAAATGACTGCCGTATGCTGGTTTTTCTCGCTCCTATCGGGGTAGCAAAGCCGCAGGAAGCCTAAGGTAACTACCTATGGGCTGAAATTTTTTGAAGTTTAGACTTGAGTTAGTAAACAGTGATTTTTTTAGAGGGAAACTATGACCAGTAAGCCGGATCGCGTGGTTTTAATTGGCGTTGCCGGAGACTCCGGATGCGGAAAATCTACTTTTTTGCGCCGATTGACTGATTTGTTCGGGGAAGATTTCGTGACAGTAATCTGCCTGGACGATTATCATTGTCTCGATCGCAAACAACGCAAAGAAACAGGAATTACCGCCCTTGACCCCAGAGCGAACAATTTCGACTTGATGGCTGAACAGATGAAGGCGCTCAAAGAAGGCCGGGGAATCGACAAGCCGATTTACAACCACGAAACCGGTCTCCTCGATCCTCCGGAACGGATAGAACCGAATCATGTGATTGTAATTGAGGGACTGCACCCGCTGTATGATGAGCGAGTTCGATCGCTCCTCGACTTCAGCGTTTACCTCGACATCAGCGACGAAGTAAAAATTGCTTGGAAAATCCAGCGCGATATGGCGGAACGGGGCCACCGTTACGAAGACGTGCTGTTTGCGATTAATGCTCGCAAACCAGATTTTACCGCCTATATCGATCCGCAAAAGCAATATGCGGATGTAGTAATTCAAGTATTGCCGACCAATTTAATTAAGGATGATAAAGAGCGGAAGGTGCTGCGGGTGCAGATGATCCAGCGCGAAGGTATCGCTAACTTTGAGCCTGCATATTTGTTTGACGAAGGTTCAACAATTAACTGGATTCCTTGCGGTCGCAAACTGACTTGTTCCTATCCAGGAATTAAGATGTACTACGGACCAGACTCTTTCTACGGCCACGAAGTCTCGATTTTGGAAGTAGACGGTCAGTTTGAAAATCTCGAAGAAGTGATTTACATCGAAAGCCATTTGAGCAAGACTTCTGCGAAGTATGAAGGCGAGTTGACTCACCTATTGCTTCAGCACCGCGAATATCCTGGTTCTAATAATGGAACTGGTTTGTTCCAAGTGTTGGTGGGATTGAAGATGCGGGCGACTTACGAGAAGTTGACTGCGCAGGAATCGAAAGTGGCTGTGAGTGTTTAGAACTCTGACATGAAGGATTTGGGAGGCGCGATCGCGCCTCTTTTTTGTGGGAAATTAAGGGTAAACTAAATATTAAATATCGGCAGTTGCTTGACCAAATTTAAAACTGCCTCGAAAGTCATGTTTTTTATGCTGCAATTTTCGATCGCTCTAATTGTAGCATTTCTGAGTTTTCCGTACTTGTTGTGCCAAAATATTAGAAAAAGTAGCGAGCAAGCCTGTGAAGCTGGAAAGTAAAGGAAAAAAGGTTATTTTTGACGATCGCAATTGCCCACCTTCCTTCTACTTACAGACAGATTCGGCAAACAACCCGATCGATATGCTATAAAAAACTCAAGCATTTAACTGAGGTAATAATTATGCCAGAAACTATTGCTGCGGTATACGAAAATGGAATGTTGCGTCCCTTAACTCCTTTGTCATTGAATGATGGGGAAACCGTGCAGATTCAAATCATAGCAGAAACGCAGTCGGAAGAGATTAAGGGCGATCGAGAATTGGCAACTAAGTTGAGAGAGTGGCGGGGATTGATACGTTTGCCAAGGAAAAAGTTTCAGTTAGACGTAGCCACAGAAAAAAAACGGCGCGAATTGTTTGAAAAACTAAAAGGAAGAGTGGGAAAACCTCTTTCTGAAATCGTCATTGAGGATCGCGGCCCGTGGTAAATGCTTATTTCTTGGATACAAGTGCTTTGGTAAAGCGGTATGTGCCTGAATTGGGCAGTAATTGGGTTCAATCAATTACTGTCAAGATTTTCGCACAGATTTTGACAATCAATACGAAGTTATTGAAGTCGATCGAACTTTAATAGAAATAGGGGGCGAATTGGTGATGCAACACCCGCTGCGCGCTTATGATTCCATTCAGTTAGCATCAGCTTTACAAGTTGAATCCGCGATCGTTGCAATACCAGAAACTCAACTAATTTTTGTTTCGGCTGACAACCGATTGCTGAATATCGCTCAATTGGAACGGTTGGCGATCGATAATCCTAATAACTATCCATAACAGTGCGATTTATAAACACAAATAAACGCAGATAATTTGCTAACAGTTGAATCGGCATTTATCTGCGTTAATCTGCGATTTTATATTCGATTCTTGTGGGGAAATGAACCGCAGAGGGCGCAGAGAGCGCAGAGGAAAGTTAGGGGAGAATTTGGGGAGATAGAGAGGTTAAGAAGGTTTTTCCGGCTTGATTGAGGTCGTTATTTAGGGCAAAAGTTAGACTGCGAACTCGGATATCGCCAGTTGTTATGTCTAGTGGTTGTGTGAGGTCTTGCGGGTAGATAAGAATTGCATTTTTACAGTTTATTGCATTTGCATAGGCGACTATTTGATGAAAGTCGCTTTTGTCTGCTCGATCGGAGTTTTGTATTTAGTATCTAAAACATAGTGGACTTTTCTGGTTTCTCGATCGCACAGCAGCAAGTCAATTCTATCTGAATAATTTCGATCGTGCACGACGCGGTATTGTTGGGCGGATAGAAATGTGAAATTCTGGATTAATTGGAATGTTGCCAACTCTGCCTTTAGATTTGAATTTCCATTGATGTTTTGTTTTAGGGGTGGGAAAGTCTATGTCGATTTCCTTGCTATAATTCTGGTGTATTTTTTCTCCTACTGATTCGGGGATTGAGTCTCGTTCGAGACTTCGTAATTGATATTCTGTAAGTTCGATTGAAAATCTAAAGTTGCTAACAAAATCAGATCTATATGCTTTAAAAAAAATTGTGCTATTTCATGGCTTAACTGGCTGGTAGACATATTGACTAATTCATTTTTGTAATAAATAACTCATTATTTGAGAGGTCTAGTATGTTGTGTTCTTCTTTGTTATTTTTACTGATAATTTTTTCTAGTTCATCAGGTTGCGTTTGCAAAACCTTAAGAAAAGTTGTGGTGGTAGTTTAGCAGACACTAAATAGCAAAGCCTATTGAATGGTTCTTCTACATATTCAACTAATTTAGCGTAATTTCTATAAAGTTGAAAAAGTGACGACTTATTTTTATATTCCCACTTTGTAATGAAGTCAAAAGTATTCATTGAGAAATCGCCCATTGAAATGAAGCCAGCGCCACATCAGACACCGCAAATCTGCGACAACAAGCTACCAACAATCCCGCCACATTTTCTCAAACATCGCCTTATCAAAAATTCGATGTAGTAGTTTATGGCGATGAAGTACCGGGGATTTGTGCAGCGGTTTGGGCTAAGAAAACTTTAGGGGAAAAAGGTAAAGTTGCATTAGGCGGAAGTAAAAGGCAGCGATGTCAAAATTAAAGCTAACTCTTTCATCGATGTAACTCAAGATGCCGAACTAGCCAGAAAAGCCGGACTATCTTATTATACAGGATATGAATCGCAAAATATCAAATCTAAAAATGAAACTTTAGCTATCTCAATAGTCCCGACGATTACAGGTCTAACAATGTCAGATACCGTAGGGTGCGTCGCCCTCAACAATCTCCAAACAAAATCGAAAATCTGATAGCGACGCACCACACTACCGTAGGGTGCGTCGCCCTCAACAATCTCCAAACAAGATTGAAAATCTGATAGCGACGCACCATACCAAGGGCGAATTTTACCAACATCTATGCCTTAGATCGATCGTCTCGTAAACCCGCCCCCACGGTAAATCGCAATCTACCTCTTTCAAACAAATCTGCTCTACAACAAAAATACTTGAATTTATTTAGTTGCACCCGTTAATAGCCAATGAAACTAACCGCCGATTTACCACCAAAACTGACTGCTGTAGATTTCGATCCTTTCACAGGCGGAGAACTTTTTGCTTGCGTACCCGCGACGGAATCGCAAAAGGAAATCTGGATTGCCGTGCAAATGGGAAACGAGGCAAATTGTGCTTACAACGAGTCGATGTGTCTGCGATTGCAAGGAAATCTCAACGTTGAATCTCTGCGCTTTTCGATTCAGGAATTGGTACAGCGGCACGAGGCGTTGCGGGCAACATTTAGCCCCGACGGATCGACTCTTTGCATTGCCTCTGCGATCGAACTCGATATTCCTTTGATAGATTTGTCAATTGTGGACGATCGCGATCGCGAATCGAAATTAGCTTATTTGCGCCGTGAAGAAGTCGATCGACCTTTCAATTTAGTCAACGGCGCGAAATTGGCGGTATTCCCCGCCGGTAGTCCGTCTTTGGCAGAGTTGGCAGAGGCGATTCGCTTATACAAAGTGACAATTTTGTGGCTGACAGCCGGACTGTTTCATTTGATGGTGGACGATCGAATCACATAGCATAACTTACCCTTCCAAAGCTGCCAACAGACACAGCAACAAAGCCTCCGTCCACTCAACTACGGCACCGTAAGTATCGCCCGTGTGGCCGCCCAAACGAAAGTTAAACCAAGCACCGGCAAAAATTGCGATCGCGCTTCCCCCCAAAGCCATCCCCACCGCTAACAGCCATCGATCGCCCTCCAACACAACTTGCAGGACGCTCAAACTCAGCAGCAGAAACACTCCGGGTATAAAATCGAAAGGAGAATAAATCGACTCTTTGTGAAAAGCTCCTTTCCCCTCGGCCCTGAGGTACGGATAGCGGGCGATCGACACCAGTTGCCCCCATCTCCCCCAACCTGCAACACCCATCAAAGCCAGCCACCGATAGTGGTTCAAGTCCGTGAGAGCTACAGTTTTCAACAGCACGATCGCGATCGCAGCCATCGCCCCAAAGGCCCCTGTAACGCTGTCTCTCATTACCTCCAACCGTCGCACGGGGTCGGGTACAGCCAGTCCATCCGCCGCGTCCATTGCCCCGTCTAGGTGCAACCCCCCAGTCAGGGCGATGCCCAATACTACCACCAAGGCCGATCGAGTCAGAGCAGGCATCCCCAATAACTGCAAGCCAATATCCGCAATTCCCAGCATTCCCCCGATGCAAAGCCCGATCGCGGGTGCCAAACGAGCGATGCCGCGAAATTCCAAAGTCCAAGACATCGGTACGGGCAAACAGGTATAAAAAGCGATCGCCGCAGCTATTGCTGCCCCCTGATTCCGGAAAAACTCGATCGTAGAGCGAACCAATTTATCATCCATCATAAGACAGAAATTTTTTCACATTTAATGGGGTTGTGAATTCATTAGCGTGTGCCAGAATTGAAGCTGTAACACCCTTTCGTCTTTTGGATTGGGCATTCCTCCTGCCGATCGCTCTTTTCCTAGGAAAACTGCTCCCGGTAGCGAACTAGAAGCTCCGTATCAGAAAGAGGCTAAACCCAAGACAAGCGTTTCCCCTCTATAGAACTCTAGCTAACTCCCTGATTTCCTACCAGGGGAACATATTACACCAGAGGCTTTTGCTCCATGAGTCACGACCAATTGAATAACAGGGTGGCTGCTCCTTGTATCATAGATACAGGCATTGTTGTGAACAAGCGCGATATCCAAAGATTGCTGTTTGATTTAGGACGTGTCCGCTACCTTCACATACAGGATGGCAAGATTTACAGCGAAGGAGAAGGGTATGTGCTGGAAGTCTTCGCGAACCGCCACCGTTCTACCCTGATCGCTAATCATGCCCTTTATCTAAATGTTTTCAGTTTTGATTACCTGGAACTAAAACAGTCCGCTGAAGAGGGAGCTTATTTTGACCTAATTCAGGATGGACGACAGTTGCGGTTAATTCCTCTCTCCAATCCTTTGCAAGAGCAAGTCGGCCGGAATTTAAATGCTGCTGCTTTGGATGCCGTAGTCGATCAGGTACTCTCAGGTAACTGGGATCTGCAATTGGATGAAGATGATTCGCCGTTTTGAAGGACGATGGTAATGGTGAATGGCTAATAGCTAGTAGAACAATTAGCATCAACAAATTAGCCATTTTTCCATTCCGATGCCCGATGCCCGATGCCCATCCGATTTTAGATAGCCGATTTGCAATTTTAGATTAAAATCATTAATCCATCTAAAATCTAAAATCCCAAATCTAAAATTTCCCAGTGCTCCATGCCCGAAAAATTTTCTTTTGAATGTCAGGCTCATTGTAGCCATACCAAAGCACGTGCAGGGGTTTTTAGAACTCCCCACGGTGTTGTGGAAACGCCGAAGTTTATGCCAGTGGGTACGCTGGCTAATGTCAAAACTCTGACACCAGCCCATCTGGAGGCAGCCGGTTCTCAAATGGTTTTGGCCAATACTTATCACTTGCACTTACAGCCGGGGGAAGATATTGTCGCTGGGGCTGGCGGATTGCATAAATTCATGGCTTGGCCAGGCCCGATTCTGACAGATTCGGGTGGCTTTCAGGTGTTTAGCTTGAGCCAAATGCGGACTATTTCTGATGAGGGGGTGACTTTTCGTTCTCCCCGCGATGGCCGTATGATTAATTTGACGCCGGAACGATCGATCCAAATCCAAAATGAATTGGGTGCGGATGTAATTATGGCCTTTGACGAGTGTCCGCCTTATCCGGCGACGCGGCAAGAAGTAGAGGCGGCGACAGAGAGAACTTACCGCTGGTTGAAACGCTGCATTCAAGCTCACTCGCGCCCAGATCAAGCTTTGTTCGGCATCGTGCAGGGGGGTGTTTACCCAGATTTGCGATCGCGCGCAGCAAACCAGTTGGTAGATTTAGATTTACCAGGTTATGCCATTGGTGGTGTCAGCGTCGGAGAATCGGGGGATTTGATCGCAGAGATTGTGAAGGTGACAGCGCCACTGTTGCCGGCAAGTAAGCCACGTTATTTGATGGGGATTGGGACTTATCGCGAAATGGCGTTAGCGGTGGCCAATGGCGTAGATATGTTTGACTGCGTGATTCCGACTCGGCTGGCCCGCCACGGGACGGCTTTTGTTGGGGGGGAACGTTTCAATTTGAAAAATGCTCGGTTCCGAGAGGATTTTGCTCCGCTGGATGAGTCTTGTCCTTGTTATACTTGCCAAAATTTCAGTCGGGCTTATTTGGCCCATTTGGCGCGGGCTAACGAAGTGCTGGGGTATACTTTGCTGGCGATTCACAACGTGACTGAGTTGATTCGCTTTACCGGGAGGATGCGGGAGGCGATTTTTGCCGATCGATTTACTGAAGAGTTTGCTCACTGGCTAGCACCTAGGGTCGATCGAACATGATTGCCTTTGCTTAAGATATGCGACAATTATGAAAAATGTGTTGGATAGGTAGGTTGATTCATGGAAGCTGCATTACTTTTAGCAAAAATGCCCGAAGCTTATTCGATCTTTGAACCACTGGTTAATGTTTTGCCAGTGATTCCCGTGTTTTTCTTGTTGCTGGCTTTTGTCTGGCAAGCGGCTGTCGGATTCAGATAAGTCTGATTTTAATCAAAGCAGGGGCAATTCCAAAATAGTCCCTGCTTTTAGCTGTTGAGTGTTTTTCCCGATATGACTAATGGTAAGGTGCGTCGCTGATCGATTGTCGATTTTTTGAAGGATTCAAGATTGCGACGCACCCTACGACTAATGGTAAGGTGCGTCGCTGATCGATTGTCGATTTTTCGAAG
The DNA here is from genome assembly GCA_012035135.1 of Microcoleus sp. CSU_2_2. GTDB lineage: Bacteria > Cyanobacteriota > Cyanobacteriia > Cyanobacteriales > Microcoleaceae > Microcoleus. The sequence continues at coordinate 27,091 of JAAUPI010000052.1, forward strand.
GATTCAAGA
>JAAUPI010000321.1 GCA_012035135.1 Microcoleus sp. CSU_2_2
GGTATTATACCAAATCCGGCTGATTCATCCCCGTTATAAATTGTATGGTGCGTCGCTCGTTTAATCTCGGTTTAAGCACGAGAATTATTCGTGGCGACGCACCCTACGCTCCTGCTCATTATAAAGGGGGTAACAAACCCGGATTTGGTATTAGATCCGATCGAACTGACGAGGGCAATTTCATTATCGAATCCGGTTGATTTTACCCGTGTGCCAAAGGACTATAGCAATCCTAAATCATTTGTGAATTTCTTACTCCCTCCCCTTAATCAGGGGAGGGTTGGGGTGGGGTAAAAAACTTCAGGTGCTGGTACTTGCGTGGCTCGACGCAAGTCTGGATTGCCCGATCGAGCTTTCTGTTTTCGACTCATAAAATCGAATGCCGATGTGACACTGTTGATAGTTCTGATTTTAACTCCAGGGTTACGGGCGTGGTAGAGGTAACTTCAGCCGTCCTTCGCTTTCGTTAGACGATCGAGCGAGTGCGATCGCACGCAACATTCCTTAAGTTGACACCAATGGGCAGTGCCCTGTCGTGATTGTATAGCTTGTGGCGAGGGCTTTTGGGTGATTTTGAAAAAAAGTTGGCTGAGGGGGTTGCGCTGATGACTGTAAGTTTGCTATATTAGTTTTTGTTGCTGGTGTAACTCAGTTGGTAGAGTAGCTGATTTGTAATCAGCCTGTCGCAAGTTCGAGTCTTGTCACCAGCTTTACTCTAAATGCTTTATCTTAAATCCCCGACTTTTTCAAGAAGTCGGGGATTTTGGTATTCTGTTTTTTAATTAATACAAGGTGCGACGGCTGTTTTTAACCACTCAAGTGTTGCTGGATCGATCGCACTTCCCAATTTCTCGAGTACGGCAGCATGATAATTATTTAACCATGCTAGTTGAGTCTTTGACAGTCGATCGACATCAATCAATTTTTTGTCAAACGGAATGTATGTTAGCGATTCAAATCCGTACCAAACTGTATCGTTTTTTGACGGCATTTCTATGACAACATAGAGATTTTCGATCCGAATTCCACCCCATCCTGGTTGATAATATCCCGGTTCTATGCTCGTTACCATTCCCGGTTCTAGAGGATATTGTACGGATTTGCTGATGCCATTTGGCCCTTCATGACCGGCTAAAAATGCGCCGACTCCGTGGCCGGTGCCGTGTCCGTAGTCGAGTTGTTCTTGCCATAATACAGCACGGGCGATCGCATCTAATTGCGCCCCCGTTGTTCCTTTGGGAAATTGCTGCATTGCACAGTTAATATGTGCGATTAAAACTGTGGTGTAGTGTTCTATTTGTAGCGCGGTTGGTTCTCCGATAATCATGGTTCTGGTATCATCGGTTGTACCTCCTAAATATTGCGCTCCCGAATCTAGTAGCAGCAATTCTCCGGGTTTTAAGGTGATTTCAGGACTGGGGGTGCCGTAGTGGACGATCGAACTATTTGCTCCGGCGCCCGCGATCGTTCTAAATGTTAAAGTCTGGAAGTCTGTTTCTTGCTGGTAAAATCTTTCAATAGTTTCTTTGACATCAAATTCTGTCAAAACTTTACCATTTTTTAGCGGTTCTGTCAACCACTTTAAGGTCAGAGTTTTGGCTCGACTTGCTTTGAAGTTGGCCGATTTCATCTGCTCGATTTCTACGGGGTTTTTTCGAGCTTTCATTTCTTCGATCGGATTTGTTTTAAAGACTATTTGAATATTATTTTCAGTTGCGGATTGGCGATCGATTATTAACTGATACGTTCCTGCTGTAGTGTGTTTGGAATCTAAAAGAATGCGAGTTTTTCTGGGTTGAGATACGCAAGCTTGCAAGGTTTCTGGATATTTTAGGTAGGGAAGCAGAGTCGCACAACTTTGTAAATCTTGGTGGATTTCTGGTGAAACTCGATCGAGGTTTGTAAACAGGAATGCTGCATCGTGGGTAACTATTGCATAAGATATGAAAATGGGAATGTGCGGAATATCCGAGCCTCGAAGATTGAACAGCCATGCGATTTGATTCAGGTTGGTAATCGGCAGCACATCTATGTTAGCTTTTTGCATTGATTCCCTGACTCTCGCTAATTTTTGGGCGGCGCTTTCTCCGGTCAGGGATATTGGTAAACTAAATATGGGAGATTCGTCGATCGCAGGTAAAGTTTCTGAGGATTGCGATCGTACTTGGTCTACTAAATTATCGGGGATTGGTACGAGTTCAATGCCAATAGTTGCAAATTTGTTAGCCCAAACCTGAAAGTGCTCGACTGCTACGGTAAAGGGGTCAAAACCCAGACGCAAATTAGTTGGATTTTTGGCGGTATCTAAAGCTAATTTTTCGAGGGTTTCAATTAAGTTTAAATACCCTTCTAAACCGAGTTTTGATATTTGAATGAGTGCGGTATCTACCTGCAATTCTGCTTGTTCGTAATAGCGGGAATCGACAAACAACGAAGCCGAATTTTTGTTGACTAATAAATCGCCAGCGGAACCAGTAAAGCCACTAATCCACGCCCGCCGTTGTTTGGCTTCTGGAACTGATAAGTTTAGGTGTTCATCCACTGCTGGGATGAAATAGCAATCTAAGTTATAATCGAGCATCAAGGCTCGTAAATTGGTAAATTTTAAGCTAGATTTTTGAGAGTTTATATTTGTTTTTAAGTTAGTAGCAACCATTTTTTACTTCCAAATAAGTTGGTACAAATCAATATAACATGGGGAGCGGGTTTTGAACCATTTAACTCGCAGCTACTGTAGATCCGCACCCAACCCGCCCCTGGTATTTTCAAACAAGCAGATGGCGATTTACTGTTGCGCGGGGGCGGGTTTATGAGACGATCTATTTTAGGCGATGATTGTTGGTAAAACCCGCCCCTTGTATCTACAGATTTTTGACTGTAGATGCGTGATGTCAGTTACATTAAACCCATTTCTCGCAGTCCGCGACGCAGGCGTTCTGCTTCAAAAGGACGGCGTTGTTCGTGAAGGGCGATCGCCCTTTTAAATTCTGCTAAACTTTCAGGCATTTTACCAATTTTTAGCAGCGCTACTGCCAAATTTTGGTGAGCTTCTGCGTGTTCTGGATCGATTTTAATTGCTTGTCGGTAATAGGCGATCGCATCTGCCAAATTTCCAGAAGCCTTCAGCGTCATTCCCAAATTGTAGTGACCGATGGCAAAGTTGGGGTCAATTTTTAAAGCAGCTTTGTAAGCTTTTTCAGCATTTGTCAAATCTCCTTCATCCTTGAGTAAATTTCCCAAATTATTGTAAGCACCTAACTTGAGCGCGGGAAAAACATCGGTATTAATTGCTGCTTGATAGTGTTCCTTGGCTTTGGCAAATTGCTGCTGTTGGCGGTAAGCAATTCCTAAATGATAGTTGAGTTCGTAAACAATAGAATCATCAATGGCGACAGTAGTCAAGCCCTTAGTTAATAAATTAATTCCCCGCTGAACTTGCCCGCTTTCTACGTACAAAGCGCCTAATTTACTGCAAGCATAAGCATCGTTTGGATAGTAAGCGATATAACGTTCCATCGCAGCTTGAGCTTTTTGGAATTTACTTTTACTGGCGATCGCATCTTTGTGATAACCTGAGTGCCAAATCGCTACATCTGGGAGAGCAGCTATTTTCCACTTCGGTTCCCTCTTCAAAATCTCAGTCACGCTGTCGTCTACCATTGCGTGGTAAGGTCGAGAAAATCGGATGTCAGGGCGATTGCGAAACAAGCGCGACACCAGGGAATAGGGAGATTGAGAAGCACCGATTTCTTGACGGATGAGATTGATTAGCAACGCGCGATCGCTCTGAATTGCTTGCTTGATTTGAGGTACGATCGAAGGTACCAGCACCTCATCGGCATCCAACACCAAAATCCAGTCTCCCGTAGCGTATTTCAGACACTCATTTCGCGCTGCTGCAAAGTCGTCGCACCATTCAAAGCGATAAACTCTCGCCCCACATTCTTGGGCAATTTCACGAGTACGATCGCTCGAACCCGTATCCAGCACCACTATTTCATTCACAATATTCTTAACACTATCCAAAGTCCGTGGCAGTGTTGCTTCTTCATTCTTAACAATCGTGCACAAACTCAGATTCATCGGCTGCCAACTTTCCTATTTTTAAATAATTATTATAATTCGATCGAGGTGTAACAGAGAAAAAGCCAAAGCTGAAATATTTTCCGGTTGCCACTCTCCCTTAAGCCTTATCCATCAGTAATCTTCGAGTTCCATCGAACATCTCGCAGCGACGCACCCTACCAAGTAGGGCTTGCTGAATAACTCCAAAACATGAGTCCCATGAGAGTTTTCAGGTTCAATAAGTGGAGAGAATGCCTGTGTTGGACCTCAATGGCCGGAAAATCCATGCACTTCACTCTTGAAAGTTCCCTATTCCCTGTTCCCTAGCTGTTGCCTGTTGCCTATTAAGAGTTCCCTCCC
>JAAUPI010000322.1 GCA_012035135.1 Microcoleus sp. CSU_2_2
AATCTTCTTTCCTTCTTCCTTCTTCCTCTTCCTTCTTCCTTCTTCCCTCTTCCTTCTTCCTCTTCCTTCTTCCTTCTTCCTTCTTCCCTCTTCCTTCTTCCTTCTTCCTTCTTCCTTCTTCCTTCTTCCCTCTTAGCAAGAGTTCCAAATTTGCCTGAAAACCGCGGCTAGAGCCAATAACAATTCCGCAATCAGGCAAAGGCAAAGTCAAATTAGCATCTTGTAAAGCATCTGCCAAAACCTGCCGAGTTAAAGTTATTAAATCAGCAGGTTGTGTGTCAATCAAAGCCAAAAGTTGTGGTTCCGGTTCTAAAAAAGGTTGATGCTTCCGAATGCCACAATTCCCAGACAGCAGTTTTTTCCAGCTATTTTCCAGAGTGCCTAAAGCTGAAACAAGGCCAATTCCGGTAACCACAACATCCACATCTGCCCTTACCCTCCAAAGTTTTTAGTCATTGGTTATTGGTTATATCAAGTCTGCTCGATCGTAAACAGTATTTTGCAGTGCGAGTGTCCTGCTCGCGACCTAGAAGCTCGCACTGCAAGTGTAACTAATAATAACTAATGACTAATGACTACTGACTAATGACTACTAACTAACAGCCTTAAAATTTTCCAAACCCTGAGTAACAGTAGCCTTCTCAATTCGATCGCCCGCCTCAATCTTATCAACCACATCCATCCCTTGCTTCACGTAGCCAAAAACTGCATAGCTGCCGTCTAAAAATGGCACATCAGTCAAAGTAAAATAAAACTGGGAAGAAGCCGAATCCGGATTGTTCGATCGAGCCATAGCCACAGCCCCGCGACTATGCAGCAGAACGGGTTTCTCCACAATCCTAGCTTGCTCTAGCGTCGCGCTGTAAGTCGGAGTTGCGGCACCTTTAACCTTAATTTCTAGAGGAATCCTACGTTCGGTAGAAGTTTTCGGGTCAATAAAACCCCCATTTCCCAACCGCGTAATGGGGAATTTAGGATCTTTGCCCTGCGGGTCACCACCTTGAACCACAAAAGGTTGAGGTTCCCGCACAACTCGGTGAAAAACCAATCCGTCGTAGACTCCCTTCTGAACCAAATCAACAAAATTGCCCGCAGTAATTGGAGCATTTGTACCGTCAAGTTCGATCGTAATCGGCGATCCTTTAACCGTCATCACCACCGTCGCCTTTCCTTGCAAGCGTGGCAAATTGCTAAATTGCGAACTCGCCGCTTGAACAGCAGGAGACGGAGACGGAGACAAAGAAATACTCGACTCCGACGCAGGATTCGGCGTCGGAGTCGAGTTTGCCACAGGCGAACTACCGCAGCCACCTACAAACAGCGCGCCAATTATTAAAAGTGAGAACAACCACCGCTGAATTTTAATCTGCATTTTCACTTTCACTTAGGAACTGTGCAACTAGAGATTTTAGATGAGAAAGCGAGACATTGGTAACAACCAATACTGATACATTTACGCGACACTTACCCGGCTATCGACCCTTGCAGTAGAGCAACTGAGTACCTCGCACGCACTCAGGAATTACCTCAGAAGCTTTGAAAGTTAATCCTTTGGTTAAGGAAGAATACCAGGTGCCTGACCTAAAATTTGAATCGTTAATCCTTACAGTCCTTCCAAGGGAACTTGCAAAAACCGAGCCAATTCGGCACCTTGATTTTCCACCTCAGCCAAAGCCAGCGGCTGTCCCACCCTAGTCAGGGGAAACTGACGACGGTCTTTGAGTTTGAGATAGATACTGCGACGGGGACTCAGCCCTTCCTTGATATCCACCCGCACAGATTGAACGTCCGATGTCTTGCAAGTAAAATCAAGTTTGCGATTTTTGCCGGGAAAACCCCAGCGAAAGATGCGAATGCTGCCAGTTTTGCGATCGAACTCATTGTACCCTCCGCCGAGATCCCACAGAACTGTCAGCCACAGGTAAAGCCCTAGCAGCAAGGCACAGACGCCGTAGAAACCCATGGCGATGCCTTGAGGTAGAAAAATAAGCTGAGTCGGGTCAGCAAACGGTAGCAGATTTTTGTGCAAGTAGCTCGAAATGCTTGACAGTAGGAAACCAGTCCCGCCAATGGTGACAATAGTCGCCCACCAGTAGTTGCTGAAGCGACGGGAACCCAAAACCTCCTGCCGCAGGATATGGTCGATCGAATTTGTTGTTTGTGCACTCATAAAATTCAAAACCCTTACAGCCAAATCTTAAATGAAGCTCACCCCACCTTTTTAGAGGTGGGGGGTGTCTATGCTAATCTAAGACTGCCGCCAGTCCAGAGATCGCATAAACAAGCCCAGCTTCTAGGCAAGCGTCCAGAATTTTTACTGGGGCGCTTCTCGTAGTCCTTTCGGCTATCGAGTTTTTGCCAGCCTCTAGTAGCAATATTGTACGAACCATTTAGGTCGCAATTGTACTTTTTACCGCTGGTAAAGGTGGCTAAAGCATAATTTTTCGGGTCACGTTTTACTACTCCAGACCCGTCATAGGCTAGCTTTGACGTATACGCAGCAATTACGGTAATCGTCTTGCCACCCAACTCAGTCCACTTACACTCAGTGAGTTCGACAATCAGACTTTTAAGCCAACCGTGAAATTTCTGTTTCAGGTTGGAGCGCTTCTTGCCACCTTTTGGCTTCCATCCCTTCAGATCCTCAAACACAATGGCATCAGCGCTATAAGCCTGAGCGATCGTGGTTATTTGCTTGGAAACGATATTGCCGATTTGCTGGTTGATATTGCGACATTTGCGATAAGTATTCTGGCAGAAGCCCTTACTAAGCTTGCCACATGAACCCATCGTCTTCTTAGCACGCCCGGAAACCGACTTCAGGCGCCGATCGCGACGGTCTATGTCTCTTCCAGGGTGAATAAATTCACGATGGATTACAGTACCATCCCGACTAACAACTGAAACGGTGGCAGTAGTATTAATCCCCAAATCGACTGCGACAACAACCCCAGAGCCTTTCACATGAGCAGGATGGCACTCAAAGGGGACTGACAAATGACAATGCCGCTCATTGACAATTAGTGAGGGTGACTTCATTTGATTGGTTGAAACCTTATGGCGGTCACGCTTTGAGATGATTGGCACGGCGATCCAAATCCAATCAGTCCCGGTGAACACCTTGAGTTCGACTTGCTCAAATTCATGTAGCTTAAAACACTGCCCCTTGTACAAGGCAGGATAGCAACCCGCATCAGAATTGAGAATTGGGGGTTTGGCATCACGTCGATTCCGACTTTGACCGGACTGCCAATCACGGCAACGAGTCATGTAGCTACTCACCTGACCGAATGCGAACATGATTGCTGCACGTCTTAAGTAGCTTGGGAATTTGTAAAATGCCTTATCAATTTGAGGGTATTTCGGAGTTGGATTTTGAGTTGTGGCATGAACCAATTTCTCAACGGATGGAACTAGCTTATCGCTTGACAAGCGCCCCAGCTCTACCCAATGAGTAGAAATTACAGTTACCAAAAACCGCGACAAGCGACGATATTCCTGCACGGTGTTGAGCAAATATTGTCTTTGCTCTGCCGATGGAAGAATCCGCCATTTGTCGGTTCTGATGGTTTTGGGTGCTGTTTTCTGTGCCATACTAATCATAGTATAACGCATAGAGTAGAGAAATGGCAAGAACTTTAAGAAGCTTTGCCCATAGTGTTTGCAGTATTCATGTGCACATGGTCTTTATCACGAAGTATCGGCATCCGGTACTGACGGAACACATAGAGTCAGACATCATCCAGCTATGCCGTAGCATCTGCCAGAAGAATCGCTGCTATTTGTTGGAAGCCAAGGCTGACCTAAAACTGAAAGACCACATTCATCTATTAATAGACATGGCTCCGGATGTTGCGACATCAACTTTATGCAACACAATGAAGACGGTCACTAGCCGCGAAATTCGGAAGCGGTATGCGGAAGAATTAAAGCCCTACTACTGGAAACCTGTTTTTTGGAAGCGTGGTTATTGCGCAGTGTCCGGGGGCGGTGCGTCATTGGATATAATTGCGGCTTATATTAAGAGCCAAGGTACTGATGATTGAGATCTGGCGTGTTCCTAATCCCCACCTGAACGAGGTGGGAGTGCGTCTCACAATTGGTTCAACTACCGATCGAGTGGAAATTTTGTGAAATTGTAATGTATATTTATGTTAATTTTAATTAGAACCGCCGGGAAGTCCACATCTAGTGGGACTTCCAACTAACACAAAGTTTAGTTGAGGTACTTCAAAAACCTTCGCCTTTTAACGAGCAAGAGGATTTTACCGAAATGACAATCGCAGTCGGACGCGCCCAGAACGAAAGAGGCATCTTTGATGTCCTCGACGACTGGCTCAAGCGCGATCGCTTCGTCTTCGTAGGCTGGTCAGGTCTACTGCTATTCCCCTGCGCCTACCTGGCCATCG
>JAAUPI010000323.1 GCA_012035135.1 Microcoleus sp. CSU_2_2
AGTCCGCGTTTCGTTAAATTGGTTGAAAATAGTGGATGACTCATGGCTAAAAGCTTCAACTAAAATTAACTCAATTAGGGTGGGCTACACCCGAATTAACGCCTGTGGACAAGTTGCGAGCCGACTCCCTTGGATGAAACTCCGAAGCTGACCCTTCAGAAGCAATCCTGATTGAATGGTGAGACTTAAATAAGTTTAGCCAAGTTTTGTGTAGCAGAAGCGGTAATGTTAATTGTCGTCGGCTGTATTACCTGAGGACCAGGACTGTCGTAACTTCCGTAGGCAATGACATTTGCTCCAGAAGGCCCTCCCGTGGCAATGATGCCAGCGGTACCATTGAGTTGGTTATAGTCCGGGCCGACTGTGAACGGAGTTTTCAAGGCTGTGCCACCGTGGCGAATGGTGATATCGCCAGCGTTAGCACTGTTAGTTGTGGAGGCGGAAAGGCTGCAACCTGTCGAGCAGTTGGGTTCTGAGTTGAAAGTGCCTGTGGCTAGGAAATAACGGCCGACGGTAATGTCAATATTTCCTCCGGCTGTTTTGCCTTCGGTGTTGATGTAGGTGACTTGGGCGTCGTTGCGGGCGCTGAAGGTGACTGAGCCACCTTGTTTATCTTCTGAATGGGCGTCTATGTTCCCTGTTTGAATGCTTAATTCTGCTGAAATGGCAATGTCTGCGGCGTTGCTGTTTTTGTCGATCGACCAAGCATTGATGTTGCCTGTCTGTACTGTTCCTGTACGGCTGGTAACGGTGATTTTGCCACCGTCGCTGTTGGTGGAGTGGGAGTCGAGATTGCCGGTGCGAATGTCGCCTTTGGCTTCGAGCCCGATCGGACCTGCTTGGGAACTCGTCAGGTTGCCAGTTGTCAGATTGTTAGCTGCTTGAATGGCGATCGCCCCAGCGTTTACACCTTGTACGGCTACATCGCCCGCTGCTACTACTTGGTTTGAGGCTGTGAGTACAACTTGACCGCTAGCATTGACGCTGACGCCTGTAGCGTTTGTTGCGCCGATGCCTGTGAGCAATTCTGGCAATGATGCGATCGACAATAGTGTTCCCGATGGTGGTGGAGGGGCTGTCCCTGAGGGTGGCTCGATTTCCAAACTCAGCAAATTGCCTTCCTGGCTGAGGCGGACTACATTTTGTCCGGGCACGGAGGCTACAGTAATTTGACCGCCAGGGGCCGAGAGGGTGCCGCTGCTGACCACAGTGCCACCGAGCAAGGTTAAGTTTTGACCTGATTTGACTGCTAAGTCAGCCGTGTTGATAATTGCTCCTAGTCGATCGGCGCTGAAGGTGAAGGAGTTGGGCGCGCCCGTAAGGGTGGTGTAGTCGTTGGTACCTGTGGCGTTAAACGAGTTAGAACCAAAGCCGATCGATGTGGCGGTAGTTGCAGTGAAAGCTGCCGGCACGTTTAAGCTGGCATTGTTGCCAAATATAATCCCGGAGGGGTTCATCAAAAACAGATTAGAATTGCCGCCGGTAACTTGAATTAAGCCATTAATCAGAGAAGGGCTGCCGCCGCCTATGCGAGCTAATATGTTGCGAATATCCGGGTTTGAGATAAAGTTTGCAATCTGATTTTGTGACAATCCAAATTGTTCCAAACTGTGGAAGAGATTTGTGCGATCGCTCGATAATTTGCCACCTTCAATGTCGAAGCGAGTTGTCGGCCCGGTAGTTCCGGTTTCAACTGCGGGTGTGACGGTCGTACCCGTTCCGTCTAGAGCTGGAACAATGGTTTGGGCTTGTGCTTTTGCCGATAAACAGTAAAAATTGACGAGGACAATTTGCAAAGAAATTGCCAGCTTAGTTAGACTTTTTTTTGATATCGATTGGGGGTTTTTTGGCGGATTTTTTGTAGTTTTCATTTTCGCTTAAAAACTCACTTAGATCAGTTTTGAGTAAAATAGGTCTCAGCATTTGCATTTACCCGTTCAGATATTTTCTATAACTTAAGTATAACTCGCATTGCCTAGAGGCTGTATCTTTCGCATGACATATTTAAGCGAACGAAACAAAAAATAAAGTTAAAAAACATTGCGTTTCCTTTTATAAAAAACAAAAAATCGGCTGTGGCAATTCCTGACCTTTCCTTTTGTACAAACCAAAAATCGGATTTTCCCCGTTAACTATCAACTGTTAACTATCAACTGTTAACTGTTAACTATCAAACCCCGCTCGCAACTGTTATACCAAATCCGGCTGATTCATCCCCGTTATAAATTGTAGGGTGCGTCGCTCGTTTAATCTCGGTTTAAGCGCGAGAATTATTCGTGGCGACGCACCCTACGCTCCTGCTGATTATAAAGGGGGTAACAAACCCGGATTTGGTATTTAAAGTGTTGGGTTTCGCTTTCGCACGAGCCCAACCTACAGAATCTATTTGATAAATGCTATAGGCTTACCGATCGAGGTTTTTCAGGGGGATGGAGATGGGGATGGAGAAACAGGAGTCGCAGAAGAGGGAGACGAGGGAGTTGGGGAAGAAGAACTACGAGAAGAGGGAATTGCAGAAGCCTTGGGAGAAGGAGTAGATTGTTCAGATTTTTTGAGCTGGACAAAAGCGTCGTAGCGAGTGGTACGATCGCCCACTACGGCTGCTGTTACCCCGATCGATCGCATGGCATCTATCCAAATTTTTTGACTGGGGGGAAATTCCGGTAAACCTAAATTTTTCGGGTTGAATGCACTCTCGGTGTCGATGAAGAAATTACCGTTGTGGGGCTTAAGTTCCGAGCGCACTGTTTTTTGGAAAAGTTCGCTTCCGAAAAGCGGACTTTTCGGTGCTGGCACTAGAGAATCTAATACCGGAGCTCCTACTGTTAAAAAGGCTACATCATTCATCCAGCCACGAGTAACTGCGATCCCTCCAAATGCCGATGTCCATTTAATCGCAGGCTTGCCATCGGCTTGAATTTCCTCGACTCTAAACCCTTTAGTTTTCATTACGTCATCAAGCTGTTTGAGGGATTTGTCAGCAGCGCGACGGTTGTTTGTTTCGATCATAAACACAAATCCAGCAGCAAATTTGTCTTTGGGATTCTTTGCGGGGGCTGGTATTAAAGAAAAAGAAAATTCCCCAGCCATCCAGTTGATGAAGTCTTTGTCTAAATCCATGCCTGTGGTGGATTTTAGGGCCGTTCGCAAAACTTGAGGATTAACTGGGGCCAGCGGGTTAGCATCAGATCCCGATACGTAGTCTTGCCACAAACGCTGCAAGTTGCCACCAGATACCATCATTATAGTATTACTTGGCAGGCGGTTAACCATTTTTTCAGCGTTGTTTTCTACTGCTATTCTTTTCTGAGAGTCGGGTTTTAACCAAGAAATTGATTTGAATCCCATGCCCTCTGTATCCAGCATAACTGTAGTAGCAAATCCCTGATTTTGTTGCAATTTTTCGAGGTTTTCCGGCGAAACTTCGCGGGCTGAGTTGGCCGCGGAAAAGGCTGCTGCTACGGGGATGTTAACATAGATTTGGCTGAATGCACTGGGATTTTTTATTTGTTCGATCGCGTCTCCATAGCCGGGAGTTTTTGCTAGGGAAGGTTCGCCTTTATAGGTGTCGATGATTCTGTCGGTGGCGGTGGAATCGGTGGTAACAGCTAAATAGTTTGTGCCGAGTACGGCGACTGAAAAGTTGCGATCGGGTATGCCTTGAGTTTCTGTGACTTGCACGCCTTTGTAATTGCGCTCAACCATTTTTCCTTGGTTGAGAGGTTTGGGTTGTGCTAATAATTCTTTGGCTTTAATTGGGTTAGCAATTGGGAAGATAATTGCTACTGACTGTTGGATTGGGGGAGGTGGGGGTGCGTTGGGCGAGGTTGGGGGGACGGGTATTGCTATTTTGTTGCGCAGAAAAGCAACCATTGCTGTGTTACTAGCCCAGGGTTGGATGTCTTGCTGGTAGGCGTAGCCGTTGGCTGTGAGGAGTCTATCTCGCAATTGAGTTAAAAATCTTTCAAAGGAAGCTTTGGAGTCTGGGGTGCCAAATTCTCGCAGTCTTTTCCACTGCGATTCATCGGTGGTGATGGATACGGCCATCATCGTATCTTGGGGAACAACGGTTGCGCCGGCTGGCAAATCTTTGGCAGGCCCGCGAGAGATGACGATCAAGTAAGCGATGAAGCCTAAACTTATCAGCAGTATGGCTGCGCCGATCGTAAACAGCAGAGAAGATTTATCTTTCTTAAACATTATTCGTAAGGTTCGGGTGCTCGAAACATCATAAATTATATTGGGCATTAACAGTTGATAGTTGACCCTTCGACTACGTTCAGGGCAGGCAGTTGATAGTTGATAGTTAACAGTTACCCATTACCAATTACCATTACCTATTCCCATTCCCCATTCCCCATTCCCCATTCCCC
>JAAUPI010000324.1 GCA_012035135.1 Microcoleus sp. CSU_2_2
AAGTTGGCATATAAAACTCACAATCGGTCTTTCAAAAATTAACATGATGAATGTAGACTTACGCCAGTCTTATCCATTCAACAGCCTCAAGGTGACGCTCCTGCTATAAGCACTGACATCCGGGCAAACGGATGGCGTGAAGCGTCGCTATCCCGTAGGGAGTCGCCCCAACAAAAAAAGGGCAATCGCCCTTTTTTATTGCTCGATCGTCTGTGTCAAATTATCTTGACGATGATAGTGGAGATTGGTAAAAATACGATCTACGATCGATTTAAGCAATTATTCTCAAAAACCTATGGAATACAATCAAATCATCACAATTGAACCTGGAAAACGCAGCGGCAAGCCGTGTATTCGAGGAATGCGAATTACTGTGTACGATATCGTAGAGTATTTGGCTGGTGGTATGACAGAGGCAGAAGTTCTAGAAGATTTTTCGGAACTCATTTCCCAAGACATCAAAGCTTGCCTAGCCTTTGCTGCCGATCGCGATCGGAAATTATTTGTGGCATCAATTTGAAACTATTACTGGATGAAAACCTGTCAGACGGAATTATTCACAGGATTACAGAAAACCACAATTCGTTCCTTTCATCCGCAATACTATCGAGATCTCCTCATTCAATCGCTCTGGTTCAGCAAACCACCACAACCAACACTGCGTATCCAGCAAAAGTTTCACTTTTAATCCCCCTCGAATGCTGCCAAAATCTCTTTTGGCAAAGGATCGTTAAAGTCCTCTGGCACAATAAATCTCCCTCGATCTTGCCCTAAACTAGCTCGTCGATTGGATGAATTACGAAACGGAACCAACCTCGCTATAGGGATAGATCCCTTTGAAATAATAATTTCTTCTCCAAGTTCCAAACGCGACAATAGTTCTGAGAGATTTGTCTTAGCTCGATCGATATTTACAGTTTCCATAATCTTAAAAAACTAAGTCCATAAACTAAGTTTACTCTGATTGTGAGAGTTATGCAAGTTGGTAGCTTTCTCCTTGAGCGATAGACCCAGCAAAAAAAGCGCGATCGCACCTCCTATTAAATTTCAGTTCAACTCACAAATATTTATCAGCTTTGAGTTTTCCGATTCATATTTTCCTTTCGCCATTTCACCCTAGATAGTAGAATAGAGCAGTAAGCTGGGCAATTGCCCACCTCCCGGCAGCCGAAGAGAGAGTAGAATATATCTATGAAGTTTCAGTGGGACTCAAACAAAGCCAGTAGCAATGCCAAAAAGCATGGTGTGTCTTTTGAAGAGGCTGTCACTGTTTTCGGAGATCCACTGGCTATTACAATTTCTGACCCTGACCACTCCGTAGGTGAGATCCGTCTTTTGACGATAGGTCAGTCGAACTTGCAACGTCTTTTGGTTGTTTCCCACACGGAACGAGAAGGTGAGGTGCGTTTAATCAGCGCCCGCGAGGCCACCCGACAGGAGAGAAGAAATTATGAGTCAGAAATCTGAAGAAACAGTCAATGACGAGATGAAACCTGAATATGATTTTTCAGGCGGTGTTCGTGGAAAATACTATGAAGCTTATACGCAATCCAGTAATGTTGTGATTCTCGATCCAGATGTAGCAGAGATATTTCGAGACTCAGCTTCTGTAAATGAAGCGTTGCGATTGCTTGCGAAAATTGCCAAGTCTGTCACAGTCTAATTAAATGTTTCAAAATTATGTTGATGAATCTGGGTGAGTTGCATTCATTGCGATCGCCCCATCCTGCATATTCCATTAACCCTCGTGTCACCCAGCCTCTTTTTCCACTCACAATCCGATCTATTTCCATCTTTTCAAAGAGCGATGATTGCACACAGGGGCGAGAAGCGTAGCTATCCCTCTTCAGGAATCGCCCCAGCAAAAAAAGGGCGAGATCCCTCTGCGATACAATATCAGTGTAGCGATCGCGAGGCGAGACTATGCAAACCATCCTTTTAAGCCGCGCAGAAGTGGCACGGCGTGCAAGACAATTGTACGAAAACAGCATCCGCCAACAAGTCGAGATAGACGAAAACATCGGCAAAATGGTCATCATTGACTTTGAATCAGGAGACTACGAAGTCGATGAAACTGGGTTAAAAGCAGCCCGCAACCTGGGCGCAAAACATCCAAACGCCCGTCTATTCGGCATCCGCATTGGATACAATGTAGCTGTGTCATTCGGTGGAGTCATGGAACGTATCTACAAATGATTTCGGGTATTGTGACTGATAGACACGCCACCGTCACGTTGATATTTATACTCCCCAACGGCTCAACTTTACCGATCGAATTTGTCATCGATACAGGATTCACAGGAGACCTTTGCTTGCCTCCAGAAGCCGTTTCATTATTAAGGCTACCTTTTATATTCGATCTCCCAGCAAACTTGGCAGACAACAGCGAGGTTTTACTGCCAGTCCATCAAGCGGTTGTCATCTGGGATGGGGAAGAACGGGAAGTTCGTGTAATGGCTACAGGAAGGCGACCATTGCTGGGAACTGGTATGTTAGACGATCGAGAACTTGTCATTCAGTTCACCGAAGGCGGTTTAGTGACGATCGATGAGTTGTAGTAGACCTCTTGCCTCAGTCCTTTTAATCAAATTTTCCGACGGGCTCGCGTACCCATCCCACAAGAAAAAATAATTTTTGTGGGATGGGCACTTCTGCCCGTCCTAGCTATTTTTGCAAGATGTCTAGTGCATAGGCGTTGCCCGCCGCTGGCATCGCCCATCTTGTCTCTTGGGTTGACGCTCGTGTTACCCAACCTATTTTTCCACTCACAATCCGATCCATTTCCACCATTTCAAAGGGCGATGATTTAACGGAGGATCTCGCCCCAGCAAAAAAGGGCGATCGCCCTTGGTTTTTCTGATGAGCGATCGCACTCCTACCTAATTAACAGCCAACAAACCCGACATATTCAGCACTTTGTTTTGACCAAAAATATTCTCAAGATACTTTACTTGCCCTTTTAATTCTTTGTTCGTGCCATTTTTTGGCACTTTCTTTCAGTTCCTCTATCTGCTCAAAATCTACCTGCATCACAGCCGTTTTAAACTCTACACCCAAAGCAAAGCTAATATCAAGGAGTTCTACAAAACTAGCATATCGATAATTCTTAGCCTCATGCTCCTTAATTCGCTGTTCCTCAATTCCTAGCATTTGGGCTAGTTCTTTCTCGCTCATTTTGGCGGAGATCCGAGCTTTAATTAAAACATCTGGCAGTTTATTCAAATTCTCAACTACAATTTCGATCGGTTCGCTCTTGTCACAATTAATCAATCTTTCATATTCAGCTATTTCGTCATGTAACTGATCCAAATGACATTGTATCGCACTCCTACCAGCGTCCCATTTGAGAAAGTCCTTTCTTTTTGCTTCTTCATCCCGCTCCATTGCTGCTAGAGTTTTGTTGAATTTTTCAACCCATTCTTTGCTGACTTCATATTCTAATTCATCTTTAATCATGGTTCCCACCTCATTACATCTATAGCTATGATTCCTTTCTTCCTTTGTTTTCTATCCTTTTGAAAAAACTCAAAAGAATTATCGCCGTAATTACCTACAGGTTGGTCTGACGGAAAAATCTCCCCTCTATACTTGACTTTTTGGGCATTCCGATCGTAATGATTGAACAATCTCGGAGCATTAACTCTCAGATCGTCCATGTCTACAGTTTCGCGATCGTAACAAGCATCAAAGTCGTTAGGGTTTGGTTCTATGGTAACAAAACTACCATTAATATAAATAGTTCTACAACCTGCTGCTTTTAACTGAGTCATTGCTAGTTTCAAGCCATCTATCATGTTATTTTTCTTAAAATTAGTATTAAATATTTCGTTAAACTCCTCCCATTCGCAAAAATGAACTCCTGGTGGTAGATTGCCGTTTTCATCGAATTCAGGAATCACTCTTTCACACTCTGTCCATAAATTAATTGTTTGTTTCTTAATACTATCATATTTATCTCGATCGCTCACCCGTATCCTCACAGCAGACTCGTCTCAATTCAGGTGATGATTGCACACAGGGGGGACGCGCGGCGTAGCTATCCCCTAGGGTATTGCCCAGCAAAAAAAGGCCGATCGCCCTCTGCGCTACAATAAACGTAAAACTCACAATCGGTCTTTCAAAAATTAACATGATGAATGTAGACTTACCGCAGTCCGATCCATTCACCAACCTCAAGGTGACGCTCCTGCTAGAAGCACTGACATCCGGGCAAGTTGTGGCATCTGTCAGAGAGTTTCCAGACTGTCGAGTGAAAGCAGAAACACGAGAAACGGCGATCGCCCAAATTCAAGCTACCTTTTTAGAACGGCTCAAAAATATAGAAGCGATTTCCTGGAACGTGCCAATTCAGGCTTCAGAACCAACCT
>JAAUPI010000325.1 GCA_012035135.1 Microcoleus sp. CSU_2_2
ACACCAACTCCGCCGACGCCGACACCACCAACACCAACTCCGCCGACACCAACTCCGCCGACGCCGACGCCGACACCCGGAATTGCTGGCATCACCGTCTCCCCCACCAGCGGATTAATCACTACTAAAACAGGCGGCAAAGCCAAATTTACCGTCAAACTTAACAGCCAGCCGATCGCTCCTGTTACTATCGGTTTGAACGTTTCTCCTCAAAATCCCGGAGAAGGTA
Source organism: Microcoleus sp. CSU_2_2 (assembly GCA_012035135.1). Taxonomy (GTDB): domain Bacteria; phylum Cyanobacteriota; class Cyanobacteriia; order Cyanobacteriales; family Microcoleaceae; genus Microcoleus. Next base: position 230 of record JAAUPI010000325.1, read on the forward strand.
GTCTTTCCACTCCAGAAGTTACGTTTACACCTGACAACTGGAATATTCCCCAGGAGGTAACGGTCAAAGGAGGAGGTGGTACTATCACTGCTAATGCTCATCGACCTTATACGATCGTTACCGCCCCTGCGATTAGCACTGACAGCAAATACTCGGGCCTTGATGCCTCTGATGTCAGTCTCACCAATATGTTCGTCGATTTCTCCCTTCGGGATTTTCCTCAGATTATTGTTGGGCCGACAAGCGGGTTGACCACTACAGAAGCCGGTGGCACTGATAATTTCAGCGTTGTGCTGACTCGCAAACCGATTGCTGATGTTGTGATTCCAGTCAGGAGTGACAACACGGCAGAAGGAACTGTTTCTGTATCGACGCTGACGTTCACTCCTGATAATTGGGATATAGCTCAGACTGTCACGATCGAGGGTGTTAACGATAATCAATCTGATGGCGATCGACCCTACAACATTATCCTCGATCGGGCAGTCAGCGATCGTAATCCTGGCAGTTTTGGTGACGATTATGCGGGTATAGACCTTGCTGATATCAGCGTTACCAACCTCGAACGCAATTACACTTTCAGCAAAATCACCACTGAAATATCGAGTTATTTCGACGGTCGAACGATTAGTGATTGGGGAGATTACAACGGTGATGGCAAACTCGATTTTATCGCGTCAGGGCGATCGCAACTTCTGACAAGACCCGGTAGCGTCGATAACTTCACTGGCACTTGGCTGTACCGGAACACAGGCAGTACATTTACTGATGACAGCGGCTCCCCAGCTTTGGAGTTAGCTTCTGCCGCATCTTGGGGAGACTTCGATAATGACGGCAAGCTCAATTTTGCCTTACAAACAGTAGAAAATGGCAGAATTCAGCAGCCAAGCTTTCTAAAAATCTACGGTGGCTATGGATTCAACTTGGAACAGAGAAGTTCCGCTGATAGTTCGCCAGTATGGGGAGATTATAACAACGACGGAAAACGGGATCTCCTAAATGTCACCCAGCAAAGTATCTTCGACTCAGTGTCTGGATTGAGCCAGCAAAATGTCAGCGTACTTTACCGGAATAGTGGCAGCAGTTTTACGCCAGACTTTAGCAGCCAACTCCCTGGCGTTAACTACGGTTCGGCAGCATGGGGAGACTATAACAAGGACAGAAAACTCGATATCCTGCTAACGGGCGATAGCGTTTCAGGCAAAATAGCCAAGGTGTTTCGCAATACTGGCAGCGGGTTTAGCGAAGCTTTCGCTTTGCCCGGTGTTTCCAATGGTTCGGCTGTTTGGGGAGACTATGACAATGATGGCGATTTGGATATCTTGCTGGCGGGCGATACAGATTCGGGCAAAATAGCCAAAGTTTACCGCAACATTGGCAGCGACTTTAGCGAAGACACGACTGTTGTCTTGCCCGGTGGCAATTTTGCAGTATGGGGAGACTACGACAACGACGGTATATTGGATGTTTTGCTGGACGGCAAGGTTTATCGCAACACTGGCAGCGGCTTTAGCGAAGATACCAATGTTGGACTGACTGGTGGCGGTTCTGGAGCATGGGGAGACTACGACAACGACGGGAAATTGGATATTTTGCTGGGTAAGCAAGTGTACCGCAGCAATACGGCGATCGCGAATACTCCTCCCACCGCACCCATAGGGCTACAGTCGGAAGTTTCTGGCCGAGAAGTTACTTTCAATTGGAATGCGACAACAGATGCTCAAACTCCTGCTGATGGTTTAAGCTACAACCTGCGAGTTGGCACGACTCCCGGTGGCAAGGATATTCTCGCCCCGATGTCTCTTGATGACGGAACTCGGCAAGTAGTGGGGTTAGGTAATGCCAACCAAAACACCCAATGGCAACTCAAAGATTTGTCTCCTGGAACATATTACTGGAGCGTGCAGGCGATCGACACTGCTTGGGCCGGTTCGCCCTTTGCCTCAGAAGGAAGTTTTACAGTCCGCAACCGCCCGCCGGTGCTAAACTACGGCCCCGATACCACCCCGTGGCATTACCGAAACATCAAATCGAGTAGTTCGTCAACATTCACCTACACCTTCCCGCAGAATACTTTCACCGATCCCGATCCAGGTGACAAGCTGACCTATACAGCAACTCTAATGAACGGCAGTCCCCTGCCAAGTTGGCTAACTTTTGACCCAGATACCCGTACACTCAGTGGCACAAGTCCTAAACCGCAGCAGTTAAGAATTAAGTTAACAGCAACGGACAGGGCGGGTGCTAGCGCCAGCGACAATACGGGTCGATTTAAGGGTATGTTGCTGACATTTAGCAGGCACGGTGTAGTTATTGACGGTTACATAAACGGTGCTAATCTTTTCCTCGATGCCAACAAAAACGGCATCAAAGATTCCAACGAACCATCCACCACAACCGATGGTGGTGGTAAATTCAATCTCGACATCCCCTTCGACATTTTCGACACCAACAAAAACGGAGAAATCGACCCCGAAGAAGGCCATTTAGTTGCCACTGGAGGTACTGATACCGCTACCGGTTTACCCCTAGAAACACCAGTCACCGCACCGCCAGATTCTAGCGTCGTCACCCTCTTAACTAGCTTAGTTGCCGACTTAATTGACAAGGGAATTGCACCAGAAGAAGCCCAATCTTTAGTCAAAGCTGCCCTGACTCTCCCGGCTGATGTTGACCTGACTAACTTAGATCCGATCGCAGCCACCAACAACAACCAGCCAGGGGGCATCGCAACTTTAGCAGCAATGGTGAAAGTCCAAAACTTCATCACTCAAACTGCTGCTTTAATTGACGGTGCATCGAGTGCGGCAACCAAGGATTTGGTCAAAGCTGTTGTAGGTTCGATCGCCAGTCAAATGCAAGCCGGCACTGTCTTAAATCTCAGCAATCCAGCGGCTTTAGAACCGATCGTGCAGCAATCCGCTGCCAAAATCCAGCAGATCGATCCGAGTTTCAACAGTCAGAAAGTTACCCAAATTATCCCGCAAGCAGCGGCAGTAATGGCAACAGCAAATCAGCGCATTGATACCGCTGTTGCCAATTCAACAGCAACATCAATTCCCCAAGCCGTTGCCCGCGTCCAACAAGTAGCTTTAGGGCCGACGAGTCAAGATTTCAAAGCAGTTGGTACGGGAAGCAAGCCAATTTCGCAGCTAGTTGCTGACAATACTGGTGCTGCTTTAGATAGTCGCCTTCAAGCAGTAGTTTTGCCTGCGGGAATTGCCACTCCCGTTGTCACCGGCGATGCGGATTTAGGCAGCAATTCCGGCAATCGCATCGACGGTACAAATGGCGATGACCTTCTCACCGGCACCAGCAGCAATGATGTTTTGATGGGTATGAGGGGCAACGATTTCCTTGACGGCGCGATCGGAAATGATACTATTTTCGGTGGCAAAGGTAGCGATACTTTGCTGGGAAATAGTGGCGGTGATGTCTTATATGCCGGCCGCGGTGCCGATAATTTGAACGGCGGCGATGGTAATGACAGTCTTTACGGGGGTAAAGGTGATGATTTGCTGAATGGCGGCTTGGGAAATGATACTTTGACGGGAGGTAAGGGATTGGATAAATTCTTGCTTTCGACCAACTCTGGTACTGATACGATCGCTGATTTTGAAATCGGCAAAGATTTGTTAGTATTGGGTAACGGGCTGAGTTTCTCGCAATTGGCGATCGCACAAGATAGCGGTTCGACTTTAATCCGCATTGCCCAAACAGGGGAGATTTTAGCAATTCTGGGCGGAGTTTCTGCTAGTAGTATTAGCGCAGTTAATTTCGGATTAATTTGAGATTGAGTCCGACAGTCCAACTCGTGAGTCCGAGAGTCCGACAGGGGTTGAAAACCCCTGTCTCATAGCGAAAGTCCTCTCAAAGAGGACTGATACCAAATCCGGGTTACTTACCCCTTTTATAATCTCGTAAATGTAGTAAATGTAGGGTGCGTCGCTACGAACAACTCTCGTTGCTATTGGGAGATCTCATAGCGACGCACCATACCAATTATAACCTATGCTTTATAAACATCTTTCTTAACAATCAAGTTGACAAAAGTAACTACTTGTGTAAGAGCTATTGGGGAGACAGATTCCGATCGAATACGAATTATCCTGCCATCGAGTGTTCATTGATATCTC
>JAAUPI010000053.1 GCA_012035135.1 Microcoleus sp. CSU_2_2
TGGCGCGATCGCCTTTTATCTAGCCAACCGCGCTGAAATCGATGCTTATCTAGCCGCCGAAGAAGTCGCATTTGATGCCATACCTCAACCTCTACAAACGAGCGATCCAGCTTTGTACAACAAACTACAAGCCTTAATTCAACTCGCAACCTTCCGCAACCAACCTCTGACAGATCTCATGCAAACCCTTGGCATCAATCCTCAACCCGATATCGTTGATTATGTCTGAACCTCGCCTCACACAGCAGTAAAGAGGACTGAAAAATACATTTTTTCCCAAGATTTTCCGGTTGTTTTTCCAGTCGGTTTCAACCGACTTTTGCTATGAGACGGGGAATTGATTCCCCGTCGGACTTCGGGATAAACAGATCGATGCCAAAATCTCTACGCTAATCCACAAGTCCGACGGGGGTTGCAAACCCCCGTCTCATAGCAAAAGTCCTCTAAAAGAGGACTGAAAAATACATTTTTTCCCAAGATTTTCCGGTTGTTTTTCCAGTCGGTTTAAACCGACTTTTGCTATGAGACGGGGAATTGATTCCCCGTCGGACTTCGGGATAAACAGATCGATTCGCAAGATCCTTGTCCCAATCTTCTCGCCTCGCTAAACTGCTTTTGGGAAACGGGCAATCGCATTGCTTCTCGACTTTTGGGAAAGGCCGATCGACAGAAGGTGTCGCGTGTTTTTTACATCACGCAACACCGTATTTCATTCACACTTCAAGCAGTGCAGTTGTGTGAAAACTAGCTGAATTTAAATTGCGCTGCATTGTTGATATCTAGACCAAAGGGTGCATCCTGAACGATCGCAATCAACTCAAGGGGCTGTGCAGGTCCTTTCTTGAAAATTCCCATATCTGCATTGACAGCCCCTCCTTGCAAGGAATTGGGGACGGTTCTGAGCACGTAGCTATCGCGCGACCCACCCAGTTGAATGAGATCCTCACCGATTTTGAAGTCTGTGATGCGGGCAAAATCGCTCAGACCATCAATGTCAATGTTGCCATTGAAAATGTCCTCAAATCTGTCTAACAGGCCGTCGCGATCGTCATAACTGGTTATCCCCGACTGTCCCAGCACAAAAGTATCTGCTCCTGCACCGCCAGTTAGCACATCAATTTCACCTTTGCCTCCTCCTATGTCGGTTTCGGCACCTTTCAACGTGTCATTCCCGTTATTTCCCAGAAGAAAATCATTTCCTCGATTGCCAAATAGCTCGTCGTTGTTGTTGCCACCATTCAGGTTATCATTTCCGTTACCGCCACTAGAATTGATTTTTGCCGATACATTAGTTGTATTCAGGCGATCGTTGCCTTCTCCCCCCGTGAATTGGATAAATTGGACACCACTTGTCACGTCTAGATTGCTGATATTCAAAACGTCATCGCCACCTAGACCGTTAATTGCATTAAAACTTTCTATGCCTGTGGTGGTTAAGGTTACGGGGACCAGATTGGTGCGCTGCAATATAATGTTAGATCCCGATTTGCTGAGGCTAATATTATCCCCTTTGTCGATCGAACCGTTAAATAACAAGTTATCCCTTCCGCTGTCGCCTTGAATCAAATCGCTACCGTCGCCATCCACCCATTGAAAGTTGTCATCGCCGTTGCCGCCGATCATCGTATCGTTACCCTTGTCGCCAGCTAGGAAATCAAACCCATCGCCACCGTCTAGCAGATCCGCATCGTTGCCACCTCGCAGGTTATCATTGCCTAGTTCTCCCCTTAAAGTATCGAATCCGGCTCCACCAATTAGGGCATCGTTCCCTGCCCGACCCGAGATGTCGTCACCGCCAGCACTACCATCGATTCGATTGCTTCCACCATTACCAGTTAAAACATCTTGATTGTTACCGCCAATTAAGTTTTCAATGCTGATGAAAGTGCCGCTACCTCCAAAAAAAGTTGCTTTGTTCGTCTCTAAAGACGCATTGATATTATTACCAAATCCCAGATATGTCGCTGTATCGACTCCCAATCCACCATCAAGAAGATCGTCCCCAAAAAAACCGCCAAATAGATTATCGTTTCCGGCTAATCCCCGAAGAGTATCGCTACCAGAAGTGCCGTTCAGATTGTCGTTGCCGTTGGTTCCATTAACTAAAGCCATGTTCTTTGCTCCTAAATATTAAGTGAATTATTGAGGCAAATCAAAACTGTTTGCTTTGGTTTGCTATGTCACAATCTTAGGAAATCAACCCTGTTCAACACATCTGAAAAAAGTCTCGATTTGAGAGCATTTTGATATCAACGAAATAGATAGTCTCGATCGCACCTCCATCTGCAAAAAGTCTCGATCGCACATCAACTATAGATATGCTGTCAAGCAAGATGTTCGCACTCCCTATCCCGATCGGCTATAACTTTAGTCTTGGTTCGGATGTGTAGCATCAACGAAAGTTAGAAAATTGCCGAGTTTTATAGACATTCAGTCTGACTTGCACTATTTTTTGGGAATATTGAGAGACACAACTACTGGAGACTCCTGTCATGACGGCGATCGCATCTCTACTAAAAACCCAACCTCAACCGTTTCGCTTTCTGCTGTACACCGAATGGACTATGTTAGCCAGTTGCGGAGTGATGGCTGCGATCGAAGCGTGGCAGCGTCAAAGTCTTCCCGTACAGCACATTCTGATCCTGATCTCCCTGGGCTTGATGGGATGGATCTTACCCTCGGGCAAAACTTCGTTTCGCTATCTCTATACGGCGATCGAAATGGGTCTGATCTTCTACGGAACAACCTTGGGATACCTGCATATCCTACCGACGCTGTATCTAATCGTGTTAATTCGCAGTTGTTTTTTATTTGAATCTCCCGGTCGGTGGATAGTGGCAGGTCTTTCGCTAGTAATGTATATGGTTCATCAGTTTCAGTATCTTCAGAGAGTGATGCCCCTGATGTTGCCTAATATCGAGCAACAGCAAATTTGGATGCACCAGACGGCAGAATTGTTGATGTTTGGGTTGGGGCTATTTTTTGTGTCGCAGTTAGTCAATACCTTACTAGCGGAACGCAGAACTCAGGAACAACTATCGCAAGCCCACGCGCAGCTACGGGAATATGCCTTGCAAATAGAAGATTTAGCGGCGGTTCAGGAACGCAACCGGATTGCTAGAGAAATTCACGATTCGCTGGGTCATGCCTTGACTTCGCTCAACATTCAACTGCAAACCGCCATGAAACTCTGGCAGCACGATCCAACAGAGGCACAACCGTTTTTGGAACAAGCACACCGACTCGGTAAGGTTGCCATGAAAGAAGTTCGACAATCGGTAAGTGCGCTGAGGGCAGATGCAGAGGCAGAAGAAACCTTAGAACAGCAGATTGCCTCGCTGATGGAAAACTTTCGTCAGAGTATGGGCGTCACTGTTACCAGCAGCATTTGTGTGGAAGTTGTGTTGCCACCGACCGTTGTCAAAACGCTGTATCGGATCGTGCAAGAAGCGTTGACCAACATTTGCAAATACGCCCAAGCTACTGAGGTTCGCCTGCAATTGCAAACAACGCGCGATCGAGTGCTTTTGAGTATTGAGGATAACGGGCGGGGGTTCGAGTTGGAAAGTCGTGCTAGCGGGTTTGGATTGCAAGGGATGCGAGAGCGAATTACTTCCCTCAACGGAGAGTTTCACCTAGAAACATCACCCGAAGCAGGGTGCAGAATCGATGTTAGCCTGCCGTTAAGCAGGTAGGCGCAAATAAATTACTTCATGTAACAAAATGTAAAAGTCACGTAACCCCTTTTGGCGTTTTTTCTTTGTCTGTGTAATTAAGCACTATCATGGGATAATAGATTTAGGAATATTCCCATGATTCGTCTGTTGTTAGTTGACGATCAGCAGCTTATCTGCCAAGGGCTCAAGGCTATGTTAAGTCTAGAATTAGATTTAGAAGTGATTGGAATTGCCCACAACGGTCAAGCTGCTCTAGAGCAAGTCGAAGCTCTCAAACCCGATGTTGTATTAATGGATTTAAAAATGCCCGTGATGGATGGCAGGGAAGCAACTCGCCTAATATGTCAGTCATTTCCCAACACGAGTGTCTTGGTGTTAACTACCTTTGATGACGATGGATACATTGTTGATGCTATGCGATCGGGAGCTAAGGGCTATTTGTTGAAAGATATGCCATCGGAAGAGTTAGCACAGGCGATTCGTTTGGTGCAATCTGGTTATACTCAACTGGCTCCTGGTTTAATGGATAAGTTAATGACAGGATTCTGTGCAGCACCTACGACTCCAGCACCTACTACTCAACCCTCGAAACACCCTGCACTGGCACAATTAACCCCACGCGAACAAGAGGTATTACAGTTAATCGGTACGGGTTTAACTAACCGAGATATTGCCCAGCAGTTGTTTATTTCTGAGGGAACAGTGAAAACCCATGTCACTCATCTACTAAATCGGTTGAATTTACGAAATCGATCGCAGTTGGCAATTTATGCCCATGCTGCGACTGCTTCCTCTATTTAATCCTGATTAAATCACTATTTTTTGAGCTGCTAGAAGCTGAGGGATTTTCGCTTGCTAAAAGTTGAGACTAACCGCGTTAAAGAGCAGTTAGTCTCAACTCCTGTTGTTAGCAAAGACTGGTAAAAATCTGAGATTACCTATTGATTTTCTGCGCTTTGGCGCGATGTTTTAAGCGAGCGAAAACGTTGTAGGCATCTGGGCCGGGATTGTCATGTTCCATAGCGCCGTCGATCGGACCTTCGATGGCTTTCCAAGCAGGAATTCCGCCTTTTAATTCGGCTACTTTGGTAAAGCCTGCTTGGCGCAAAAGGTCAGCAGCTTCGGCTGTTTGTTCGTCGGTTTCGCCGTAGATGTAGATGTCGCGGATGGTTTCTAGGCTGGATTTTGCTGCTTCTACTAATTCGTCGATCGGCATTGGTAGGGCGCCGATAATGCGACTTTTGTCGAAGCTTTCACGATCGCGCACGTCTACGATCGTCAATCCGGGTTCGCCCCAATCTAAACGGTCTTTGAGGTCGTGGCTGGATGCTTGGGCTTTTAAACCGGGAGGTGTGGGAGTAAAGTCTGGCAGTTTTTCTTTGATGTCGGCAATTTGGTCGGGAATGGTTTTCATAGGACTGTGCAACTCATTACTTTGTTGGTTAATGTAAGGATACGGATGAGTGAGAAAAGTATTTAAACCTGAAATTTGGATAATTGGCTAAAAATTTGAGATGTTTTTCGGGAAGATTTCTGATAAAATTCGATGGTGAGAGTAGGTATTTAAAGGTATGGGTATGTCGGAAAAAGATGAAATTGCGGTGTCTAAGACTTTGACGGCCCAAGAGCAAGCGGCATGGGATGCAAAGGCAAAAGTTCGAGTGCTGCTGAATTTGTGGGATTTAGGCGGTGGCAAAATGATGGTTAAAAAAGGAGATTTAACTAAGCGGATTGTGCGTACTAATGAGACGAGTGTGAGATATCAGGGCGTGCTCGGCGAGTTGCAAGAAACTGGGGCGATCGTTTATTCGCTAGTAAATCGAGTGACGCTGGTGGAATTGAGCGCGCGCGGGAAAGAAGTTTTAGCCGCAGGTTTGAAAAGCAAAGATTCTTTGTTTGAGTTTGATGGTTCTCAAATCGGTACGCGACTGGGAAATGCTCTATTGAAATGGCTGCGGTATGAAGATAGTTTGGCGAGTGTTGATGTTGAGAAAGGCAAGGGGGATGTAGGGGCGATCGCATCATACAATGATTTTAAGTCTGTTTAGTAGTGCATTCGCTCCTTGATCTTCAAACTCACACACAACGATGAATGACTTTCACTCCTCAATCCCCGATCTCAATAAAGCTATTGCAAGTCAAAACCCTTTTGACAGATCGTTAATAGTCAGGAGCAATGATATTTGGAAGCCAAGTTTTCCTGACGTTCCTTCTATCAATAGTGTTTATATGGAAAATCAATTTATAAAATATCCCGACTTGGCCGATCGAACGGTGGTGATTACCGGCACAAATAGAGGAATCGGCGAAACCCTCGTTAAAGCATTTCTCAGTTGTCAGTGTCGGGTTGTCGCCGTCTACCGCCAAGATCGACCCTGTATTAGCTTGCCAGATATTGCAGAATATAGGTTAATTTTATTGCAAGCAGATATTGGCGATCGCACTACAATTGGCGCTTGGCTAACTGAGTTTGAATCATCGGGAAATTCGGTAAACATCCTTGTAAATAATGCGGGAGTGCTGAAAAATACGCCTTTGCTGGAATGCGATGAAAATGATTGGCACTATATCATGGATGCGAATCTCAAACATACCTTCTTTTTGTCGCAATTATTTGCCAAACACATGAAAAAGAACGATGGGAAGGTTCGCACAAACATCGGAAATAGTAGCACCAGTCCTCTAAAAGAGGACTACAATCGATATCGTTTTTAATTACTTTGTTCAACAAGTATCATGTTTTCAACAATTTTGCTTGACAGTCGGTTTTAACCGACTTTTGCTATGAGGCAGGGGTTTAAACCCCTGCCGGACTGTGGATTTGACGCCTGAGTTGACACGCCTCGGACACAGCGCAAGCGGAGGGATTGCCGTGTCCCTACAAACCTGGAATACTGCGATCGCAGCAAAGTAAAAAATAACTTACTTTAAAATATATAGCAGTTCTGGTGTAAGTGAGTTACACTCTCAAGCAATTACCAATTACCAATTACCAATTACCAATTACCAATTACCAAAGCAATTTCACGCGGCATAGAATTCAATCTCGATCGAGAATTAGCAGTGACAACAGTAGCGATCGGCTGCGTTACTTTGTTATTCACAATCCCGATCTGGATGTGGCTGTTTGGTTTTTGACCAGCCATCGACTCTAACATCGCCTCCTCAGCAATAGCTGGATTGGACGAGAAGCCTACACTGTACTCACTATACGAACTCTTCTTTGAAATACCCCAAGTTCTAAGCTAGCAACTCTTGTCGGGCTATAATAGACTTTGGCTGTTGGAGTCTAACTATCAGGAATTGTTTTCTAATGAATTATCTCATCGCCGTACTGCCCGATCGAATTGTGGCCGAAGCCGCCTACTGTGCTCTAGAAAAAGAAGGCGTGCCAATTAAGCAAGTGAGCATTTTGGGCCGCGGCTATAAAACAGCCGATGAATTTGGCTTGATCGACCCTACTCAGCAAGCTCAGAAACAAGCTAAACTCATGGCTATTTGGCTCGTACCGTTTGGCTTTTTTGCCGGCTGTACTTTTAGCCTGATCACTGATTTGAAGACTTTTGCTTTTGCTGGCGAAATTGGTAATCACATTATTGGAGGTCTCCTGGGTGCTATTTCTGGTGCGATGGGTAGTGTTGTGGTTGGAGGTTCTGGGGGAATGGCTTTTGGCAGTGGCGATGCTTTGCCCTACCGCAACCGTTTGGAGGCTGGAAAATATTTGATTGCGGTTAAAGGTTCTGAAGATTTGGCCGATCGAGCTGCTAAGATTTTGCAGCAGTTTGAACCGGAAAATATTCAGGGTTATACACAAACTTAATTATTAGTCAACAGTCATTAGTTATTTGTTATTGGTTGGCAGTGCCGTGTCCCTACAAATGGTAAAATACAGCAGATTCCGCGTTGATGAAGTACACCCCCAAGCGATATATCGCCGTAGGGACACGGCACTGCCGTGTCCTCTATCTTTGATATGTACCTGACTTACCTGAAAAATGCTGTAAATGTGAAACGATGTCGCCGATCGACAAAAGACTTAAGCAATTATACTTGGCAGATCGACGAAAGTTAGCAGGTATTACTCTACTTCGTTACTGTTAAACTATGGAATACTCAAACCGGACAGATTTTATCAACAGCGGTCAGTTGTTGAACACACTCCAGGGGCATAGTCATTGGGTATTATCCGTTGCCTTTAGTCCCAAACAGCCGTTACTGGCTAGTTCTAGCGTAGATGGAAGCATTAAGATCTGGGATCTCAAAACCGGGGAATGTTTGAAAACGCTTAGAGCCGATCGACCCTATGAAGGTATGAATATTACCAGAGTCATGGGAATTACGGAAGCTCAGAAAGCAACGTTGGAGGCATCTGCAATCTGCTGTAAATATCGGGCCTGATATTATACTTTCCTTCTGCTATACTCGGCAGATTTTTTTGAAATTTTTTTCTTCAGGATGATTGACAATATAATTGCTCAACCACTGGCAGCTAAGTTTGATTAAACTATCTAAATCAAGTTCTAAGTTCCACAACTTGATAGTATTATCAAGCCCAGCAGAAGCCAGTGTTTTGCCATCTGGACTAAACATCACGCTGGTAACGCTGCCGAGGTGTCCTTCTAAAGTTGATATTTCCAGACCATTTTCTACATTCCATATCCTCGCAGTACCGTCATCGCTAGAGGAAGCTAAAGTCTTGCCATCTGGACTAAAACTGAGATTAGTTACATTAGATAAATGTCCTTCTAGGGTGAACAATAATCGGCCATTTTCTGCATTCCATAGTTTGACTTTACTATCCGAACCACCAGAAGCTAAAATTTTACCATTGGGACTAAAACTAACGGTATTTGCCCAACCGCTATGGGCAGGAAAAGCCTGCGTTAAAGTAGCTGTTTTTAAATTTAATAGCATTATATCACCGTCAGAACAAGCCACCGCTAAAGCTTGTCCATCGAGACTAAAACTTAAATCTGTTACAATACTGCGAGGTTGTTTAAAAGTTTGCAGCAACCTACCATCTGCTATATTCCAAAGTTTTACCGTATTATCAGAACTGCCAGAAACTAAGGTCTTCCCATCTGGACTAAAGCGAACTCTCCTTACCCAAGCACGATGACCGTTGAGAGTTTTTAGTAATCTACCATCTTGCACATTCCACAACTTCACTGTTTTGTCATCACTGCCAGAAGCTAACATATTACCATCCCGACTAAAACTAACATTTTTCACCCGATCTAGATGACCGTTAAGAGTTTGGAGTAAAGTGCCATTTTTGCTATTCCATAGCTTGATTTTAAAGTCGTCGCTACCGGAAGCTAACATATTACCATCGGGACTAAAACTTACAGTTTCCACATTAGCGCTATTTCCTTTAATCGTTTGCGGTTCCCTAACCTCTAAATTCCAGAGTTTGATTGCACTATCCATACTTCCAGAAACCAGAGTTTTACCATCTGGACTAAAACCGATACTCCCAATGCTTCCGCGATGTCCTTTAAGAAGTTGCGGTTCGATTCTGTTGTCGTTTATATCCTCTAAATTCCACAACTTAACTGTACTATCGGAACTGATAGTAGCTAGAGTTTTGCCATCTGGACTAAAAATCGCACTCCAGACAGCCCTGCGATGGGTTGGGAGGTTTTGCAGTAAATTTCCATCTGCTACATTCCACAGTTTGACTATGCCTTCTCCATCAGTAGAAGCTAAGGTTTTACCATCGGGACTAAAACTGACACTTCGGGTATGAGTTTTATGATCTTTCAGAGTATTTACGAGAGTTCCATCACCAATATTCCAAAGCCTCACTGTCGTATCAAAACTTGCAGAAGCGAGAGTTTGATTGTCGGGACTCAAACTAATATGAGTAACGATATGGGTATGTCCTTTCAGAGTTTTTAATAATGTAGCTTCGGCTGTTTTCCATAACTTGATACTACCATCAGAGCTACAGGAAGCGAGAATTTGACCATCAGGACTAAAACTAACAGTTCTCACCCAGCTACGATGAGCCTTAATAGTTTTAATTAAAGTGCTGTGCGTTACATCCCACAACTTTACCGTACCATCTTCACTTCCAGAAGCCAAAATCTTGCCTTGAGGATGAAAACTCACACTCGTCACTCTAGCAGTATGTCCTGTCAGGGTTGATATTAATGTAGCTGGTCTAGCATTCCACAGTTTTACTGTCTTATCCTCGCTAGCAGAAGCAAAAATTTTACCATCGGGACTGAAAGTGACACTTCTGATAGCGCCGCGATGACCGATCGCGCGATCGCGTTCTCTAACATGATAAATTGCCTGTTGTAGCCCCCTCGTTACTTTTATCTGTGTATCATTGCTGGCTGATTTTTCTAAATTTTTCATCTGTTGCGCTGCTTGTAACGCTTTCAGCAGTGCTTCAAAAGGATCTGAAAGTAAATCAGCTTTAGAAAATAAAGTTTGGAGAACTACTTGTTTTTCTGCGACTTCCTGTTGAGCTTTTTTTACTTGTAATTGGATGGAGATTGCTGTAATAACAGAAACTCCCAAAACTACAGAACCGATAGTAACAATGCGGATAGATCTGCGTTGGGATTGAGTTAATTTTACCTTGGCTTGTTCTCGAGCCAAAACTAAAATTTCATTCGCCTTCGCTAATATCTGGCTTTCTTCTTCTTTAACAGCTAAAGTCTGTTGAAATTCTCGCTTTTCCAAATCCTGAGATGCTGCTAAAAAGCGGTAATCCAGAGGACTCAAATTTTTATCGATCGACCAATCCAGAGCTTCTTGCAAGGCATTTCCCCGCAGCAACCGCGAATTATCCTCAAAATTAGCAGCATTCCAAGCATTAAAATTTTCTGCATAAGGCCGCAGTTTTCCTAACTGTTTTTCTACCCATTCGAGATTGAAAATTTCGGCATAAATTCGGTTGTAAACTTTTAATCTTCCCTGGTGTTGTACCACTAAACCTGACAGCCGCAATTCGGTTTGTTCGGGACTGCCGTCAGCAGAGATCCCCCCCAGGGGCAGGCACGGGGGCACTACCCCTACAAAATCCTGGTTTTCCAGGAATTGGGGGGGGATTGCCGATTGCAAAATTTGTTGGTAAAGCCCCAATAATTGCCCTGCTTTTTGCTGATTTCTCAAAAGTCGATCGCGAATAGTTTTCAAATGCTCAGGCTCATCTTGAGATTCCCAATTTTCAACAACCCGCAACTGCACCAACCCTTCAATATCCTGCTTCTCTTCTCCTGTGGAACAGGCATCTTGCGTGTTTCGCTTAATCTTCTCCAACACCTCATCCAACAGCAACTTGCACAGCTTTTGCGTCAAAAAAGGTTGTCCGCCCGTCCAATCTAGAATATGTGCGATCGCACTTTCAGGATTGGCAACTTGCCCCTGCCAACCATCAATCAAAGGCTGCACTTCATCGATCGCAAAACCGCCTAAATTTATCGCCTTACCAATATTAAAAGGAGTTTGAGTTTTATCAGCAATCAAATCCGAAGGCGTGGCCACCCCCAACAGCGCAAAAGTCAAACGCCGGTATAGAGGCTTGTCAACTCTTTGATTGTAAAACCAGCGAATCAGAGCAAAAAACTCATCTGTAGAAAAATTCATGCTCAACACGCGATCGATCTCGTCAATAAAAATAACAATATTTGATTCGATCTCAACTAAAATAACTTCTTCAATAAACAAACTAAACCGCTGGAGAGGCGAGAACAAATCCCGGCGATCGCGCCACCAACTTCGCCAATTAATTTTACTGCTTAGCTGGCAACTACTAACTAAAGAATTAACAATACCAGCATACCACTTTTCGGGATTTACATCTTCCTTACCAATCCCAGTTAAATCGATAAAAGCACAAACAGTACCTTCAGTTTGCAATCTTTGCATCGCGCGCACCCGCAAACTAGATTTGCCCATTTGCCGCGAATTCAAAACGTAACAAAACTCACCCGCTTTCAAACTTTCGTAAAAGTCCAAGTCTGCTTGGCGCGTCACGTAACTCGACGCATCTGCTGGGAGACTCCCGCCAATATGATATTCACAACTAACTGGAAATTCTTCGTTCATTGCCCGCACCAAAATCTAGACTCGATTATAAGATACCTAATATAACTATTGAGATATTTACCAAAAAACCTGACTTTTTCTGATTTTTAGGACTGACGCATCGGTAGTCAGAAACCGGGTTTTTTACGAAAATCTTTCGTTGTAGCCGACAGATTAAGTAAAAACCCGGTTTCTTGGGTGCGATGCTTGAGTCCTGATTTTTATGATACTTTGTCAGGCTGCACCTGATTTTTTCCTATAAATTCAGAAAGTCAGAAGGGCGATCGATTCCTCTAATACCTGATTTTATCACCATTGCGGGTCGGAAGTTTTAGCACGAAACTGATAACAGAAAGCAACAAGTGCAGCAAACAAATACAAACACTTAGCGCTTTGGCAAATTAAGAAAACACTTACACACAGAAACTAATCCCATGATAGAACTCAGAACAGATGCCGATACCAACATTGCAAATTTCGGTTTAATTGAAAGCTTGAGAGATGTTTTCCCAGCAGAAGAACCCGATGCAGCTAAGCCCGTAGATCCGACTCGCAATAAATTCGGTGCAATGGAAGATTTGACGGATTTGCCGCGTCCGGAAGGCGACATTGATGAAGCTAAACCAGTCGATCCGACTCGAAATAAATTCGGCGCGATGGAAGATTTGACGGATTTGCCTCGCCCGGAAGAATCTCCAAATTACAGGGAAGAAACATTTGAATTCACCGTTCTTGACGGCTACTCTCCTTACACCTTATTCCACAGCATTGATGAATTCAGCAATGGCGATTCCGATAACATCCAGGGAACCTCAGGAAATGACTATTTAGAAGGGGAACATTACCTAGACGATGCAATCTTTGGTGCTGGCGGTGCAGATACGCTCAAAGGCCTTGACGGCGACGACTTTTTGTTTGGCGGTACTGGCAATGATAAACTCTATGGCGGTCGCGATTCCGATTGGCTAGAAGGTAATAGCGGGAATGATTTGCTTGTCGGTCACAGCAATAGCGGACAATACGATTATTATGAAGTCGATACCTTAATTGGAGGTTCGGGGGCGGATACATTCTCGCTAGTTATCGAAGGTCCAGAATTTGAAGTTCCCTATTTAGATGGTCTGGGCGAACACGCCTATGCGATAATTCGGGACTTCAAAAAAGCTGATGGGGATGCAATCTTGATGGTGGGTAAAAAGCAAGATTACGAATTTGTATCGGGCTATTACGGTTATGGCAATGCTTTAACTAAAGACACAAAAATCTTTTATGAAGGTGACATGATTGCCGTAGTTTCAGATAACATGGCTGCGGATTTAACTCTCTCCTTTGTTTGAGGTTGACTGAGGCAATATATTAGTGCGGCAGCCCGATAGTCCGGCAGGGGTTTAAACCCCTGCCTCAAAGCGAAAGTCCTCTAAAAGAGGACTGAAGAGTTTTTACTCATTTACTCGTTTTACTGGTTATTTACTCGTTCACTCGTTACCAGGCTCTGCCTGGTAACGCAGATCTAGAGGCTCTGCCTCGTCTGCTTCGGGTACAGTCGAATCTTTAGTGGATACATAAACCGCAGATGTCATGCAGATCAACACAGATTAACGCAGATAATTGAAGAAATTGAAAGTGCATGAATGCAATAGGTCTATTATCCAAAATTGCCAAATTCACAAAAAATCTTGAAAATATCTGCGTTTATCGGCGTTCATCTGCGGTTTCTCTATCAGTCAAATATTTACTAAATAAGTCTATATTTCAACCTAAAACACGGCAGAAATAATCGCGGTACAAATTGCAGCGGGGTATCACATAATTGTTTTGCCGCCGCACAATTCCCATACTGTGCAATTTATAAATTTGCATCGAATCTAATTCCACGGGTTCGGCAGAATGAACAACTTTTTTCAAAGCTAAAGCTAATTCAGGATTTTGTTGCAGTATTTCCAAATGCTTGCGCAAGTGACTGCTGTAAATCCCACATTCTGAAGCAGCTTTTTCTAGTAGCTGAGTTAATGATATTTTGCCGCAACTCACCTCATACATTGCCAATCTTACTAAATAAGGATGTCCGCCGATCGCCCCAATTAACTCTCGCAACTGCACCTCATTCCAATCCAAACCGTGCAAACGAGCTAAATCGTAAATTTGCTGGCTGTCAAACTCCTGCAATTCAACGGGAACCCCCGCATTAAACGGCGATTGATTCATGTCCAAAGGAATATAAACTTCGGTAGAATGCGCCATTACCAACCGCAGTTTTTTCCAAATATCGGAAATCTTGGCTTTTTCGTGCCAGCTTCGCAGCATTCCGAGAAAGTCTTCAACTACTTCGGTGTGGGGAAATAGGCGATCGACTTCATCCAATCCCAACACTAAAGGATTTGCTGTTGCTGCTAGCAAATACTCTTCAAAGTAAACCGTACAATTATCGTTGCTGCCTAAAATATCGGTATCCCAATATTCGTTTAACTTGTTTTCTAATTTTAACTGTCGGCTGACCATCAAGCACAGCCAGCGCAGAAATTTATCGAGATTGGTTAAAATTGCTCGATCGGCAGCGCTCAAATCTAAATAAACTGCATGATAATTTTCCGCAACAGCGCGAGCTAAAATCCGAGTCATCAAGGAAGTTTTTCCCATCATTTCCGGTGCTTTAATCCGAATCAAAGAACCGGGTTTGACAACCGTTTCGCAGCAGAGAGCATCAATGTTGGAACGCTCTATATAAAAAGGTGAATCTAAGGCTACTGAACCTTCGGGAAACTGCAAATTTGCCGCCGTCGGTGATGTTAGCAAAGGCGGATTTGCTTGCAGAGATTGACTGGTTTCTGCTTCATAGGCTCTCCTCAAAGCTTCTTTGAAATTTTTCTTGGTAATTTTTTCTCCCAAAGCTTCTGAAAGCTTGTGCCACAATTTGTTACCGACATCTTTGTTGAGGTATTCAGCACTATAACCGTAAGTTTTGGCAATTTCATCGTAACTTTTGCCTTCCCAAGAACCTTGAAGGACTTTCATTTCGATGTCGCTGAGATATTTGCCGGTGTTTTGAGCAAAAATGCGATCGGCCGATTCTTTGATTTTGCTCCAAGAAAATTCTAATTCTGAGTTCATGGGCTCGGCCGGTGAGTACGTATATACGTATTTATGCAGACTCTGGCAAGTGAGGAGTTGTTCCTCGATCGCGAAACTAGCCTGACTTTTTCCTATTTTAACTGATTTAACATACGTTTTTACAATAAATCACTGCTGCTGACCCTTGATGTTGTTACTTAAACACCTGATTTTCTTCCCATTGTCGATGGTTTGAGGAGAGGAGAAACTAAGTTCAAGATACTGGTATCTTCTACAAAGACAATTTGATTGGCGTCGTGTTAGAAACAAACTTAAGTAATGTTAACCCAAATCAAGTATTTTTGTCCGCGCCTCCCATTCCTCAATAGTAGACTTAAAGTGCAAAAATCGCTTTCCTCTGTTGAAATCATCTGCGTTTATCTGTGTTTATCTGCCTGATATCTGCGGTTGACTTATCTCTCAAAGATTTATGCCAGAAGTCTCGTATTCAGGGTCGCTGTTAAAGGGCGGAAAACTCAGCACCGCCCTTGATTTTCAAACAGGAGTTTTTTATGATGAAAATTGCGGGCAATCAACCCAAATTCAACCGAGTTTTTTACACAACTTTGACCTTAATTTCTGCTCTTCTTTTAGGAGTCTCGGGCCAGGTTTTCCAGTCCAACATCAGTACAGCTTTAGCGGAAGAAAACATCCCCGTTAGCGGTAGCGGCGACGCGCAACTCCAGCCGATTTTGCAATCCCTAACAGAATTCATGCGCCACCGCTGCGTCGGTGCAGCAGTCCTCGGAGTTTCTATTAAAGGTAAACCCGTCGGTGTTTGGGGTTTGGGACGCATGAAAGGCCGATCGACTAATAACGCAAATCCGGCTTGCGGTGACGATATTGCCCGTGCTCCTCTGAGTGCGATCGTACCCGCAGATACCCCCATGCGGATGGGCAGTATCAGCAAGCCCGTTACCTTTGCCATGGTGCGCTGGGCGCTGAAACAGACGGCACGCGATCGGGCTGGTTTAGAACTGACTGACGAGCAAATTGAAGGCATGAAATTGTTCGACCCCCAGCATTATCCGCCGCTAATTCCCGGTTTGAACAAGCCATATCCAGTAGCAATTATTCCTGAGAAATTGCACGCTGTATTTTCGGGTAAAGTCAAATTTCCCGTGGCTATTAAAGACAGTAATTGTGCCAATCTTAACTCAGGATTTGCTGACAAACAGTGGCAAAACGTCACCCTCGGACATTTATTATCCCATCGATCGGGACTTCAGCGGAGCGCACCCAGATACGGCGAAGATCTGACGGCAAATTTGTCCGTGCTTCGCAATCTGAAAACCCCAGCAGATTTTAAATCGCAAGAACAGCTACTTGTCAATGAATGGGGCAAAAAAGCTATTAGTACAGCTAAAAATCAACTCGGCATCTCTGCGAACTCAGGCTATTTTTTGCCTAGTCCTAATTTAGAAGAAACCATGATGGTTTTGGCTGGAAGATGCCTTCAGTATCCTCTCGGTCAATATCATTATTCCAATACCAGTCCGGCATTTCCGACGATTATTTTGCAGCAGCTTCTAGCTTCCGGCAGATATGCCGCGAAAACGGGGAAATTAGAAACCCATCAAGGGTCTGCTTTGGAGGTTTTCTTCAAAACCGAGTTGGGAATTCCTACTACGGCAACCCAGGGAATTTTCATGAGCCAAGGAGTAGAAATTAGGGGCGATCGCGAGCCTGAAAAACGCCACTGGAACGGGCAAAATTACTACGGTAAGGGATGGGATGTGAAGCGCCCGCACTGCATTTGGAAGGGTAACTCGTGCGACTTTTCTAGCTGGATAAATCCGCAGCCGGGGACGATAAATTGGTCTTGGAATTTAAGCCCGGTTCCTTTTAGCAGCAGAAGCACAGATTTGAGTCCCGGTACTGGTTCGCTAGCTGCGGAAGCTGGAGTTTTCCTCAAATTCATGTCACAATATTGGGTGGGCGGTTATGAGAATAATCCGCGCATCGGGGAAAAGCGCAATAATGTTTGGAATCGATATACTGCTCACAACGGAGCGCTTGACGGTACTCATGCTTGGGCGATTCAGTTAGGGGGAAATAACAATCCGAAAGAGTGGAAATTGCCGCCGATCGACGAGAAGGGTCGGATTCTTGATGATTTTGCTAACTTAAAAATGTATGCGGGTAATTTGCCCGATGGAGTCGATATTTTTGTAGCTGTGAATCAGAATAGCGATCGCAAATGTGTTGAGGCGAAAGGTTACAATTGCCGGGATGCTTACGGAATGTTGAATAATTTTATTTTGTACGGCACTTCTCAGGTGAATTGGGGGGCGATCGGACCTTAAGATTACCATCTTAAATAAATCTAAATATATATGGTTGTGGCGATCGAAGTAAAAAATGCTATCACCCTTATTTCAAAAAGAGTCATAGCATTTTTTAATTTCTCTCTACCAGGAACCTCAGATTAAACTGAGACATAGCACCAATATCAATCAGCCCTTTACGGGCGGGCAGGATGCCCGCGCCACAAGAAAGTTTATTCTTTATGGAACGGGCCGGAAACCCTGTTTTTGAGAATAGTGCAAGATCTCAGTTAAACAGACTTAATATCACCTGCTGATGAACTCAGATACAACTCATACCAAATCCGGGTGATTCACTCCCG
This sequence comes from Microcoleus sp. CSU_2_2, assembly GCA_012035135.1. GTDB lineage: Bacteria > Cyanobacteriota > Cyanobacteriia > Cyanobacteriales > Microcoleaceae > Microcoleus. The sequence goes on from JAAUPI010000053.1 coordinate 17,458, forward strand.
TTATAAATTGTATGGTGCGTCGCTCGTTTAATCTCGGTCTGTAGCGAGAGTTGTACGTAGCGACGCACCCTACGTTCGCGCTGATTATAAAAGGGGTAAGTAACCCGGATTTGGTATCAATTCATCCTCAAGGTAAGAGAATAATATCCTGTTGTACTAAAAAACCAGTAGGCTTATTCTCAAGAGTTGCAAACTTAACAGCATTGAAGGACAAATCACCAGTATTGCTGTCATAGCTGAATTGGTCGAGAGAGGTAGCACCAAAACTTCGGTGAATTTCAATTTTTTCACCTTCACTTTTCTGGAAGTCTTTGATAATGTCAATACCTGTGGGAGCAAAATAGAATCTGAAACTATCCGCACCTGCACCACCCCAGAGAATGTTGTTGCCGGCAGGATCGACATCGCCACCACCAGCTAAGAGATCGTTACCATTCCCACCATAAATAAGGTCATCGTCACCACCACCGAAAAGTCGGTCATTATCATCGTTTCCGTAGAGGATATCGTTACCTTTAGAACCTGACAGAAAGTCATTTCCTGTATCACCTAAAAGCGTGTCAATCCCATCGCCACCAACAATGTTATCATTGCCACCTCGACCATTGATTTTGTCATCTCCACCCTCACCTTTGAGGAAGTTCTTGCCGGCATTACCCAGCATATAATTATTCAAGTCGTTACCCGTACCATCAATATCGGCAGCATCACTTAAGGTCAGGTTTTCGACGTTTGCGCCCAAAGTATAGCTGACATTGGTAATGACTACGGTATCAATACCTTCCCCAGTTTTTTCGGTAACTAAATCACCAACATTATCAACTCGGTACTGATCGTTTCCCGTACCACCATTCATTTCGTCAGCACCAGCACGACCATATATGATGTCGTCCCCCGCACCACCATAGATTTGGTCATCCCCATCACCACCATCTAAGAAGTCGTTACCACCCGCACCAAATAAGTAGTCGCGATCGCCCAAACCATAAAGAGAGTTGTTAGCATCGTTGCCTAGAATAGCATTGTGCGCGTTGTTTCCCCTGCCGTCAATAGCAGCATTTCCCTTCAAATGTAGGTCTTCGACATTGACTCCCAAAGTGTAACTGACGGTAGATTCTACGAGATCGATACCTTCTGCAGCATTCTCAGTAACTACGTCAGAAATATTATCGACAAGGTACTTATCATTACCGCTACCACCAAACATTTTATCTGCACCATAACCACCATCAAGCTCATCGTCTCCGGCTCTACCGTAGAGAGTGTCGTTGCCTGCCAACCCTGTCAAGGTATCGTTGTCAGGGGTGCCTTCTAGTAAGTCGTCATTAAAAGTACCTCGAATTATAGCCATCTTAATTTCTCCAAAAACAATGATGAATTTGTGTGGACTGCATCGGGCAAAAATCACCGCGATACGATTAATAACCGATCGGCAAATTGAGAATGAGATGCACCCGCGATCGCAATTTGTTGCCATCTAAAGCTGCACCTGATATATCAACTTTGTCCTGACTGACAACCAACGTCCAGGACAGTTAGACAGTTAAGTTAGCCACTTAAGCCATCCACTAAAAACTAGCCAGAAATGAAGCTTGAAATCTATGCTATAAAAAGCTTTTAGTTTTTTATCTACTTATATGACTGCAAAACAAGCCCCTCGTCTCGTTACAATGAAAAAATCAAGGAAATATCGCGCAGTTGAGTGAAGCAATGAGCAATCGAGACGGTTTTACAGGAGGATTTATTGCTGGGGCTGCGGTTGGCGGCTTAGTCGGCGCAGTTTTGGGCGTGGTACTGTCGAAGCGCGCTGCCGAGACTTTTCTCGCCGATCCCTCAGAGGCAAAAGCCCGGAAGCTAAGTAACGGCAAAGGTAGCCAAATCGAAGCTGAACGCATTGAAGTAGCAAGGCTGAGTTTAGAAGATAAAATCGCCCAGCTAAATCAGGCAATAGATGACGTGCGGCTCCAACTCGGCGACGTGAATGGCAACGTACAGGTACACAGCAGCGAGGGGTCGATCGCCAAAGACTCCTGATTAAGTTAAAATTTTAGATGTGTCTGGCGGAAGGTATTCGCCTGACAATCAACCATCCACAGTACAAAGCCCCCGGATTTATCCGTAAGGTCGCTTTCTTCAATCTTTCAATTCTTCGATCGAAAATCCCAAATCTAAAATCCCAAATCGATCGGCTTTCCCAGCTATGCTAAACTCAAAGTCAAAGCATTTCTAAACTTTAGTCAAACATCAAGCAAAATTTATGAGTTCTTCCATAGGCCTTTTGGCAACCACACTAGCGACATTTCTGCAAATCTATCTAGTCCTGATGATTTTTAGAGTGCTGTTAAGCTGGTTTCCCAACATCAATTGGTACGACCCCCCGTTTTCGATTTTGAGTCAATTAACAGATCCCTACCTCAATCTATTTCGTTCTCTGATCCCACCCTTAGGAGGGATTGACTTTTCTCCGCTGATTGCATTTTTTGTACTCCAGTTCGGCTCGGAAATCATCATCGGTCTTTTGACCAACTTAAAAACTGCATTTTAGTTGCGAAAGCTTAAGTTTTTTAGCATCTCAACTAAAAATCCATAGCACTTCTCAGTAAAATAACAAAGGAAGAAGGATGAAAAAAACGCGTTTTCTTCTTCTTCCGGTTTTTGATTCGGAACTTACTCCGCCTGCGGGGCTACAGGCTAATCGAGACCGAAGCTCGCAAACCTCGCTGTTAACCCTTCGGCCGGCGAGCGGGCAAGCTGTCAACTGTTTATTAGGGAGCTATAACTGCTAAAGCTTGGGGAATGACTCGAAATTTTGCAGGGGTGTGAGTTGTGATTTCACCGTCGGTATTAATGAGACGACGTTAATCATGTCAAATGTTTTAGAACAAGCACAAGTCGCTGCCGATCGCAAAAACTGGCCTCAGCTAGTCCAATGCTTGCAGCAACTGTCGATCGAGGGACAGAGGCCCTATTCTCAACCGCAACTAACCACCGACGAGCCGATCGAACAAGCGCAGGAAACAGACAATTTAAAGCAGGTTGTAAGTTTAGCAATAAAAGTTTTAGAATGGGGCGATTTTCAAGACCGATGGGATGTTGCTAAAATATTGCCCAATTTGGGAACAAGCGCGATCGCACCTTTAATTGCCGTACTCGAAGACGAAGACGCAGACACAGAACAACGGTGGTTCGCCGCCCGCATCCTCGGAGAGTTCGATCGGCCCGAAGTGATTCAAGCTTTAGCAGAATTGGTTAAAAATCCCGACGAAGAATTGAGTCAAATCGCAGCAGAAACCCTCGCGAATTTAGGCCCGACAGCAATAGATTGCCTAACAACTCTCTTACTCCAAGAAGACTTGCGACAGTTTGCAACATCCGCCCTGGCTCAAATTCGGCGCAGCGAAACGATCGCACCGCTGTTAACTGTAGTCAAAGACCCCCAAGCTGCCGTGCGAACCGCCGCGATCGAGGCCCTGAGCAGCTTTCATGACCCCCGCATTCCGCCTGTACTGGTAGAGGCCCTCACAGATCCGGCGACAGCAGTCAGAAAAGAAGCGGCGCGATCGCTAGGTCTCCGTTCCTATTTAGACGGAGAACTCGATTTAGTCAAGTTGCTCAAACCCCTGCTGTGGGACATCCGTTTAGAAGTTTGCTCCTCCGCAGCGATCGCGATCGGGCGGCTGAAAACCGATGCAGCAGCGGCCGCTTTAGTAGAACTGCTGCGATCGGCAACAACTCCCGTTGCTTTACAAATAGAAGCAATTCGAGCTTTAGGCTGGATGGAAACCGCAGCCGCTTTAGACAATTTGCAACAAGTCTTAATTACTCGATTTTCTGAAATAAATTCTACTGTTTGTCAAGAAATTGTCATTGTTTTAGGGCGAGTAGAAACTCCTGAATTAAAGGCAAAAGCTGCGGAAATTTTGATCGATTTGCTCGCTGGCGATCGTCCAACAGTACAGTTGGTAGAAATCAAAAAATCTTTAGCAGTAGGGTTGGGTAAATTAGGAAATCCGAGAGCGTTAGATGCTTTGATTCAAATGTTAGCAGACCCAGATAACAGCGTCAGGCTGCACAGCACGGCAGCACTCAAACAGCTAAGTGCCGACGGAGCTAAACAACAATTAGAAAGTTTAGTCAAACAAGACAATCTCGAACCGGAATTAAAACAAGGAATTACGATCGCATTGCAAGAATGGCAGGAGAATTAATTGTTTACCAAAAAATTGTCGAGCCCACTCCTTCCCCTGGACTTTCGGTCCAGACAGTGCCGCCTTGAAGTTCCACCAGATGACGGACGATCGCTAGTCCCAAGCCCAGACCCCCGTAATTGTGCGTAGAAGTGCTGTCATACCAGTATATTCAAACCAGCGCGCATTGTAGTAGTCGATCCAGCCGTCGGGTTCGGCTGTCCAAACTAGCGGTATCAAATTCTACTAAATTGTTTCGGTCGATCGGTTAATGTCGCTCATAACCGGCTTTGCAAAATGTCAAATCGACTTATACTATTTCGACTTAAACATCCATGCGTCTAGAGCAGCTTCAAGCATTTCTTTGTGTCGCTGAAACCGGAAGCTTTCAGCAAGCGGCAGGGCAATGCGGTGTCACTCAATCGACTATTAGCCGCCAAGTGCAGGGACTCGAAGCTGAACTCGGTTTGTCGTTGTTTCACCGCACGGCCCATGCCAAGTTGACTTTGGGGGGGGAACGCCTCCTGCCTCACGCTCGCAAAATCTGTCAGACTTGGCAGAATGCAACTCAGGAATTGGGAGACTTGCTGGCGGGAAAGCAGCCAGAACTTTGTGTGGCTGCTATTCACTCTGTTTGCGCTTCTTATTTGCCTCCGGTTCTGCAAAAATTTTGCCGGGACTATCCAGAGGTGCAGTTGCGGGTGACGGCGTTAGGAAGCGATCGCGCTTTGAAAGTTCTTAAAGATGGTTTAGTAGATGTGGCGATCGTGATGAACAATCGCTATTTTACGCAGGCGCCGGAAATGTTAGTTGAGGTACTCTACAATGAGCCGATCGAGGTGTTGATGGCAGCGGGCCATCCGCTGACTGAGTACGAACGAGTGCCTTGGCAGGAATTGATTTGTTACCCGCAAGTGGTGTTTAAGGATGGCTACGGAATGCAGCGGATGGTGCAAGAGCAATTTGGACGCATGGGTGCTAAACTTCAGGCTGTTTTGGAATTGAACACTCTTGATGCTTTCCGAGGTGTGGTGCGACAGGGAGAATTGATTGCTTTGCTACCGTCTTCGGCTTTGGTGGAGGCCAGGGCCGATCGCACTTTAGCAATTCGGTCGATCGAGAACCTGAGAGCAAATTCTAAAGTTTCCGCGATCGGCAGCGCGGGGGCCGATCCGACTTGGACTCGCGAAGTGGTGTTGGTAACAACTCACGATCGAATGCAAATTCCGCCGATCGCTCATTTCTATCGGCTAGTACGCGAATTTGTAATGCCACAATTTGAGGCATTAAATGGAGCAAAAACTAGGGAATTAATTCGGGAATTGTGAATGGTAATCCGGTTACTGGAAGAGGGAAGAAGTCATTTTTTCAATCTCAAATCTCAAATCTCAAATTGCCCAATGCCCCATGCCCCTTACCAATTCCCCATTCCCCATTCCCCATTCCCCATTACCAATTTTCAATAAAATGAGTGACGCTTTCAGAGAATTGCTGCGAAAAATTGGCAGCGGGGTACATACAGGAGAAAATTTGACTCGATCGGAAGCAGCAGCGGCAATGCGGATGATGCTTTTGCAAGAAGCAACACCGGCGCAAATTGGTGCTTTTATGATTGCCCACCGCATCAAACGGCCCACTGGCGAAGAGTTGGCGGGAATGTTGGATGCTTACGAAGAATTGGGGCCAAAACTTTCTCACCCAAACAGAGAAACTGGGTTTTCAGTATCTAGTGTTGCGGTGTTTGGGGTGGCTTACGACGGGCGATCGCGCACGGCCCCAATTAGTCCTTTAACAGCTCTAATTTTAGCATCAACAGGCGTCCCAGCTCTAATGCACGGGGGCGATCGAATGCCGACAAAAGAAGGTATTCCTCTCATAGACATTTGGCGCGGTTTGGGAGTTGACTGGACAAAACTTCCATTAGAAAACATCCAGCAAGTTTTTGACAGTACAGGTTTGGGTTTTGTCTACATTCCCAGGCACTTTCCCGAAGCCGCTGCTTTAGTTCCCTACCGTCGCGAAATCGGCAAACGACCGCCTTTGTGTACTATGGAGTTGATGTGGTGTCCCTGTGCGGGGGATGTTAACGTGATTTCCGGCTACGTCCACCCGCCGACGGAAGCAATGTTTCAAAAAGCATTTGAATTGCGGGGAATCAATAATTTTACCACAATCAAAGGATTAGAAGGAAGTTGCGATTTGCCACGCGATCGTACTGCGATTATCGGCATTTATCAGCCGGATGCTAACTTCGAGCGAGTGCTATTAGCTCACGGAGATTACGGTTTTAGTAGCACAAATCCTGGCTTTGAATCAACATCTGATTTATTAAAACAAATGCAGGAAGTATTGCTTGGTAAACCATCGGAATTGATGCAGTCTGCTATCTGGAACGGCGGATTTTATCTGTGGCGATGCGGAATTTGTCCGGATATAAACTCGGCTTTTATCGAGGCAGAAACTTTGTTAAGCAGTGGGCAAGTTGTTCAAAAACTTGAGGAAGTTAGCAAAGCTGTTAACAGTTGACAGGGGTCACTCAGCTTGTCGAATTGTTGACAGTTGACAGCCGTCACTGAGCTTGTCGAAGTGTTGACAGTTGGCAATTGACGAACTAAGAAATAATGACTAATGACTAATGACTAATGATTAATAAAATTGCTGTTATAGTGCTTGCAGGTGGCAAAAGTTCGCGAATGGGTAAGGATAAGGCTCTTTTGGAATTTGAGGGTAGATCTTTATTGCAACGATCGTGCGAAGTTGCTGCTAGTTTAACTTCAGAAGTTTATGTTTTGACTGCTTGGCCCGATCGCTATCGATCGATTTTAACCACAGAATGCCAATTTCTGCTAGAGTACAGTCCGGAAACAGGACCGCTAGTGGCATTGACTCAAGGATTGACTGAAATTGTTGCTGAGTGGATTTTACTGTTAGCTTGCGATTTGCCTTTGTTGGAGGCGGATATCATTCAAAATTGGGTCGATCGGCTAACAGAAGTACCGTTATCTACTTTAGCTGTTGTACCCTATCAAAATTCGCGTTGGGAGCCTTTGTGTGGCTTCTACCGCAGCCAATCTTTATCAAGTTTGCAAAGATTTATTGAGTCAGGAGGGCGATCGTTTCAAGTGTGGTTGAATCAAATTGGGGCAACTCCTTTGCCTGTAAGCATTAGAGAAGCCGTAATGCTATCGAATTGCAATACACCAGAAGAGTTTGAACACTTAAAAGGTAAAATGGGGAATACGAATGACTAATGACCAATGACCAATGAATAAAGACTATTGGCTGCTCGATCGCGAGATAACTTTCCTCAACCACGGCTCTTTCGGTGCTTGTCCGAGTCCAGTTCTAGAAGCACAAACCTGTTTTCGAGAACAGTTGGAAAAAGAACCATTGCGCTTTTTTATGCGGGAGTTTGAACCGCTGTTGGATACTGCTAGAAACGAATTGGCTGCCTTTGTCGGTGCTGGTGCAGATGAGTTGGCGTTTGTGCCGAATGCGACAACAGGAATAAATGCTGTTTTGCGATCGCTCTCTTTTGAACCGGGCGACGAATTGCTAACAACAAATCAGGAACATAACGCTTGTCGCAATGCAATTGACTTTATTGCCAGTCGCACGGGCGCTAAAGTAATAGTTGCGGAAGTTCCTTTCCCACTTGAATCGCCAGAACAAGTAATTGAAGCAATAATTAAGTGCGTTTCACCACAAACAAAATTAGCATTATTAGACCATATAGTTAGTCAAACTGGTTTAATTTTTCCCATCAAACAGTTAGTAAACGAGTTAGCTATCTTCGGCGTAGATGTTTTGGTAGATGGAGCTCACGCGCCGGGAATGGTAGCACTGAATTTAGATGAAATTGGCGCAGCTTTCTATACTGGAAACTGCTACAAGTGGCTGTGTACGCCGAAAGGAGCAGGTTTTTTGTACGTGCGTCGCGACAAGCAAGATACCATTCGCCCAACCACGATCAGTCACGGTGCTAATTCACCGCGCACCGATAAATCGCGCTTTCAATTAGAATTTGACTGGATGGGAACTTCCGATCCTAGTCCATATTTGTGCGTGCCGATCGCAATTAATTTTATGGGTTCTTTGTGGCATGGTGGATGGCCGGAATTAATGGCAAAAAATCATGCTTTGGCATTAGCGGGAAGACAAATATTGCTGGACAAATTAGGTCTGCCACTGCCTTGTCCGCATGAAATGGTAGGTTCGATGGCAGTTGTGCCACTTCCAGATGAAAACTCTGATGTAGTTGCAAAAGGGGGAATTGCACCTTTGCAAGAGGCTTTGTGGGAGATTTTTAAAATAGAAGTGCCTGTAATTCCTTGGCCTGATTCTAGCAAGCGTTTGGTGAGGATTTCGGCTCAATATTACAACACTTTGTCGCAGTATGAATATTTGGCTAAAGCGCTAGTTGAATTAATAAGTTTGTAGAGAGGACTTTAGTCCTGATTTTGTCAAGGACTAAAGTCCTCACTACAAACCTTATCGATCGTGGTCAATCAACCGGACATCATAATGACTAATAACTACTGATACCAAATCCGGGTTTGTTACCCCCTTTATAATGAGCAGGAGCGTAGGGTGCGTCGCCACGAATAATTCTCGTGCTTAAACCGAGATTAAACGAGCGACGCACCATACAATTTATAACGGGGATGAATCAGCCGGATTTGGTATAATACCAAATCCGGGTTACTTACCCCTTTTATAATCTCGTAAATGTAGTAAATGTAGGGTGCGTCGCTACGAACAACTCTCGTTGCTATTGGGAGATCTCATAGCGACGCACCATACCAA